>CAMYWP010000001.1 GCA_947302825.1 uncultured Bacteroidales bacterium
CAAGGATATCCTGAACAACTTCATTTACGGTATCCAGCTCATGGGCGGCCGCCTGATGGTGGGCGACTGGATCGAGTGCGACGGCGTGCGTGGACGCGTGGTAGCCATCAACTACCAGTGCGTGGTGGTGGAAACCCTGGACGGAACGGAAATGTCCTTCCTGAACGCCGCCCTCTTCGGCAAGAACTTCAACAACCTCACCCGCAACAACTCTTACGAATTCACCAAGATCATTTGCGGCGTGGCCTATGGGACCGATGTCAAGAAAGTACGTGAGGTGCTGCAGGAGGCTATGAAACAAGTGCAGACCAAGGACCGTTACGGCCGGGATATCGTGGAGCCCAAGTATGGCTTTAACGTGGTAGTGGCCGATATGGCCGACAGTTCCGTCAATATTGCCGTGAAACAATATGTGCTGGTGGCCGAAAGGATCGGCTACATTGACCGTGCCAAGGAGGTGATTTACGAAGCCCTGAACAATGCCGGCATCACCATCCCGTTCCCGCAGTGCGATGTACACCTGATTCACGATGAAAAGTAAGATTCTCTGTCTGGTCCTTTTGCTCTGCTGCGTCCCGCTACGGGCGCAGTGGAGCGGCAGTGTGGATTTATCGGCCGGTCTGGGCGGCATGGAAGGCAGCCTCATTACCGATGACAAACCCATGTTCCACGGACTCACGCAAGGGAAGTTCCAGCTGAATTACAAGAAAGAAAAGTTCAGTTGGATCACCACCGTGGATGGCAAATGGGAACCCAAGACCACGGACAACGCCCGTATGGCCTATAAAAACGGGAAGCTGAACATCACCTACAAGGCGGCTCGCACCCAACCCCTTTCCACCAGCATTAAATCGGATTTTATTTGGACGCCGGATTCCCGCAGGAATTATAACACCTGGATTCTGTACCAGTATAAGAACGACAGGGCACAGAACCACTCCATGACGTTCGACGGCAGCGTGGAGGAGATGGAAAACATGTCCTATTATTATGAGATCCCCAAAATGAACGAGCACAAGCTGGAGACCGGGCTCAAGACCTTCCGCAGTTTCGACTCGGGACGCAGTATCCTGCGCAGTTCCCTTAAACTCCAGGCCGTGGGCAGCGACAGGATCAATACCTGGATCGTGTTCAAAACGGGAGATCCTACCGGAAGCGGCACGGCTGTGGATATCGAGGACATTTCCGGTTATGGATGGAAATACAGGATTACGCCCCAGAGCTATGATTTCGACATAGATGGGGACATCCATTGGCAGCGAACCCTTCGCGACGATGAGATCAACTTGAAAATCTCCCCTGGCGGCCGCCTTGCCGTCCGGCACTCCCTGGACGAAAACAGCGGTGCCACCCGCATCAATGTTTCCCTGGAGGAGGAAGAGGAAATCTGGCGGGACTCCACCCGTCTGAGGGAAAGTTTCAATTACCTGAGCCTGTGGGCGGAGCCCTATTTTACGGCCGATTTCCGCTGGAAAAGCCTGGAGGCGCACGCCGATTATGCCGCCCAGGTGTACGGCCGCAGGCTGAACGATGAAACCCATAAACAGCCGCTGAACATAAAGGGTGTGTATCCGGTGGGGAAAGCCCACGTGAAGTGGACCATTTCTCCCGTCCATTCCCTCACCCTTTCCAACCAGATGAGCGTCAGCCATCCGGACTATCTGAAAATTTGCTGGTACGACCGCTCCGCCGGCTATCTGGATCAGCTGTACCGGGGCAACGAAGGACTCAGGTCCCCCCAGACACGGCAGTATACGCTCAATTATGAACTCAAGTACAAGCGTTTCATTTCAAAAACAGGGGTGGGCTACAAGCGTGTAGTGGATGAAATTGACCAGACCTGGACCAACGAAGAGATCGATGGGCGTCAGTACAAGGTGTTCAAATGGCTCAATTCGGCCAGCAGCCACTCTCTGGGACTTTCGGAAAACCTGGGTTGGCGCGGAAAGATCATCACGGCCAATCTGGGCATCACCTACAACCAGTCGCGCCGTATCGCCAATAGCAACGGCGCCATCAAGAATAGCTTCGACTGGAAGCTGACCGGCGATATCTCTGCCAACCTGGGCAAAGGCTGGACCATGGGACTCAACGCCAAGTACCAGAGTAAGGTGGCCACTTTCTTCACCATCTTCAAACAATATTGCGAACTTAACGCCCGAGTCCAGAAGGATTTCAAGCGCTTCTCGCTATATCTGGAAGGCCGCGACCTGCTGGATACGCCCAGGGAAAGCAGTTTCGAATCGGAAGAGACGCAGGAATTCTGGATAGAGGAAGTGCGTAGCAACCGCCGGTTCTTCATCATCGGCGCCAAGTGGAAATTCTAATAACCTCCCCAATATGATCAACATTCAGGAAGAAGCTGCCCGTTGCCTGTTTTGCGCCGATGCGCCGTGCAGCAAGGCCTGTAAGAAAGGAGACCCGGCCAGAGCCGTCCGGGCCGTCCGCTTTGGCAACGAAGCCATAGCGCGCCAATGGGTGGAAAAGGCCGATGAGGCCGATCTGGAAGCCGCCGAAAAGGCCTGCATCCACTACGATTATCCCATCCGTATCCGGGAAATGGTCCGGGCTCTGCCGCCGGTATCGGCCAATAGCCAGAAACCTTCCCTGGCCATCGATTTCTGCGGCTTCCGCTGCGAGAACCCCTTCTTCCTGGCATCATCGGCCGTTTGTACCAATTATGATATGGTAGCGCGGGCCCTGGAGGCCAGCTGGGGCGGTGTGTTCTACAAAACCATCTGCCTGCAGGAAATCCGGGAAGTGTCTCCACGCTTCGACGCCGTATATAAGACGGGCAACCGCGGGGAAATCATCGGCTTCCGCAATATGGAGCAGCTGAGTGAGAATCCGGTGGCCACGGACTTTGAAATCCTGAAGCAGCTCAAGCAGAATTTCCCCAACAAAATGATCGTGGCCTCCATCATGGGCCAGACGGAGGAAGACTGGGAGCTGCTGGCCAAGATGGCCGAAGAAGCCGGCTGCGATGCCGTAGAACTCAATTTCTCCTGTCCGCAGATGCGTATGACGGGTATGGGCAGCGACGTAGGTCAGGACCCGGAACTGGTTACCTTCTTCACGGCCAATGTCAAGCGAAGCGTCAAGATCCCCGTGATCCCCAAGATGACGCCCAATATCGCCCACATCTCGGAGCCGGCCATGGCCGCCTACTTTGCTGGCGCCGATGCTATATCGGCCATCAACACCATCAAGAGCGTTACCCTGGGAAAGGGTTCCGATGTCAGCGGTTCCCAGACGGGCTCCGGTTATTCCGGCCGGGCCATCAAGCCCATCGCCCTGCGCCATATCCTGGCCATGGTGAAGAACCCCATGATAAAGAAAATCCAGTACAGCGGCGTGGGCGGCATCGAGACCTGGCGCGACGCCCTGGAATTCATCCAGCTGGGCTGCCGCAACGTGCAGGTGTGCACGGCCGTAATGCAGTACGGTTATCGCATCATCGAAGACATGATAGCCGGCATGCAGCAGTATATGGCCGATAAAGGCATGTCCAACCTGGATGAACTGGTGGGTGAGCGCCTGCCTCAATTCTACCTGCCCTCGGATCTGGACCGCGAGACGGTGGTCTATCCCAAGATGGACCGGGAAAAGTGCATTGGCTGCGGCCGCTGCTATACTTCCTGCATGGACGGCGGCCACCAGGCCATCTCCTTCGGCGAAGACCGCAAGCCGCACGTAAACGGCCAGAAATGCGTGGGCTGCCTCCTTTGCCGGCTGGTCTGCCCCGTCGGGGCCATCAGTCCTGCCAAAAGAGTGCCCAGAAAAGATTAGCTTCTTATTTCTTCTTAATCAGACAGCACAGGCCCAGGATGGTGAAAGCGGCGTTCAGCGGCAGGAGTTCGTAGCTGAAATGATAGCCGTTAAACCACTGGACGGAGTGCAGGTCCAGCACCAGGCACAGCAGGGGAGCGGCCAAGGCTACCAACGGTACCCAGCGGTCCCTTACAGGTGCTTTGCAGCACAGGCCGAAAGTGAACAGGCCCAGGATGGGTCCGTAGGTATAGCTGGCCAGCCGATACACCGCGTCAATCACGGAAGTGTTGTTGAGTGCATTGAAGACCAGGATACAGATGGCCATCAGAACGGCCATTCCCGTATGTACCCACGTGCGATGCTGGTCTTTCCCGCCCAATAAATCAATGGTAAACGACGTGGTTAAGGCGGTCAACGCACTTCCACCGGCCGGAAAGCCCGCCATTACCAGTCCCACGATAAAGAGCGTAGCCACCAAGCCGGAGGCCGGCAGCAGGCCGCTCCAGGTGACTTCCGGGAACAGGGCATCGCCCTTGGCTTCCAGCCCGTGCAGGCCGGCGAACTGATACAGGTAAACGCCCAGGAAGAGGAAGAGCGTAATGGAAACAATCTGCAACAGGATGGACACCATCAGGTTCTTCTGAGAATCGCGTACGTTCTTGCAGGCCAGCGTGCGCTGCATCATGTCCTGGTCCAGGCCCGTAGCCGCCACCACGGTGAACAGGCCGCCCAGCAGCTGCTTCCAGAAGAACTGCGGATGGTTCACATCGTCAAAGTAGAACACCCGCATGAGGGAGGTGTCCGGCTTGCCCACTTCGCGGCCGATAAGCACCAGGCACAGGATCACGGCCACCAGCATGGCCACCGTCTTCACAATGTCCAGGCCGATGACCGCCCGCACGCCTCCGCGCACGGTGTACAGCCATTCCAGCGCCACGATCACCAGCACCGTCACCCAGAAAGGAATGCCCGCCGGGCCGGCCACCAGCAACTGCAAGGTGGCAATCATAAGGAAGAGCCGAACCGAAGCCCCCAGCATCTTGGAAAGGAAGAAGAACCAGGCGCCGGTCTTGTGTGAAGCCGTGCCGAAACGCTTGGCCAGGTATTCGTACACCGAAACCACATTGAGCCGGAAATACAGCGGCGTGAGTACGAAGGCGATTACCAGATAGCCCAGGAAAAAGCCCAGGCACATTTGCAGGTAGCCGAAACCCACGCTGCCCACCATACCCGGTACCGACACGAAGGTGACGCCCGAAAGGCAGGAGCCGATCATGGCAATAGCTACCTTCCACCACGCCGTGGACCGGGTTGCATAGAAATCTTTAGCCATTGTTTTTCAAGTTGTCTTTGTGGGCGCGACCCACGGGCAGGGGAGTATCCACTCCCAGCAGGACCACCTGTGTGGCACTGCGCTTGTCAATGCGCCAGACAGGTACGATATAGGAGCGGTGGATGCGCACGAAACGGCCCTCCGGCAGCTGCGACAGGATGTCTTTCAGGGGAATCTGGGAAACCACGTCGTCGCGGTTGTCCAGGTGGAAGCAGGCATAATTGTTCCGCCCGGAAATGTACTGGATGGTGGACAGGGGAATGTGGATGGTCTTGTAGCCGGCCTTCACCTGCACTTCTTCCCCGGTATCGGCCTCTGCGCGGCGGGCTTCCAGCGCTACCCGGGCCTTGCGCTCCGTTTCGCTTTCCGTTTTCTGCTGGTCCATTTCCTTGTACTGCGCCCGATAGAAGCCCACCGGGATACCGTTGGCGATGGCGGTGAGCAGCAGGACCCACATGGCCCGTTCATGCTGGGCGATTCTCCCGATCACATTCTCCGCTTCCGGGAATGAGACCGGCGTGAGGCTCATCAGGAAAGTGGCGGCGGCCAGCAGGAACAGGGCGCTGGCCACCGTGAGACCGCCCCGCCAGCCGCGGTGCAACAGCGGTCCCAGGACCTTGCGGCACAGCAGCCAGACGCCATAGACCCACAGAATGTAAATGGCCACATAGCTAGGATGCCATTGCAGCCATTCTCCCACGGGGAAAAGGAACATCATCCCCGGCATCAGGATGATGCAGAAGATGATGTCCAGTAAGTAACCGTTCTTCAAGGTTTAGAGGGTGTAAGCGGCGAACTCGATGTCCTTGGCGGCACGCTCTTTCAGGGCCGGGTTCTTGTAGGCTTTCTCCAGGTTGGATTTGACACCGTCGGCGTCGCCCTGACGGGCGCAGATGATGGCTTTCAGGTACTGTACCCGGGGATCCTTGCAGTGGGCGGTGGCAGCAGCCTTCTCCAACTGGTCGGTGAGGATGTAGGCCAGGACGGAGTTGTTGCAGCAGCCCTTCGGGTCTTTGAGCACCTGGGCGGCTTCCTCATACTGTCCGGTGAGGATGAGCACAATGCCCAGATTGGCCTTGGCGTCGTCGGTGCCGGCTTTGCGGAAGGCTTGCTCGGCGGCCTTGTAATCTTCCTTGTGGAGGGCGATCACACCCTTGGCGTTGATCACGTCCGGATCCGCGGCGTTGAGTTCGCTCAAACCGGCTTCGGCCTTGGCGTCCTTGCCTTGTGCCAGATACAGGGCGGCCAGGTTGAATTTGGCACGCTCGCTGTTAAACTTGTTGATGGCCTTCTTGTAGATTTCTTCCTTCTGATCGTTGCTGCGTACCAGGGAAGCAACACGCAGGAGGGCTTCCTCGTCCAGGAGGGACTCGTTGTTCTTCAGGAGGTCCAGGAGTTCTTCGTTGGTGTAGTTCTTGAATTCCACGTTGGCGATGAGGCGGGCACGGCGCAGTTCCGGCAGCACTTCGCCCTTGAGGGCGGTAAACACCTGGGACATGTTGCGGATTTCGTTCTCACGTACGGCAGGGTCTGAGTACATGCTCAAAACGCGCAGGATCAGGTCTTTGTCTTCCAGGTTGCTCTGGGAAACCAGCTGCTGGAAGCCTTCCCAGTCTTCGCCCACGCTGCGGACGGTGGGATCGGCGGCTTCGTGGCCCTTGGTCACTTTGTCCCAAGCCTTGGAGGCCGATGCGGAACGTTTGTCGGACAGCTGTTCGTTCTTGTCCAGGGCGCCGTCCGGGGAGGCATAGGCCACGATTTCGGTGCTGGTGACATTGGTGCGTTCATCGGCGGCAATCTTGTCCAGGGCGGCCAGGAAATCCTTCACGGACTCACCCTTCAGCTCTGAATTGCGCACATCCGAGCTGTTGATCAGGTATTTGATCTGGCCTTCGGTGGTGCTGGAGATCACTTCCTGGTAGTTGTCGGCCTTGGGAGTTACGGTGCCGGCATCCTTCACCAGCATGTAGGTGGTGTTGGCGCCATCGGCCACTTTCTTGGTGGGCAGGTTCACGGTCTTTTTACCGGCAATCACCTTGCCGCGGAGCTCCAGATAGCTCTTCTCCATGCCTTCCACATAGTCGAAGTGGATTTTTTCGGTGACTTTCTGTCCCTTGGAAGAGATTACTTTGTAATTGTCCTTCACTTTTTCGCCCTGATATTTGAAGGGCTTCATGGCGGCTTCGCCTCCTTCATACACAATCACGGGAGTTACCTCCATGATCACCTTGGGATTGAAGTAATCCTCAGGGTAGGTGACACTGACGGTGGCGTCGATGGTGCCGTTTACCACCTCCAGGACGGCGGGATTGCAGCTGACTTTAACATTTTCGGCCATCTTGGCCATTTTCTCGGGGGAGGCGCAGGCTACTGCCAGTACGCCGGCGAGGAAGAAGAATAAGGTTTTTTTCATAAAAGAGTGTGTAATAATTGTCATTTCCTTATTTCGCAAATATACACAATTCAAAAATAATTCCCAATTTTGTAAAGATAAAAAGTGACTCAAAATTCATCCTATGCTTAAACGGCTTTTTCCTATCCTTTCTATGTTTGTCATAGCCTGCGGACCGGTGGAAACAGTCGGCCCCCTGACCCATTGGACCCTGCAGCAGGAGGGCTCTTCCACCTGTTATGAAGTGACCGTCCCCTGTACGGTGGCCGGCGCCTTGAATGAGGCCGGCATCTTTGGGCAGGATATCCTGGAACAGGACCGCTACAAACAGCTGGACCGGACACCCTTCGACACGCCCTGGGTATTTACCACCCATTTCCGGGCCGATAAAGGCAAATCCCACGTCCTGCGCTTCGACGGTCTGAATTTCTATGCCGACATAGAACTGAACGGCGTTAAAATCGCATCGGCCGATACCACTTTCGGCGCCTTCTGCGTCCGGGAATTCGACATTACGGCCCTGGCCCAGCGGGAGAATACGCTCAAAGTAACCCTCCGGCGTGCTCAGCCCGGCGACCTGAACCACGGCTTCGTGGACTGGAACCCCCGTCCGCTGGACGAAAGCATGGGCATCCTGCGGCCGGTGACCCTCATTTCCACGCCCGACGTGCAGGTGCAGGACGTCTTCGTGAAGCCCCTGGTGGATCCCGCCAACCTTTCGCAGGCAAAACTGGAAATCACCGTTGCCCTCGTGAACCGCAGCGCCGCGCCGGTGGAAGGCGTGCTGAACGGTAAGTACGACAGCGGCGCTTTCTCCATCCCCGTCCAACTGGCAGCCGGCGAACCCCGGACGCTTACCGTGGTGGAAACCGTAGAAAGCCCCCGCATCTGGTGGACCCGCGAAATGGGCTCGCCCGAAATGTACCATCTGGACGTTGCGTTTGAAAAAGACGGCCGCGCGAGCCACAGCAAGGGCGTGGATTTCGGTATCCGCAGCATTGAAGGAATAGTAGACGCAGAAGGCCACCGCCAGTTCATCCTGAACGGCAAGGAAGTGCTCATCAAGGCGGGTGGCTGGACCGATGACATCTTCTTCCAGGATACGCCCGAAAGCGTGAAGGCCCAAATGGACCTGGTCTGCGACATGGGCCTGAACTGCATCCGCTTCGAAAACATCTGGAGCAAAGACGATTACATCTACGACCTCTGCGACAAAATGGGCATCTTGGCCCTGGTGGGCTGGAGCTGCCAATGGGAGTGGGAAGACTATTGTGGCCTGCCGGAAACCCCGGGCTACGGCTGCATCAACGACCCCCGCAGCGAGGCCCAGGCCGTACGCTATTTCCACGACCAGGTGATCCGCCTGCGCAACCACCCATCCCTTATCGGCTGGCTCACCGGCAGCGACCGCACCCCCAATCCCCGCCTGGAAGAGCAGTACCTGGCCCTGTATGAAAAGCTGGATTATCGGCCTTATGTATGCTCTGCCAAGGGGCTCACCAGCCTGGCCGGCCCTTCCGGCATGAAGATGGAAGGTCCCTACGAGTATGTGGGTCCCGACTATTGGTACCTGGACAAGAATAACGGTGGCGCCTTCGGATTTAACACCGAAACAGGCCCCGGCCTCAGCCTCCCGCAGCTGGAAAGCCTGCGCCGCATGGTGGGCGAAAAAGACCTCTGGCCCATCGGCCCCAACTGGGCCTACCACTGCACGGCATCGGCCACCCACATGAACAACACCTCCTTCCTGGACAAGGTGATGGAAGGCATTTATGGCAAGGCCGATAACCTGAACGACTATGTGCGCAAGGCCCACGCGCTGGACTACGACGCGGAGCGAGCCATGTTCGAGGCCTTCCGCTGCAACCTGCCCCATACCACCGGCATCGTGCAATGGATGCTCAACAGCGCCTGGCCCAGCCTCTATTGGCAGCTCTACGACTGGTACGGCATCCCCACCGCCGGCTATTACGGTGTGAAAAAGGCCCTGCGTCCGGTCCAGTTGGTCTATAATCATGCCGATGCCTGCGTATACGCCGTGAACGACGCCGTGGAGCAGGCCACGCTCACGGCCAGCCTGAAGGTGTACGATACCCAGTCCCGCCTGGTACGGGAAGAGACCCGGGTGATTGAAAGCCGGGCCCGGGAACCGCAGAAGGTGTTCGCAGACATTCCCGGTCCGGGCTACGTTTATCTGGAACTGCGTTCCCAGGACAATCCGGAACTGGAGACCAATAACTTCTACACCCTTTCGGATAGGCACAATACCTACGACTGGAAGAAATCCGACTGGTGGGGCATCCCCCTGCTGGACTATGCTCCGCTCACGTTTGTATGTCAGCTTCCTCCGGTCCGGCTTTCCATGGAAACGAAGCGGACGGAACGCGGTTACGAGATAACACTTACCAATCAGGCCGATGCACTGGCCTATCAAAACATCCTCAAGGCGCTGGATGCCCAGGGAAACCTGATTCCGGGAGCCCTGTGGAGCGACAATTTCGTCACGCTCCTTCCCGGGGAAAGCCGCACTGTGCAGTGCGTGCTGCCGGAAGGCGTGGAGCCGGCCCGGATCGGCCTGGAGGGATGGAATGGACAAGTAGAAAAATAAAGAGATGAAAAAAGTACTGGTATTTTGGGCAATTTTGACAGGTGCTGCGGTTGGGGCTGGTGCCCAGACCCCCGATTCCCTGGACCGCAACCGGTCCAAGTATGCCACTTATCACTTTGAGAAAGACGACCAGTACCAGGTGGAGAATCCCTATGACCTCGTGGAAGTCCAGCAGCCCAAAGGCAAGAAAATCAAGAACGTCATCTTCCTGATCGGCGACGGCATGGGTTTCGAGCAGGTGAACGTGGGATGGGTGGCCAACGGCGGCAAACTGAACATGACGGACCGCATGCCCGTCCTGGGTGCTTCCCGCACTTACTGCACAGACCAGCTCATCACCGATTCCTGCGCCGGCGGCACGGCGCTGGCTATCGGCCAGAAGACCAAGTACGGCTATATCGGCATTGATGAGAATGCGCAGCCGGTGGAATCCAACCTCCAGTGGGCCAAGCGCGTGAAGGGCATGAAAACGGGCGTCACCGTCACCTGTCGTATCAACGACGCCACGCCGGCCGATTTCTGCGTCCACGGCCCCTCCCGCAAGGACGAGGAAGGCCTGGCCGCCCAATATGTGGACGCCAACGTGGACTTCATTTCCGGCGGTGGCACCCATTTCTGGAACCAGCGCTCCGACGGCCGCAACCTCATCGAGGAAATGAAGGCCAGGGGCTACACCTGGGTGGAGAAATTGGCCGATGTCCCCGCCGCTAAAGGCGACAAATACCTGGGTCTGTTCGAGGAATACGACATGTCTCCCGCCCTGGACCGCGGCCCGGTGCTCATGGAAACCACCAAGAAAGCCATCGAGCTGCTGGACAATGAGAAAGGTTTCTTCCTAATGATCGAAGGCTCCCAGATCGACGACTATGCCCACCGCGGCAAAGTGGGCCAGATGTGCGAAGAACTCTTCGACTTTGACAAAACCCTGGGCTACGTGCTGGAATGGGCCGCCAAGGACGGACAGACCCTGGTAGTGGTAACGGCCGATCACTGCACCGGCGGCCTCACCCTGCTGAAGGGCAGCCTGGAAGATCGCACGGTGAAAGTACATTTTTCCACCAAGGGACACGACGGCATTATGGTTCCGGTTTTCGCCTTCGGTCCTGGCTCCGAGCAATTTGCCGGCATCCACGAGAATGCCGAGATTGGGCAAATCGTTCGGAAATTGCTGGAAAATTAGTAAATTTGCCGGACTATGGATTTGCAGGCACTTAAGAACAAGTACGACATCATCGGCAACGATCCCGCGCTGAACCAGGCGCTGGAGACGGCGGTGAAGTTTGCCCCCACCGGGCTCAGCGTCCTCATTCAGGGCGAAAGCGGCGTGGGCAAGGAAAGCTTTGCCCGCATCATCCATCAGTACAGCCCCCGCCGGCAGGGTTCCTTCTTTGTAGTGAACTGCGGCGCGCTGCCCAAGGAACTGGTGAACTCGGAGCTCTTCGGCCACGTCAAAGGCTCTTTCACCGGCGCCACGGACACCCGCAAGGGCTATTTTGAGGAGGCCGATGGCGGCACCCTCTTCCTGGACGAAATCGCCGAACTTCCCCTGGAAAGCCAGGCCCTGCTGCTGCGCGTGCTCCAGAGCGGCGAATACCGCAAGGTGGGTTCCAACAAAGTGGAACACACGGACGTACGGGTAGTGGCGGCCACCAACGTACACCTGTACGAGGCCGTCAAAAGGGGAAAGTTCCGCGAAGACCTGTATTTCCGCCTGTCGGCCGCCCAGATCCGCATCCCGCCGCTGCGGGAGCGCAAGAACGACATCTACCTGCTGTTCCGCAAGTTCACCTCGGATTTTTCGGAGGTGAACGGCATGTGCAAGATCTCCCTTCGGCCGGATGCCATCCGCCTGCTGGAGCAATACCGCTGGCCCGGCAACATCCGCCAGCTGCAGGGCTTCACCCAAAGCCTCACGGCGCAGATTTCCGTGAAGGTGACGCCCACGCTCCAACGCATCGAACTGGGTGCCCGGGAACTGCTGCCTTATATGCCGCAGGAGCAGGGCGAACCGCTTCCTATGCTGTATGAAGGCCCGCAGCCTTCATCGGCCTTTAACGCAGACGAACGCCAGGCCATTTTCAAAGCCATCTTCGACCTCAAGCAGGAAGTGGACATCCTGAAGGCCCGGCTGGACCGTCGGGAACTGCCCGCCCCTCCTTCGGTGATTCCCTCCGTTCCCATGGAGGAAGAGGCCGAATGGCAGGGACAGGAAGACTATGAGCCCCTTCCGCAGCAGGAGGAATCCCTGAGCGTGCGCCGCAAGGAGGAAGACCTCATCCGCCAGGCCCTGGAAAAGTACCACGGCAACCGCAAGAAGGCGGCCGAGGAACTGGGTATGAGCGAACGCACCCTGTACCGTAAACTCCCCCCGGAATACCGCAAGAAATGAAACGCTGGACCCTCATATTGATAGGGGTGCTGCTGGTATCGGCCTGCGGCATCTATTCCTTTTCCGGCACCTCCATCCAGCCGGATGTGAAAACCATCACCATCCCTTATGTGGAATACCGGGCCCTGCGCGTGAATCCTTCCCTGTCCAACGACCTTACAGAGGCCCTGAAGGAGAAATTCCGCAAGCTCACCCGCCTGGAAGAGGTGGATGTGGACGGAGACCTGGAAGTGGTGTGCGAAGTCACCGGCTACGATACCAAGGCCACCGCCGTCACGGCCGATGAACTGGCCTCCCAGACCCGTCTCACCGTCACTGTAAGCGTGGATTTCACCAACAGGAAATACCCGGAAGATGACTTTCAGCACAAGAGTTTCAGCGCCTACGAAGACTTCGATGCCACGATGTCCCTGGATGCCGTGGAGGCCGGTCTGTGCGAGTCCATCATAGAGAAACTGGTAGAAGACATCTTTAACGCAACGGTAGCACAATGGTAGGGTCTTCTTACATTAATATCCACACGCTCCTGCTGGACGAACTGGTAGGGGTGGTGAACCTGTATCCCTGGTACGGGGCCGCCCGTGTGGAACTGTGCCGCCGCATGGCCGGTATGGGCGAAGACTGGGGCGAGGAACAGTTTGCGGCCCAGGCACTGTACGTTCCCGATCGCAGTAAAATCTCCTCCCTCATCCGCAAGGGCCGCTCGGCCGATTGCTCGGACAAAGACCTGCAGATGCTGCTGAACTCCTACTTGGAGCCGGCGGCGCCTGTCCAGGAGGAGGAACCCCATTCAGTACGGGTAGTGGGCGGCGACTATTTCTCCCAGGCCCAATACGACAAAGTGCGTCGCAGCGGCGACAATATTTTCAGCCGGTTCGCGGCCAAAACCCGCCCCGATAATGCTTCGGGAGAGGAAGGCGGCAGCGAAATGGCCGAACGCTTTGCCACCGAAACCCTGGCCCGGATTTTTGCCGAACAGGGCCGTACAGAGGAGGCCAGGCGCATTTATTCGCGTCTAATTTTGGAAATCCCGGAAAAAAGTGCTTACTTTGCAACCCTTATCGACAATTTGGATAATTAAAAGGTAAAAATATATGAATGCAGCGTTTACAGTATTGGTCGTTCTCATCATCATTGCGTCCATTCTCCTGATCGCAGTCGTCCTTCTGCAAAACGGCAAGGACGGCGGTCTGGCCACCAACTTCACCTCCGCCAACCAAACCCTGGGCGTGCGCCAGACGGCCACCATCCTGGAAAAGGCCACCTGGTATCTGGTAGCCTTCATCCTGGTGGTTTCCATCATCACCGTTTTCGTGGCCCGCGGCAACACCCGTGGCGGCACCAACGAAGCCATCAGCACTGAAATCCTGAACCAGGCCGAACAAGCCGCCGACGAAGCTCCCGCCTTCCCTATCTCTCAGGAGAATCCGGAAATCGCCGAATAATTTCGGTCTTACCAGCTAATTACTAGCCGTTTGTCTTCGGACAGGCGGCTTTTTCTGCGTTTGTTTCGCGTCTGCCATTTTGTCAGTAAATCCTCAAAGGAACGGAGATTGTGTTTATAAGGGCAAAAGGAGAACTGAATTATGGTAGACAATAATAACAACAGCAATTTTCTGGAGCGCTTCGCCATCAACCTGAACGAGCGCGCGGCCCAGGGTAAACTGGACCCCGTGATCGGTCGGGACGACGAAATCCGCCGCGTCCTGCAGATCCTCAGCCGCAGGACCAAGAACAATCCCATCCTGGTGGGCGAGCCCGGC
The DNA here is from genome assembly GCA_947302825.1 of uncultured Bacteroidales bacterium. GTDB lineage: Bacteria > Bacteroidota > Bacteroidia > Bacteroidales > UBA932 > Cryptobacteroides. The sequence continues at coordinate 14,257 of CAMYWP010000001.1, forward strand.
GTGGGCAAGACCGCCATCTCTGAGGGCATCGCCCAGAACATCGTGAACGGGCAGGTGCCTGAAAACCTGAAATCCAAGAAAGTCTATTCCCTGGATATGGGCGCCCTCATCGCGGGTGCGAAATATCAAGGTGAATTCGAAGAACGTCTGAAGGGCGTGGTGAAGGAAGTGGTGGACAGCGCCGGCGAAATCATCCTCTTCATCGACGAAATCCACACGCTGGTGGGCGCAGGCCGCTCCAGCGGCGCCATGGATGCCTCCAACATCCTGAAGCCGGCCCTGGCCCGCGGTGAACTGCGTACCATCGGCTCCACCACCCTGGACGAGTACCAGAAGTACTTTGAGGCCGATAAAGCCCTGGAGCGCCGATTCCAGATGGTGCTGGTGGACGAGCCTTCGCCCGCGGAGAGCATCGCTATCCTGCGCGGCCTGAAGGAGCGCTACGAAAACCATCACAAGGTACGCATCGAGGACGATGCCCTCATCGCCGCCGTGAACCTTTCGCACCGTTATATTACCAGCCGTTACCTGCCGGACAAGGCCATCGACCTGGTGGACGAAGCTGCTTCCAAGCTGCGTCTGGAGATGAATTCCGTGCCCGAGCCCATCGACGACCTCAATTCGGCCATCCGCCAGAAGGAAATCGAGCGCGAGGCCATCAAGCGCGAAGGCGCGTCCGCGAAAAAGGACAAGCTGGAGGCCGAACTCAAGGACCTCCAGGCTCAGCGGGAGACCCTCATGAAGCGCTGGAACGAGGAAAAGGACACCCTGAATGGCCTGCAGACAGCCCGCCAGGAGTTGGAAGAACTGGGCCTCCAGGCCAAGACCGCCGAACGCAACGGCGACTATGCCAAGGTGGCCGAAATCCGCTACGGCAAGATGGCCGCCACCCAGAAGCGCATCGACGAGCTCACCGCCAAGGCGGAAAGCATCAAGGACCCCCTTGTCACCGAGGCGGTTACGCCCGAGGATATCGCCGAGGTAGTGGCCAAGTGGACCGGCATCCCCGTGAACCGGATGCTGGAAAGCGAAAAGGACAAACTGCTGCGGATGGAGGCCGAACTGCACAAGCGCGTGGTGGGTCAGGAGCAGGCCATCCGTGCCGTGGCCGATGCCGTACGCCGCAACCGCGCGGGCCTTTCCAACGAGAAGCGCCCTATCGGCTCTTTCCTCTTCATGGGTACCACCGGCGTGGGTAAGACCGAACTGGCCAAAGCCCTGGCTGCGTTCCTGTTCAACGACGAGAACATGATGACCCGTATCGACATGAGCGAGTACCAGGAGCGGCACACCGTTTCCCGCCTGGTAGGTGCGCCTCCGGGATACGTGGGTTACGACGAGGGTGGCCAGCTCACCGAAGCCGTGCGCCGCAAACCTTACTCTGTAGTGCTGCTGGATGAGATTGAGAAAGCCCATCCGGACGTGTTCAACGTGCTCCTGCAGGTGCTGGACGATGGTCGGCTCACAGACAACAAAGGCCGTACGGTGGACTTCAAGAACACCATCCTCATCATGACCTCCAACGCCGGGGCCGATATCATCCAGAGCTACATGGAGCGCCTGCCGGAAGTGGACGGCGTGGACATGCAGGCCATCGCCACCCGCCGGAGCCTGCTGGACGAATGCGCCGGAAAGGTGCTGGACGTGCTGAAAATGACCGTTCGGCCCGAATTCCTGAACCGTATCGACGAAATCATCATGTTCGACCCTCTCACCAAGGCCGATATCCGCGAAATCCTGCACATCCAGGAAGCCGAACTGCAGAAAAAACTCGCCGACAGCGGCATCACCGTACAGTTCACATCGGCCTTCGAAGACCACATGGTGGAACACGGCTACGACCCGTCCTACGGCGCCCGTCCCATCAAGCGCCTGATGCAGCGCGAGCTGGTGAATACCCTGGCGAAGTCCATTCTGGACGGCACCGTCCACAAAGACTCCGTCATCACCGTAGACGCCGCCGGCGGAGAAGTGGTAGTACGCTAAGCCCTGGCAGCCAAGCGCCTGTCAATCAATCATTTACAGAAAGCAATCGTTCAAATTTTGAACGATTGCTTTCTTATAATACGGTGAGTCTCAGCTATTTAGTTGCCAGAGATTTGAAGTCTTCCCAGCGGTAGAAACTGCCGGGGGCGGCCATTTCCAAGGGAAGGGTGGTCTCCCGACCGTTCAGAAGGATCTGGAACAGGATGTCCGGGTCCTTTTTGCTTTTGAAGAAGATCAGCTGCAGGTTACAGGCCATGGGGACGTCGTAGTTGCGCCAGTAGTTTTCCACCTCGAAGGGATTCTCCACCACTTCGTTCATGCCGTTGATGCCCAGAAGGGACATGAAGGGCATCAGGGTGGAGTCGTGGGCGAAGCGCAGCCGCAGCTGTACGCCGCCGGCCCAGTCTTCTTCGGCCTTCTCGATGAAGTCTTCATAGAGGGCTTTCATGGCTTTAGGCCGAAGGTTTTGTGTATCCGGCGACAGGCCCAGCAGCTGGTAGTCGCGGAAATTGTTCACGCGCCACAGGCTGTAGCGCTCTTCGGGGGTGTATAACTGATACAGATGCTCCGGAACGGTCACACCCAGGTTGTCCAGGGTGCTCAGCATGGTGTGCATGTCGAAGCAGAAGCGGTACTTGTTCCGGACCAGTTTGCCGGGCTTGGTGAACCATCGGCCCAACATGGCGTCCAGGTCCAACACGTTGTCCCGGAAGCGGTTGAACTTCTGTTCGGCCTCGCCGCCACGCTCTTCGCCCGAGTCTATTACGTCCGGAAGGAGGTAATATTGATAGGGATAACCGTAATCGGCGTCAAAAGTGAAGTCTTTGTCCAGGTTGTCCAGTTCGCTCAGGAAGGAGAACATACTCACAATCACGCGGTGGGACACAGTGGAAACTGCCGATGCATGAGTGTTTCCCTTGAAAACCTCCGGGTAGTTCTTGTACAGCTGGCCGGCAATGTAGCGGTGCTGCTGCTGACCCAGGCGGGTAAGGTTGCCCTCGCGCCGGGAAAGCAAAGGATACAGCTGAACGTAATCCTGGTAGAACTGTTCGCCTTCCGTTGTGAGCAGACCTTTTTCCTTGGCCTTGTTCCACACGTCCAGGATTTCCTCATATACTGTTCCGCCCAGGGCGAAACGGGCGCCATGTCGGCCCACATGACTCACGTAGAAGGGTTTATAGCCTTTGGGCGCTTTGGTAGGAGCGGGCTGGTCCATGGGGTAGAGGTAGTGTACGCCGCCGGTGCGCTCGATGTCGGCGGCAATCTCTTCTTGGGTATTGCGCTGGGCCGCGAGCGGCAATGCCGCCAATCCAACCAGCAGAAGTAAGACAACTCGTTTCATAATCCCAAAGGTTTATCGGTTTAGGGAACGCGGATGATTTCGCCGTGCTCCTGGGCTACGGTTTCTTTCCAGAGTTCGGTGTAGCCGGGATGCTCAATGTGCTCCGGAAGGCCTTCCGAGTGCTGGGAATGAATGAATTTCCCATCGGCGTCCTGCGGCTTCACGTTGCCGTCCATGTATTTCACCAACAGCTCTACTTCCAGATCCCGCCAGGCGTTGAACTGCTTCTGGGCGGTTTCTACAGAATAGTCCGTCACGTATTTGATCACCTTGGCGAAGGGTTCGCGGGACACCATTACGTCGCCTCTGGCCGATAATTTCTTCTGCATCTTCACGGCCACCTGGTTGTACATCACCACGGCCATGCTGTCCACCGAATGGGTACGGCGCTCCATCTGGTCAATCTCGAACAGATCGGCCTTGGCGCGCACGTAGGGAGCCATGACGTTGTACATCTTGTAGCAGGCGTTGGAAATGCGGTTATTGATCCAGAAAGAGGCGTCGGGCGAATAATGCAGCAGGTCTCCATTCCCTTCCCGGAAGCAATCCGGCACCTTGGTGGTGGCGGTGTAGATGGGGGTGAGGTAGGAGGTGGCTGCGTCGTCCGTGCCGAACCAAAGGATGCCGCCCACGACGTCGGGCACATAGTTGCGGGCCTGTCCCACCATCCAGAAACCGGTCTGCTGGGTGGCGATGGCGCGCTCGTTCACATAGGTACGGCCTTCATAATCCTGGAATTCCATGGGCCTCCAGCGATACGGGAGGGCGTTTCCGCCGGCGCCGATATCCTGGGTCATATCCATGGGCGTACCCTCGAAGTGGTCGCGCATCACGTCGGCCACATCCTTCACGCCCACCTTTTTGCGGGGATAAACGAAGAGCGGGAAGTCGCCGTCCAGATTCTTGCCCATCACGTAATCCAGGTAGGCGAAGGCATCGCGCGTAACCGCATTGCCGTTCTCATCATAGAAGGAGAACCAGCCTTCGGTAAGGATGTTAAAGGCGCTCCAAGCTCGGGCGTCGCAGCCGCGTACGGTGCCGAAATCCGTAGGACAATAAGCCTTTTTGAAGCTGAATTCGCTGTCCAGGCCGTCGAAATAACCCTTGCGGCGGGCGAAGGAAACCACATCCGGCGCATAGAGGCAGTTATCGGGGTCGTCCATAGGGAACTGGCCGATACGGGCCTGGTTGGCGTGGGCGCAGATAGCGCCGTCCGGCACCCGCCGGGCCACCCAGACGATGCCCTTGTTCACGTTGACGCCGTTTTTCATGTTGGTGCCCTTGCCGATGAGTTCCATGATCCAGGCTTCGTTCTTGTCGGCGATGGAGAAGGTCTCGCCCTCCGAGGCATAGCCGTATTCGTTGGCCAGGTTCACGATGATGTCGATGGCTTCGCGGGCCGATTTGGCACGCTGCAGGGTTACATAGATGAGGGAACCATAATCGATTCCGCCCTTCTTGTCTTCCAGCTCCGGCCGGCCACCCCAGGTGGTTTCCGTGATAATCACCTGAAACTCATTCATATTGCCCACGGTCTGGTAGGTGTGGGGCACTTGCTCTATCTCTCCCAGGTAGCGGTTGGTGTCCCAGTCGTAGATCTTGAGCATGGTACCCGGCTTCCAGTCTGCGGCGGGCTTGTAGTACAGTTCGCCGAAGAGGTAGTGGGAATCGGCCGCATAGGAAACCAGCACCGACCCGTCCTGGCTGGCGCCGCGGGTGATGATCACATTGGTGCAAGTGTTGCCTTCGAGCGTTCCCAGCAGGACGGCGGAGAGGGCGGCCACAAGTTTCAAGAGCGAATTTCTCATGGTATTTTGGGCTTTTTCGATTTATTGCGTAATTTTGTCGTTTGACAACAGATTACAAAGGTATGAATTTTTATCGTTTATCAAGCGTCCTCGCTGCCGTATGCCTGTCGGTTTTTGTAGCCGGGGCCCAGAACCAGCCGCCGCAGTCGCCGGAAGAAAGGGAAAAACAGCTCCTGGAGTTCATCGACAAGGAGGTTGAGCGTCTGAGCAATCTGCTGGATTTGGAATACTGGCAGGAGTTCTACGTGGATTCCACCCTCACGCACGACTACAAAGCCATGACCCAGGAAATGGAAGAAATGCAGAAGGCCAAGGTAGAAAACCGCGACCTGTACGTGAATGTGCAGGACAAGTGGATGCAGCAGATCGATAATAGCTACCAGCGCTTCTTTACGGAAGAGCAGTGGAAGAAATACATGAAGAGCGGCGGAAAACGTGCAAAAGACGCCCGTGACAAGAGAAACAAGAAAAAATAAAAGATATGAAGGAAGCGATTGAACAGATTTTCAAAGAGCTGAACGAACTGAAGGCCCAGACGGCCAAGGAGGCCGAGGAAGCCCGCATCCGTTTTCTGGGCAAAAAAGGTGAAATCACGGCCCTGATGGAGCAGTTCCGCAGCGTTGCGCCGGAGCTCAAACGCGAGTATGGCCAGAAACTGAACGAGCTGAAGAAAGCCGCCACCGCCCGCATCGAGGAACTGAAATCCCTGGCAGAGGTATCGGCCGTGGCCGATGCCCCCAAGGAAGACCTCACCATGCCCGGCGATGCCTTCCCCCTGGGTTCCCGTCATCCGGTTTCCATTGTCCGGCAGCAGATTGTGGACATCTTCCGCAAGTTCGGTTACGATGTAGCCGAAGGCCCGGAAATCGAGGACGATTACCACGTGTTCGAGGCCCTGAATTTCCCGCCCAACCATCCGGCGCGCGAAATGCAGGACACTTTCTTCGTAAGTTCAGGTCATCTGAATCCGCTGCTCCTGCGCACCCACACCTCTTCCGTGCAGGTCCGCACCATGGAAACGCAGCCGCTGCCCATCCGCGTGGTGTGCCCCGGTCGCGTGTTCCGCAACGAAGCCATATCGGCCCGCGCCCACTGCATCTTCCATCAGGTGGAGGGCCTTTATATCGATAAGGACGTTACTTTCGCCGATCTGAAGCAGGCCATCCTGCTCTTCGCCCGCGAGATGTTCGGCCCGGAGACCGAAATCCGCATGCGCCCCAGCTACTTCCCCTTCACGGAGCCTTCTGCCGAAGTGGACGTAAGCTGCAACATCTGCCACGGCAAAGGCTGCAACATTTGCAAAGGCACCGGCTGGCTGGAGATTATGGGCTGCGGTATGGTAGATCCCAACGTGCTCAAGGCCAGCGGAATCGATCCGGCGCAGTATAGCGGCTTCGCTTTCGGTATGGGTGTGGAACGTATCGCCATGCTCAAGTGGCAGGTGAACGACCTTCGCCACTACTTCGAAAACGACATGCGCTTCCTGGGCGAATTCGCCACCGCCACCGAAGTCTAAGGCGGATAAGGATTAAGCGGAAACCATTACGGTGAGGCCGGCCATCACGATACTCACCATGCTCATGAGCTTGATGAGGATGTTGAGGGACGGGCCGGAGGTGTCTTTGAAGGGATCTCCCACGGTGTCACCCACGATAGTGGCTTTGTGAGCGGGGGAGTTCTTCCCGCCGTGGTGGCCTTCTTCCACATACTTCTTGGCATTGTCCCAGGCGCCGCCGGAATTGGCCAGGAAGATGGCCAGCACAAAGCCGGCACCCAGGCCGCCGGACAGCAGGCCGATAACCGCAGCCGGTCCCAGTAACAGACCCACTACCATAGGCACCAGGATGGCCAGCATGGAGGGGAAAATCATCTCCCGCTGAGCCGCCTTGGTGGAGATACGTACGCAAGAGGTGTAGTCCGGGCGCTGTTTTCCTTCCAGGATACCCGCAATCTCGCGGAACTGCCGGCGTACTTCCACCACCATTTTGGAGGCGGCACGTCCCACGGCCTGCATGGTGAGGCCGCAGAAGAGGAAGGCCATCATGGAGCCCAGGAAAATGCCTACCAGCACGCGGGGATTCATAAGAGTAATGTCGTATAATTCAACGATATCCGTGATGCTGGCGTTCACCGTCTCCACGGTGCGTCCGCCAATGTCCAGCACGGATCGGCCCACATGACCCAGGCCGATTTTAATCTCTTCGATATAGGAAGCCAGCAGCGCCAGGGCGGTGAGGGCGGCCGATCCGATGGCGAAGCCCTTGCCCGTAGCCGCCGTGGTGTTGCCCAGGGCGTCCAGCACATCCGTCTTTTCGCGCACGGAAGGATCCAGTTCGCTCATCTGGGCATTGCCGCCGGCATTGTCGGCGATGGGGCCATAAGCGTCTGTGGCTAAAGTGATTCCCAGCGTGGAGAGCATACCCACCGCAGCGATGGAAATGCCGTACAGGCCCATGCTCAGGGTGGAAGCGTTGAACACAAAATCCGTGGCAAAGCCATAGGCCAGCAAAATGGCGCAGCAGATGGTAATTACGGGAACGGCAGTGGAGCGCATGCCCAGTCCCACGCCGTTGATTACCACCGTAGCCGATCCCGTCTGGGCAGCCTCGGCCAATTTCTGCGTGGGCCGATAAGAATGGGAGGTGTAGAATTCCGTCACCTTGCCGATAATCACGCCCGAAAGCAAGCCGCTGAGCACGCTCAGGGACAGTTTCCACCAGCCGGGGAAGCCCAGCAGCCAGAACACGCCGAAGCTAAGGACGGCGATGAGCGCCGCCGCCAGGTTGGTGCCCACCGACAGTGATTTCAGCAGATCCTGCAGGCCGGCGCCTTCCTTGGTGCGAACCACGTAAATACCTATAATAGAAAGAACTACGCCAATGGCGGCAATTACCATCGGAGCCAGGATGGCGCGCATCTGCACCGCGGTGCCATCGGCAAAGAAGGCCGATGCACCCAGCGCCATGGTGGCCAGGATGCTGCCGCAGTAGCTTTCGTACAGGTCGGCGCCCATACCGGCTACATCACCCACGTTATCGCCCACATTGTCGGCGATGGTGGCGGGATTGCGGGGATCGTCTTCAGGGATGTCCTGTTCCACTTTACCCACGATATCGGCGCCTACATCGGCCGCCTTGGTATAAATGCCGCCGCCCACACGGGCAAAGAGCGCCTGCGTACTGGCACCCATGCCGAAGGTGAGCATGGTGGTGGTGATAATCACCAGGTTTTGAGCCTCAGAAGGGTCATAGAAAATCTTGAGTACGCTCCACCAGATGGCAATGTCCAGCAGGCCCAGGCCCACCACGGTGAGACCCATTACGGCGCCGCTGCGGAACGCAATCTTCAGGCCCGAATTGAGGCTGCGCATGGTGGCGTTGGCCGTACGAGCACTGGCGAAAGTGGCGGTTTTCATGCCCACATAACCCGCCAGGCCGCTGAAGAAACCGCCCGTGAGGAAGGCGAACGGAACCCAAGGGTTCTGCACGCCAAAGCCGTAGGCCAGTACAGCGAACAGCGCGGCCAGGATAAGGAAGACCACAATCACCACCCGGTACTGCTGCCGGAGGTAGGCCATGGCGCCCTCCCGCACATACTGGGCAATTTCTTTCATGGTAGGGGTGCCTTCGCTCTCCTTCATCATCTGCCGGAAGAAGATGTACGCAAACAGCAGCGCAATCAGGGCCGCTGCCGGCACCAAATAGAACAGGTAAGTCATAGTTTTAAGTGTTATTCCATTTTCGGGATAACAAAGATAGCAAATTATTGGATACGGATGACCACTTTTACGGCCTGATTAGCCGGATGCTCGGGAAGGACAATGCTGGCTTCCATCGTTTCCGGATCATACCGGCATTCCAGCGCCGTGCCGTCCAGGCTGGCCGATGGACAGCCCTGCAGTCCGCCCAGGACCAGGCTCAGGCAGCGGGTGTTCGGCATATCCTTGTAGGACCCCGTACGGGCGCCGATTTCCACCACCACCTGGCGGGCCGATGCCTGCTTCACGATACGCGTGGTGGCGTACTGGCTGGGATAAGCCTGGCTCACGCCGTCGTCCTCGTAGTGGACGTATTCGCTGCGGCCTTTTCCGGGCGCCACATAAATGCGCCAGGCATTGCTGCTTTCCTGCAGGTTCTGGATGCCTTCCTGCGCCAGCGGGAGGATAGCTCCGGCTTTCACGAACCAGGCGTTCTGGGCCAGGGTATAGCGCAACTGCTGGACGCTGCCGCCCTTCAGGATCTTGTGATGGGCCATGTCGTACCAGTCCGTCCCGGCGGGGAGCCAGACGTCGCGGCCTGCCGTTCCATCGGCCCCAACCGGTTCGCATACCGTAGCAGCCAGGATGTTGTCCCCAAAGAAATACTCCTGCTTCCACTGGTAAGCCTGGGCTTTTTCCGGGTACTCATAATACAGCGGCCGGCACAGCGAAATGCCCGTTTCATAGGCCTGGCGGGCCATATCATAGATATAAGGGGTAAGGGCATAGCGCAGTTCCAGCGCCTCTTTCATATACTCATAATGCTCCGGGAACATCCAGATCCGGCGTTCCAGGATGGCCGATGAAGTGCTGTGCGTCTTGAAGATAGGGGAGAACACGCCGTACTGCAGCCAGCGGGTGAAGAGCTCCGGTTCGGTGGGGACGTCGTTGTCCTGCATGTGACCGCCTAAATCGTGTCCCCAATAGCCGTAGAGCACGTTGGAGGCCGTTGCGGTGAATTCGGGCAGGTAGCTCAGCACCTCCCACTTGATTTTGGTGTCTCCGGAGAAACCCAGTTGGTAACGATGGCTGCCCAGGCCGCCCCAGCGGTGATAAATCATGGGACGGGGCGCATTTTCGGGCGCCAGTCCGCGGGCCCGGCGCACCCGGTCGTTGAAGAAAGTATGGTTCAGCCAGAAAGTGACGCTGAGCCCCGGCAGATACTGGCTTTCCCGCCACTGCTGCCAGTCCAGCCACCAGAAATCCACGCCCTGCTGCTCCAGCGGGTGAATCACGGAGTTAAAGTAGGCGTCGGTCCACTCGCGCTGGGAAATCCGGAAAGGTACCCGTACCCGGTATCCCTCCGGCGTCCGGTAGCCCTTGGGACCGTCATAATCCTGGGTGCGGGACAGATAATCGGCTACGAAATCCGGATAGCCTATTTCGCGCGGGCTCATGCCGCCGGCCGGATGCAGGTTAAGGGAAGTCTTGAGCCCCAACCCGTGTACCTGTGCCAGGAAATCTTCCGGCTGGGCAATCAGATCCCGGTTCCAGCTGTAACCGGTCCAGCCCACACCTTGGTCGTGTTCCTCCTTGGAGGCATGGGGCCAGGTTTCGTGCCAGTCCATGTCAATCACCATCACATCAATGGGGAGTTTCCGCTCCCGGAACTCCCGGCCCAGGGCCAGGAACTCCTTGTCTGTATAGGCCCAGTAGCGGCTCCACCAGTAGCCGAAAACATATTTCGGCGGCATGGGAATACTGCCGGCCACTTTGGCATAATCGGCCAAAGCTCCCTTATAATCGTGTCCGTAAGCAAACAGGTACCAGTCAATTACCTGGGCCGAGGGACGGGCGGCCACCCAGGAACCCCAGTCGGACTCATCTTCCACCAGCAGGTGCCGGGTGCTTTCATCCACCAGCGCCCAGCCGTCGCGGGACAGGATGCCCGCCTCCATGGGATCTCCGAAGTTGATCCGCTCCGGTCCTTCACAGCCGTCCAGGGTGCGAGCGGTGCCCATCAGGTTGCCGGAAGCATCGGCCCCGGGATACCAGGAGACGGTCTTGCCATTCAGTTGGAAGCTCACCCGGAGGTTTTCGGCCGTAAATTCGCCGCCTTGATACACCAGGGTAAGGGCCGATGTCTTCAAAGTGAGCCCTTTTCCTTTGCGCTGCACGCGGAAGGCCGGCACCGGCAGGTTCCGGTTCACGATGGCCAGCGTGGCGTGGTCTTCGAAAACGCCGTCCGGGCTCCATTCCATTCGGATCAGGCGGTCTGTCAGGACGGTAAAACGGGCCTGGCCGGCCACTACCTGGGCCTGGGGGTTGGCAATGGGGTTGTCCTGGGCCTGCAAGGGGAGGAAATAGGCCGACAGGAAGAGCAGAAGAAGAGAAATCCGTTTCATAAATTGGCTATAGTTTTTACAAAGATGCAAAAACTTTTCAGAAAATCCGTACCTTTGCAATCTTATGAAAGCGAAGCAGGTACTCATATTCCTCTGCGGGGTGTTCGCCATGCTGGGCGTGCTGTGGCTGGCCGTGCCGGCCGATGGCGTTCCCCTGGGTCCGCTGAACCTCCGTTTTGCTTCCTACCAGCGCATGGTGCGGGAGGCCGGGGAGCAGAAAGTGAATGTGGATTCCGTGCTGCAGGCCGTGGAGGCGCGCTTCCGGATGGAGGACGATACCCTCCAGTATTACCGTAAGTTTTTCTATGAGAATCCGGATCGGATTTACCTCCCAAACGACGATTTCCATTACTTTGACGTTGTTTTCCGCCAGATGGACCAGGCCCAAAAGCGCCGGGTCCGCGTGGTTCACTACGGCGATTCCCAAATAGAACTGGACCGTATCTCCCAGGATCTCCGTCAGGCTTTGCAAGAGCGTTTCGGCGGTAGTGGAACAGGTCAGTTTCCGGCCCTGAGCAATGTCCCCTCGGCCAGCATTTCCAAATCGGCCTCCGGCGGATTCGTGCAATATACCATGTACGGGGATTCCACCACCCAGCGCGCCGGCCATAACCGGTACGGCATGCTGGCGCAGGTGGTGCAGCTTACCGGCGGCGGCACCGTGAATCTGCGAGGAACCAAAAACAAATTGGCCCGGGACGGTGTACGCACCTTCGAAAGCGTTTCCGTACTCTACGGACGCCCGCAGGATTTTGAGGTGAAAGCCACTTCGGACACCTTAAAACCTCAACCGGTAGTGGAACAGGGTAAGAACGGCGCCACGCTGGTCACCTGGCATTTCGGCCGCCCGGTCCAAAAAGCCACGCTCCAGTTCAAAGGCAACGCAGAAATATATGCCATAGGGGCCGATGGAGAAAACGGCATATCGGTGGACAATATCCCGCTCCGGGGCTGCTCCGGCACCATTTTCACCCGCATTTCCCAGCCGCTCATGGAGGATTGCCTGGCTCTTACGGACGCCCGGCTCATTATCCTGCAGTTCGGCGGCAACATGATGCCCATGGTGCACAGCACCAAAGTCATCGAGACGTATCAGGAGCAGATCGCCCGCCAGATCCAGTATTTCCACCAGGCGGCGCCGGAGGCTAAAATCCTGTTCATCGGCCCGTCCGACATGGGGAAATCCGTGGGCGGCCGCATGGTTACTTGGCCCCATCTGCCGGAGATGGTGGATTCGCTCAAGGCCACGGCGCTGCGCAACGATGCCGCCTTCTGGGACCTGTACCGCATGATGGGCGGCGAGAACTCCATGGCACAGTGGGTAAAGCACGTCCCCGCCTATGCCGGTCCGGATTATATCCATTTCACCCCGGCCGGTGCCAGCAAGGTGGGAGAGGCCCTGTCCCGCTCCTTCCTTACCTATTACGATTTCTATGAACTGCGGAAGAGCCTGCCCGCAGACCGGGTGAAAAAGGCCTTGCAGCCATGAGAAAGACCGTTTTCCTCCTCCTTCTGCTGCTGATGGTCCTGCCGGCTCCTGCCCGCCGGAAGCCCCGCTATCCCTTTATCCGCGCCGACCTCAACGTCCTGCAAACCCCCGGCGGCGAATCCCCGGAACTCCAGCACTTTTTCCGTAAACTGGATACCCTGCTCGTTACCGGCAGAGGCGATGTCCGTGTCCTCCATATAGGAGGTTCACACGTGCAGGGCGGCACCCTGAGCGACCGTCTTCGCCGCCATTTCCTCAGCCTGCGTTATGGCATGGAAGGCGGCCGGGGCCTGGTTTTCCCCTTTTCGGCCGCCGGCACCAACACCCCGGTAAGCTACAGCAGTTCCTGGCAGGGCAGCTGGGAAAGCGCCACCTGCCTGAAGCCGGCCGAGGAAGAGCTGGGCCTTACCGGCATGGCCGTGATGGCGCGGGATACATCGGCCAAGGTGATCCTGGACCTGGTGCCCCGTGAACGCCAGCTGCTGCAACAGCGCTACGTTTTTAACCGCGTGGATGTGCTGGGCAGCGGCACGCTGGAGCCCATCCTCCTGCTGAACGGCCGCGACACCCTGCGCGGTATCGGCGCCGAGAATCTGCGTCACTTTGACATTCCATACTACACGGACTGGATCCAGCTGGCTTTCACCGGTCAGGGCCGATACTCCCTCCGCGGCCTGTATCTGGACAAACCGTACGGCGGTTTTTCGCTCAGTGAGGCCGGCGTGAACGGCGCCTCCACCCACTCCTGGCTGCGCTGTGGCCTATGGGAGCAGGAAATGCACCGCGTGATGCCGGATCTGGTCATATTTTCCATCGGCATCAACGATATCCAGGGGGATGATTTCGACGCTCGTCGATTCAAAGGCAATTACCGCGAACTGGTCAAGCGCGTCCGGCGGGTGAATCCGCGCTGCGCCATCCTGTTCAGCGGCATCAACGACAGCTGGCGTCACCGGGCGGTAAATCGGCACACCGAGGCCGCCGAAAAAGCCTTCCGGGAGCTGGCGCAGGAATTTGACGCTGCGTTCTGGGACTGGTACGGCGTGATGGGCGGTGCCGGTTCCATGGCCAAATGGGAGGAAGCCGGTCTGGCCCAGGCCGATAAAATCCACTTCACCCCGGCCGGTTACAAACTGGTGGGTGACCTTCTGTTCGACGCCCTGATGGACGCGTATTACGGCCGATGAATCTCTGGGAAATCATACGGGATTTCTTCGTGAGCCTGTTTTCTTTCGACCAGGCGCACCCGCTGCTGTTCACCCAGTTCTATTTCTGGGCGTTCTTCGCGCTGGTGTTCGCGGGTTTTTCGCTGCTGCACTCCAAAGTGCTGCTGCGCAACGCCTACCTCGTCGCCGCCTCGCTCTTTTTCTACTACAAGACCAGCGGCGTTTTCCTGGCCCTGCTGCTCTTTGTCATTATCTATAACTTCTTCGCCGCCAAGGGCTTGGATCGGCTGAAGAAAGAGGGATGGCGGAAGGCGCTCACCACTTTCAGCGTGGTGGTGGACCTGGGCATCCTGGCTTATTTTAAGTACGCCTACTTCCTCACGGATTTCGTGAACAACCTCCTGGGCCTGCAGCTGGAGGTACACGATGTTTTAGGCGAATGGCTCAACGTCCTCACGGGAACCAGCCTGTTCCGGGTCGATGCCATCATCCTGCCGGTGGGCATCTCCTTCTTCACCTTCCAGGCGGTGAGTTATGTGGTGGACGTGAAGCGGCGGCGCATCCAGCCGGTGCAGAACTTCCTGGACTTCGGCTTCTACCTTTCGTTCTTCCCGCAGCTGGTGGCCGGCCCCATCGTGCGTGCTTCGGAATTCATCCAGCAGCTGCACAAACCGTTCAACCTTTCCCGGCGCTGGTTCGGCATCGGCGTGTTCTGGATCATGAACGGCCTTCTGAAGAAGCTGATTCTGGCCGATTATCTGGCCGTGAACTTTTGCGACCGCGTGTTCGAAAATCCGCTGATGTACAGCGGCTTCGAGAACTTATCGGCCCTGTTCTGCTATTCCCTGCAGGTGTACGCCGATTTCTCCGGCTACACGGATATCGCCACCGGCGTGGCCCTGCTCATGGGCTTCTACCTGCCCAAGAACTTCGATTCGCCGTATAAGGCCGTGAACACGCAGCAGTTCTGGCGCCGCTGGCACATGACTTTGAGCCGATGGCTCCGCGACTACCTCTACATCCCCCTGGGCGGCAACCGGAACGCTACGCCGGCTACTTTCATCATTATCCTGGCCGTGGCGGTATTCGGCAGTTTCCTCAGCGGTTCCTGGTGGGTGGCGTTCGGGGTGTTTGTATTGGCGGCAGGCATTGGCGTCTGGGCCTGGCTGCGGCCCGATGACCGCAAGCTCATCACCACCAATATCAATTCCATGAACACCATGCTGCTGGGCGGCCTGTGGCACGGCGCCAGCTGGAATTTCATGATCTGGGGCGGCCTCAACGGTATCGGCATGGTGATTTATAAAATCTGGACCAAGCGCAGCATGCGGGTGAAGCTGCTCATCATCGGCACCGTCACCCTCCTGTGCTTCATCCTTTCCCGCACCACGCACTATCCCGTCTGGAACCTCTTCTTCGTCTGGACCCTGATTATCCTGGTGGGTACTGTGGTAAAGGCGCTTTGTCATTCTAAGGGCGGTGGAGAAACCTGGCTCTCACGGGCTTGGGACATTTTCCAGACATTCGTGTTCATCACTTTCACACGTTTGTTCTTCCGCAGCGGCTCCAATCTGGACCCGGCACTGGCCAACGAACAGGCCTGGAACACAGCCAAAAACATGGTGAATCAGATCGGCGGCCATTGGGACCTGTCGCTGGTGCCTACCATGGCCTGGCAGCACCGCGCCGTGCTTCTGCTGTTCGTCATCGGCATGATAATCCACTGGCTCCCGGAACGCTTCAAACGGCGTTATCGGCTGGCCTTTGCCTCCCTGCCCCTTTTCTGGATGGCCGTGGTGGTGGTGTTGATCATCGTCTTCTTCTTCCAGTTCATCACTGCCGACCTCCAGTCCTTCATCTACTTCCAGTTCTAAAGAGAGCTGGCAGCTAACAACCGTTCCCTCAACCACTTACATAAAAGTTTTCGTTCAAAAATCGAACGAAAACTTTACACAAAACGCTCAGTATCAGAGGGTTGGCTGCCAGGCGGAATTAGGCCAGGAGGTTGGTGAGGGCTACGAAGTCTTCCACGGAGAGCTTTTCGGGCCGAAGGGAGAAGACTTCCTGTGCCAGGAAAGCCTGCAACTGCTCTTCGGACCAGCCGCAGCGGTCGGCCTTGGCACGGGCCAGGGGCTTCAGCGGGTTGCGCATCATCTTGCGCCGCTGGCCGAAGGCCGTTTTCACCACCGTCTTGAACAAAGCTTCGTCGCAGCCCAGCTCCGTGCGGCTGTTGCGGGTGAGCCGGATTACTGCGCTTTCCACCTTGGGCGGCGGTGCGAAACAGCCGGAACCCACCGTGAAGAGATATTCGATGTCGTACCAGGCCTGCAGCAGCACGGAAAGGATGCCGTAGGTCTTGGAACCCGGGCCTTCCGCCAGGCGTTCGGCCACCTCTTTCTGCACCATGCCCACTACCTCGGGGATCCGCTCCTTATAGTCCAGCACCTTGAAGAAAATCTGCGAGGAAATGTTGTAAGGGAAATTGCCGATAATGGCAAAACGCTCAGGGAAAATCTTTTCCAGTTTCAGCTGCAGGAAGTCTCCCTCCATAAGCCGTCCTTGCATTCCCGCAAAATGCGTGAGCAGGTATTCCACGCTCTCCGAATCCAGTTCGATGAGCCGCAGGTCGATATCTTCCCGCTGCAGCAGGTACTGCGTGAGGACACCCATGCCGGGACCCACCTCCAATACGGGCAGCCCGCCGTGCAGGGCATCCACAATGGCGCGGGCCACCTTCTGGTCCGTCAAGAAATGCTGGCCCAAGGCCTTTTTTGCGCGTACTTCCATATCAGATTCCTCCTCCTACTATGGCACCGGGAACAGTGGCGAAATTAGGTTGTAACAGGTATTTACCCTGGTTGTCTGCGGCGCGGGCTTCTGCGGCCAGGGCGCCGATGGGCGTATCGGCCTTGCGGCCTACATCGATAATGAGACCGTGGCGGGTATCGGGGAAAGCGGTGAGCATAGGCACATCTCCGTTGGAGTCGCCGCACACCAGCACAGGCCCGGCGCCCTTATGTGAAGGCGCCATAAACGTCTGAATACAAGTCACTTTACCGGGGCCGATCGGCTGCACATAGGTGGAGTCATAGACGGCTGTCAGGTGATCGGCCGGGGCAAAGCGCAGACCGAAAACCCGCTCCGGCGGCAGGCCCGGGCCCAGCTGAGGATCGCAGGCCAACACCTCCACGATGAGCTCCAGGGAAGCGGAGCAGACATAGGCATCCACGCCGTTATCGGCCAGGCAGCTGTACAGGTCTTTCATTTCCGGGGAAAGATAAATGCCCCGTTCCACCGGTCCGCCCCATTGTCCGTCGGGTGAAAACCACTGCTGAACAGCCAGCTTTTCCTGGCCCAGGTGCTCCAGAATGGCCTCATGCACCACGGCGCGGGCCTGCTCCTCCGTGAAGCCGGCCAGCAGCCCGGGCATCCACAGGTAAGACACGGACCCCTCAAAGACTTCATCCATCCCCACCATCAGGGAGTACATCCGCGCACGGAAATCCAGAAACAGTTCAGAATCATGGATTTGCGACCAGCTCTTGTCCTGGTTTTTCCAGGCCCGCATCATCTTGTACTCCGTTTGGAGCACCTTCCCCATCTGGGCGAAACTCACGTCCGTTCCGGGCAGCAGACGGTCCGGGTCCGGAACGCCGTCCAGGAACAGGTGGGCGGGGGCATCGGCATAACACAGATGCTCAATCTGGTACACCCAGAGTGCCTGGGAGATGTCGTTCACAATGGAGGTTTTATCAAAGTCAAAGACGGCATATCCCCCTTTGGCCGATGCCATGAGTCCGTTCAGGGACTCCCGGACAGCCGGGTCCCAGTTACCGGGCTCCAGTTGCCGGGCGGGCTGACAAGCGACCGCGAGGGCCAAAAAGAGAAGATAAACAAAACGTTTCATGCGGTTTACTGCGCTTTCCCGCAAAGATACTCATATTTTTTTGCTATTTTTGTAGGTTATTGCGTGTATAAGATATTATTTAACATAAACTATGTTCAGAACACACACCTGCGGAGCACTCCGCATTGAGAACAAAGGACAGCAGGTAACCCTGGCCGGCTGGGTTCAGAAAGCCCGCAAACTGGGCGGCATGACATTCATCGACCTTAGAGACCGCTACGGCATCACCCAGTTGGTAGTGGAGGCCGATGCCCCCGCCGATCTGGTGGAAACCGCCACCTCCCTGGGCCGCGAATTCGTAATCCAGGCCTGCGGCGAAGTAGTGGAACGCCAGGCCAAGAATCCCAAGATGCCCACCGGCGACATCGAAATCAAAGTATCGGCCATCAACATCCTCAATAAATCCGTCACTCCGCCCTTCACCATCGAGGAAGAGAGCGACGGCGGCGAGGATCTGCGCATGAAATACCGCTATCTGGACCTGCGCCGCGGCCCGCTGCAGCGTGCCCTGGCCTTAAGGCACAAAGTGGCCCACGAGGTTCGCAATTACCTGGACGCCAAAGGCTTCATGGAAATTGAAACCCCGTACCTGATCAAGAGCACCCCGGAAGGCGCCCGCGACTTCGTGGTCCCTTCCCGCATGAACCCGGGCCAGTTCTATGCCCTGCCGCAGAGTCCCCAGACCTTCAAGCAGCTCCTGATGGTAGCCGGCTACGACCGTTACTTCCAGATTGTCCGCTGCTTCCGCGATGAAGACCTCCGCGCCGACCGTCAGCCCGAATTCACCCAGATCGACTGCGAAATGTCCTTCGTGGAGCAGGAAGACGTGCTGAACACCTTCGAGGGCATGATGCGGCAGATGTTCAAGAACGCCCTCGGCGTGGACATCCCGGGCCCGCTGCCGCGGATGAGCTGGTACGACGCGATGGACAACTACGGCTCCGACAAGCCGGACGTCCGCTTCGGGATGAAGATCCACGAAATCACGTCCCTCGTGCAGGGCTGCGGCTTCAGCGTGTTCGACAGCGCCCCGTACGTCGGCGCCATCGCCGTCCCGGGCGGCGCCGAGTACACCCGCAAGCAGATCGACGAGCTGACCGAATGGGTCAAGCGCCCGCAGGTGGGCGCCAAGGGCCTGGTCTATGTCCGCTGCAACGCCGACGGCAGCGTCAAGTCCAGCGTGGACAAGTTCTACACGCCGGAGCAGCTGAAGGCCGTGGCCGACGCCTGCGAGGCCCAGGCCGGCGACCTGCTGCTCGTCCTCTGCGGCGAGAAGCGCAAGACGCAGACGCAGCTGGGCGTGCTCCGCATCGAGATGGGGAACCGCCTGGGCCTGCGCGACCCGAAGGTCTTCGCCCCGCTGTGGATCGTGGACTTCCCGCTCCTGGAGTGGGACGACGAGACCCAGCGCTTCTACGCGATGCACCACCCCTTCACGGCCCCCAAGCCGGAGCACGAGAAGTGGTTCTATTCCAACGCGAAGGAGGACCTCGAGCGCGTCTGCGCCAATGCCTACGACTTCGTCCTGAACGGCTCCGAGCTCGGCGGCGGCTCCATCCGGATCCACAACGCCGACATGCAGAAGCGCATGTTCGAGGTGCTGGGCATCGGCCCGGAGGAAGCGGAACTCAAGTTCGGCTTCATCATCAACGCCTTCAAGTTCGGCGCCCCGCCGCACGGCGGCCTCGCCTTCGGCTTCGACCGCGTCTGCGCCCTCATGGGCGGTCAGGACACCATCCGCGACTACATTGCCTTCCCCAAGAACAACCAGGGTCGCGACGTCATGATCGACTCCCCGTCCGAAATCGACGCTTCTCAGCTGGAAGAACTCCAAATAGCCCTGAACCCTAAGGCCGAGTGATTACTAAGCACGCAGACTACGATCTTTCCACCCGGAATACCTTCCGGATGAAGGTAAAGTGTGCGCTGTTTGTGGAACTTACGGAAGAGGCCGATCTTCCGGCCCTGGACTGGGCCTCCCTGCCCCAGCCCGTCATGGTGATGGGCGGGGGCTCCAACCTCCTGTTCACCAAAGACTTCCCCGGCACCATCCTGCATTATGCCGCTGGAGGAACAGCCTTCGGCGGAACTCCGTTCACTTCGTTCACTCCGGCCCCTCCCACTGTCTCCGGCGTCCCCTCCGGGAACTTGTATCCAGCGGGCCCCTCCCCCTGCCCTAGTGCGAGGGTGCACAAGTCCGCCGAAGGCTGTTCCTCCGACGTTCATGTTACGGTGCCGGCGGGGACGGTGTTCGACGATTTCTGCGCCTGGGCGGCTGCTGAGGGCCTTTGGGGACCGGAGAATTTGTCGCTGATTCCCGGTGAGGTAGGGGCATCGGCCGTGCAGAATATCGGCGCTTATGGCGTAGAGGCCAAGGACATTATTGCCGATATCCGGGCCTGGGATCGCCAAGAGGGCTGCTTTGTGCATATTGACCCGGCCGATTGCGCCTACGGTTACCGTACTTCCCGTTTCAAGACGGAGTGGAAAGGCCGCTACATCATCACGGCTGTCACCTATCGCCTTAGCACCGAGCCTCAGCCTAAACTGGACTACGGCGGTGTCCGCAAAGCCCTGGAGGGACGTCCCCTTACGCCCCAGGTAATCCGGGATACGATTATCGGCATTAGGAACAGCAAACTGCCGGATCCGGCGAAGATTGGGAGTGCGGGCAGTTTCTTCTGCAATCCGGTGATAAGCCGGGAGCATTTCGATCGTATAGTGGAAACGGCCCGACAGGACAACGGCCCGGACTATCAGGTGCCGCACTTTGACACTCCGGACGGTGTGAAGGTGCCGGCTGCCTGGATGATCGACCAGTGTGGCTTCAAAGGCAAGCGCAACGGCGGCGCGCAGGTATATCCCGGACAGCCGCTGGTGATTGTAAACGCCTCTGGCACAGCCTCTCCGGAGGAGATTATCGGCCTGGAACAACAAATTATAGATACTATTGCCGGCAAGTACGGCATCACCCTTCATCCCGAAGTAGAGCATGTCTAAGTTTATCATCGAAGGCGGACACAAACTGTCCGGAACCATCACCCCGCAGGGTGCCAAGAACGAAGCCTTGGAAGTCATTAGCGCCGTGTTACTTACCAGCGAGCCGGTGACCATCAGCAACGTCCCGGAAATCCTGGATGTGAAGAACCTCATCGCGCTGCTGCAGGATATGGGCGTGAAAGTGGCGCGCCAGGCCAAGGGCGTGTATACTTTCCAGGCCGATGCCGTGGACACCGCCTACATCGAGACCGAAGAGTTCGTGGCCAAGTGCGCCAAGCTCCGCGGCTCCGTGATGGTGGTGGGCCCGCTGCTAAGCCGCTTCGGCCGGGCCTGGTTCGCCAAGCCGGGCGGCGATAAAATCGGCCGCCGCCGCGTGGACACCCACTTGGACGGCATGGTGAAACTGGGCGCGCAAATGGACTATGACGCCTCCCGCCGGGCCTTCCACCTAACGCAGGAAGACCGCCTTGTGGGCCGATACATGCTCCTGGACGAAGCTTCCGTGACGGGTACCGCCAACATCGTGATGGCCGCCGTGCTGGCCAAAGGCACTACCACCATCTACAACGCCGCCTGCGAACCCTATCTGCAGCAGCTTTGTAAGATGCTCAACCGGATGGGCGCCTTCATCGACGGCGTGGGCTCGAACCTGCTGCGCGTACACGGTGTGGAATCCCTGCACGGCACCACACACCGCATCCTGCCGGATATGATCGAGGTGGGCTCCTTTATCGGCATGGCTGCCATTTGCCAGAGCAGCATCACCATCAAAAACGTATCGTACTACGACCTGGGCATCATTCCGGACGCCTTCCGCCGCCTGGGCATCAAGCTGGAGCAGCGTGGCGACGACATCTACGTCCCGGCGCAGGAAAGTTATGAAATCGACTCCTTCCTGGACGGCTCCATCATGACCCTGGCCGATGCCCCCTGGCCCGGCCTCACCCCCGACCTCCTGTCCGTGATGCTGGTGGTGGCCACCCAGTGCAAGGGAAGCGTGCTCATCCACCAGAAGATGTTCGAGAGCCGCCTGTTCTTTGTGGACCGCCTCATCGACATGGGAGCGCAGATCATCCTGTGCGACCCGCACCGCGCGGTGGTTATCGGCCACGATCACAGGATTACTTTGAAGGCCTCGCGATTGGTGTCGCCCGATATCCGTGCCGGTATTGCCATGTTGCTGGCGGCCATGAGTGCACGGGGTACTTCCACCATTGACAACATCGAGCAGATTGACCGCGGTTACGAAGACATCGAAGGCCGCCTGAACGCCTTGGGCGCCCATATAACACGAGCCTAAGATGGACTATAGCAAGTTTTTTTCGGCCGATGTGCCCTCCTTCCTGCGTTCGCCGGTCCGGGAAATTTTTCGGAAGGTGGACCTGAATGCCATCTGCTCCTTTGCGGGTGGCTACCCGGCGGCGGTCACCTTCCCCATGGCCGAAATCCCCGGCCTGGCCGCAAAGGTGCTGGAAAAATACGGCACCCGCGCCCTGCAGTACGGCGCCACGCAAGGCGTGCCCGAACTTCGAGAAGTCCTGGCTAAGCGCTACGGAGTGCCTGTTTCGCAGGTGCAGATCACCACATCCTCCCAGCAGGGCATCGACGTCTGTTCACGTGTTTTCCTGGACCCCGGCGACATCGTCCTGGCCAATAATCCCGTCTATCTGGGCGCCCTGCAGTCTTTCAAGGCTTACCGGGCGGTAGTGGAACCTATCCCCCTGGGGGACTCCGCTCCGCTTCGCTTCGCTCCGGCCCCTCCCATCGGCTGCGCCGACGGGCCCCTCCCCCTACACTTGTCCGAGGGTGGACAAGCCCCCAGGGGGATAGGTTCCACCTCCGAGCCAAAGGTGAAGTTCATCTATGTGATTCCGGACTTTAATAATCCTTCGGGGGAGACGATGACGCTGGAGGAGCGGAAGGAGATTGTGCGGCTGGCGCGGGAGCTGGACTGCCTCATTGTGGAGGACAGCCCGTACCGGGAGTTGCGGTACAGCGGGGAACCGCGGCCCACTATCCGGGAAATGGCGCCGGAACGGACGCTGCACCTGGGCAGTTTCTCCAAGATTTTTGCCCCGGGATTCCGGATCGGGTGGATTCTGGGTCCGGAACCGCTGCTGGAACAGATTTACGTCTGCAAACAGTGCCTGGACCTTTGTCCGCCGGTGCTGGACCAGTATATGGCCTGCGAATTCATGGCTTCCGGCATGCTGGACGCCAACCTGGCCAAAACCATTGTGGAATACCGCCGGCGCCGGGACTTGATGGTGTCGTTGCTGGAGAAATACATGCCGGAAGGCGTCACTTGGACCTATCCGGAAGGCGGCCTCTTCCTTTGGCTCACGCTGCCGGAGGAGATTGACACGGTGAAGCTGTATGACCAAGCCTTATCGGCCGGCGTGGCTTATGTGGCCGGCTCCTTCTTTTATACCGACGGCAGCCACCGCAACACCATGCGCATGAACTTCTCCTTTATTGATGAAGCCAAAATGGAGCCCGGTATCCGTCTCCTGGCCTCGCTGGTGTCATCGGCAACAGGCAAGCAAACCCTTTTCAAATTCTCTGGAGCGGGGAACGATTTTGTGGTGCTGGATGGCCGAAAAGGCGGGATGGAACGCTTCCGGCAAACGGAAACCATCCAGGCGCTGTGCCAGGAGTACCATACGGACGGGCTCATGATCCTCACGGAAGGCGAGGGCGTAGACTTCACCATGGAGTTCTACAACCCCGACGGTTCCGGCGGCATGATGTGCGGCAATGGCGGCCGCTGCATAGTGGCTTTCGCCGATTATCTGGGCATCCGCCCGGCCGATGGCCACCTCTACCGCTTCCTGGCCCCCGACGGTGAACATACTGCTGAAATTCTGGAAAGCGTGGAGGACGCCAGTCTGGGCGAAAACACCGCAAAACGCCCGGATTCACTTGCGGCACAACGTGAACTTGGGCAGAAAGGCCCCAAAACGCCCAGTTTCGCGAAGTGGACGGTGCGTTTAAAGATGATAGACGTCAAGGGCATCACGCCGGTTAAAGGCGGGTACTTCCTGAACACGGGCACCCGGCATTTCGTAAAGTTTGTGGACAGTGTGGAGGTTTTGGATATGGAGGCCGATGCCAAACCGATACGCTGGGACGAGGCTTTCCAGCCGGAGGGCACCAATGTGAACTTGGTGGAGGTCCGCCCCGATGGGCTCCACGTCCGCACTTTTGAAAAAGGTGTGGAAGGGGAGACCCTGGCCTGCGGAACCGGCCTCACCGCCTCGGCCCTTGCCGCTTATCATGCCGGCATCTCCGGAGAGGATGGCCCCACATACCGTTTGCAATGCCGTCGCGGCGACTGGCTGCAGGTGGATTTCCAGGCGCAGCCGGACAGCAAGTTCTCTGAGGTTTATCTCACCGGACCGGCCGAACTGGAAAGAATTATTTTAGTATCTTTGTGAAAAAGTAATTGATTATGGATAAGTTACGCATAAAAGGCTGCGGCACGGCGCTGCTTACCCCTTTCCGGAACGGCGAGGTGGACTATACATCCTATGCCGCCACGGTGGATTGGCAAGTTACCACCGGCGTGGATTTCCTGGTACCGCTGGGCACCACGGCAGAAACGCCCACCCTCACGGAGTCGGAGAAACTCCAGCTGCTGGAGGTGACGCTGCAACACGCAGAAGGCCATCCCGTACTGGCCGGTGTCGGCAGCAATTCCCTCAACGGAACCCTGGCCAATATGCGTCTCCTGCAGGATGCCGATGCCTTCCTGGTAGTGGTTCCCTTCTACAACAAACCGCCGCAAAGAGGTATGTTCCAATACTTTAAGGCGGTGGCCCAGGCAACGGACAAGCCCGTCGTGCTGTACAATGTCCCGGGCCGTACCAGCTCCAACATCGAGCCGGACACCGTGTTGGCTCTGGCGCGCGAGGTGCCCAATATTATCGGCATAAAAGAAGCATCCGGCAACGTGGCGCAGATCAAAGCCATCCTGGACGGCCGTCCGGAAGGCTTTTCCGTGTTCAGCGGCAACGACGATCAAACCTGCAAACTTATGCAGCTGGGGGCCGACGGCGTCATTTCGGTAGCCTCCAACGTGTTCCCTTCGGCCATGGCCGATTTTGTGCACGCGCTGCAGGACGGAAAATTCCAGGAGGCCGAAAAGATGCACCAGCGTCTGCTGCCTCTGTTCAAAGCCCTCTTCGTGGAACCCAGCCCCATTCCGGCCAAGGCCGCCATGGCTCAGCTGGGCCTTATGGACAACAGCCTCCGCCTGCCGCTGGTCCCCGCCACGGAAGCTACGGAAGCCCTTATCAAACAAACCCTTCAAGCCCTCTTTTAATGGACATTACGCTGCAAGAATTCAATCAGGTGCTGGACGCCCTGGAGCGGGGCGAGCTCCGCGTAGCCCAGAAAGTGAACGGAGTCTGGGAAGTGAACCGGAAAGTGAAGGAAATCATCCTGGCCGGTTTTAAACTGGGTGTGGTGAAAGACATGTCCCAGGGACAGTTCTCCTTCTTCGACAAGGACACGTTCCCGGTACGTGAGTTTAAGGCGGCCGATGGTGTACGCATCGTCCCCGGCGGCACCTCCATCCGCCGCGGCGCTTATCTCGCGCCCGGCAGTATCGTGATGCCGCCCGCCTACATCAATGTGGGCGCCTGGGTGGGCGAGGGCACCATGGTGGACAGCCATGTGACCATCGGCTCCTGCGCCCAGGTCGGCCGAAATATCCATATATCGGCCTCCACGCAGATTGGCGGCGTGCTGGAACCGGCGGGCGCTTTGCCCACCATCATTGAGGACGGCGCTTTTGTGGGCGGCAACTGCGGCATTTATGAAGGCACCATCGTGCAGGAAGGCGCAGTGATTGCTTCGGGTGTGATCATCACTTCCTCCACGGCCATCTTCGACGGCACCACCGGTGAATTCATCCGCCGCAACGCCGACGGACGCGTGGTGGTACCCCAAAACGCTGTTGTGGTGAGCGGCTCCAAGCCCATCATCCGCGACGGCAAACCCCTGGAAAGCGGCGTGCACCTCTACTGCCCCGTAATCGTGAAGTACCGCGACGCCAAAACCGCCGGCAGCGTTCACCTGGAAGACCTGCTTAGGTAAAGTCCTGGCAAGTAACTGTTTGAAACAGAATAAAATACAGAAAGTAATCGTTCAAAAATCGAACGATTAATGTTAGGAAACAATTGAGAGTCAATAAGATATGCGCCAGTTAAAAACCTTCTTATTATTGTTCCTGGTGGCTTGTTCCGGACCGGCCGTGGAGTGGTCGGAGGGAGAAGTACAGGCCGATGGCCGCGCCCATCACAGCCTGGTGCTGAAAAACGTGCCGGGCGGCTCACGTGTCTGGTTCCAGGTGTTGTACGACAACTGTGAAGTGGTGCAGCCGGAAGGGCTCTCCATCCAACATTTTCAGGGAACATCCTGCTACATTGATATCCCGGCCGATGCTCCTAAAACGCTGAGCATCGTGTATTCCGACCGGCCGCTGCCCCGCCATTCCTGGGCTCCGGAAGGCTTCCTGCTTCAGCAAAAGGGCAAGGCCGATAAGCCGCTTCCGGTTACCTACAAGTTTCTGGAGCATACGGCAACACCGATAGATGCCAGCTGGTTTGCCGCCCGCTACCAGGTGCAGCCCGGGGATATGATTCCCCGTCCGAAGGTCATCACCTATGGCGCAGAGGTGCCTGCCTCCAAGTCGGAGCGCCCTAAGGGCTGGTACCGCATTACCATCAGCGGGGGAGAAGTAGCCGTGTTTGCCATCGATCAAGAAGGCGAGATCTACGCCCAGGAGACCCTGGACAAACTGGCCGATGAACTGCCGGACATGGTCATCGAAGATTGGCCGGACCTGGGGCTGCGCGGCTTCATGCTGGATGTGGTCCGCAACTTCCGCAGCAAGGAAGAAGTGCTGCAGGTGCTGGACATCATGGCTTCCTACAAGCTCAATATGCTGCATTTCCACCTGGGCGACGACGAAGCCTGGTGCCTGGAAATCCCTAAACTTCCGGAACTTACGGCCTTCAGCGGTCATCATGCGCTCCCGGAATGGGACCTGCAGGAAATTCAGGCCCTGAAGCCCGCCAACGATGGAAAGATCGGCCAGACTACTTTCTACACGGAGGCCGAATACAAGGAAATCCTGCGCTATGCCTGGGAACGGGGCATTGCCGTGGTGCCGGAGTTCGATGCCCCGGGCCATTCGCGTGCCGCCATCAAGGCCATGCAATCCTACGAGCGCAAGACCGGAGACGCCAGTTATCGCTTGCAGGATCCGGCCGATCAATCCCAATACTGGAGCGCCCAGGATTTCACGGACAATGTATTGGATCCAGACCTGCCGGGCGTGTACAAGTTTTACGGCGTGGTGTTCGACGAAGTAATCCGTATGCACAAGGAGGCCGATGTGCCGCTGCCGGGCATCCATATCGGCGGCGATGAAGTGCCGGGTGGCAGCTGGGCTGGCCGCGACCGCAAACAGGTGAAGGACA
The DNA here is from genome assembly GCA_947302825.1 of uncultured Bacteroidales bacterium. Taxonomy (GTDB): domain Bacteria; phylum Bacteroidota; class Bacteroidia; order Bacteroidales; family UBA932; genus Cryptobacteroides. The sequence continues at coordinate 41,545 of CAMYWP010000001.1, forward strand.
CTTTCACACGCGGCATCCTGGCCCTGGCGCAGGAACGTGATATCAAGCTGGCCGGTTGGCAGGAAATGGTGCAGGGCATCGCTCCCGAGACCCTGGAACAGCTGAAACCGCAGTTGCTCTTCGTGAACGCCTGGAGCACGCGCGGCGACGATATCGAACTCAGCTATCAGCTGGCAAACGACGGCATCCCCGTGCTGTTGTCCAATGTGCAGAACGCTTATGTGGATCTGGCGTACAGCGACGATCCCACTGAAATCGGCCTGCATTGGGGTGGCTATGTAGATGAGCGGAAATCCTTCGCCCTGCAGCCCTGGAAGATTTACGAATCCGAACGTTGGAAAGGCGTGGATACTCCCGTGGATTGGCAGCACGCCGCCCAGGGACGTACTCCGCTCCTGAGGCCGGACATGATTGTGGGCGCCGAAGCCCTCCTTTGGGGAGAAAACGTCCGGAGCATCCAGGAGGTCACTTTCCAAATGCTGCCCAAGGCCCTGGGCATCTGGGAACGTGCCTGGAATTCCTGCCCGGACTGGCCCACGGACAAAGCTTTTGCCCAGGATTTCGACCGCTATTACTCCATTATCAAGGCGGTGGAAATGCCCCGCTGGGAGGCTGCTGGATACGAATATAAAAAGAGATAAAGAATTATGATCGTTGCAGTTGTGGGTGCCACCGGTGTGGTGGGCACCAAAATGTTGGAAGTGTTGGAAGAACGCCATTTCCCGGTAACGGAGCTGTTGCCGGTAGCCTCGTCACGTTCGTGGGGCAAGAAAGTGAAATTCCAAGGCCGGGAATGGACGGTAATCAGCGCCGATGAAGCCATCGCCCGGAAGCCCGCGCTGGCCCTGTTCAGCGCCGGCGGAACCACGTCGGGCGAACTGGCGCCGCGTTTTGCGGCTATCGGCTGCTATGTGGTGGACAATTCCTCCTTCTGGCGGATGGACCCGAATGTGCCGCTGGTGGTGCCGGAAATCAACGCCGATGTCCTGAAGCCCAAAGACTACATCATCGCCAACCCCAACTGCTCCACCATCCAGATGGTGCTGGCCCTGGCCCCTCTGCACAAGGCCTGGGGCATCAAGCGCATCGTGGTGAGCACCTACCAGAGCGTGACCGGCGCCGGTCAGAAGGGCATTGAGCAACTGGAGGCCGAAAGAGCCGGCGGCAGTGGCACCAAGTTCCCCCATCCCATTGATATGAACGTGCTTCCGCACATCGATTCCTTCCTGCCGGACGGCTACACGAAGGAGGAGATGAAGATGGTGAACGAAACCCGCAAAATCCTGCGCGATCCATCTATCGCCGTGAGCGCCACCACCGTGCGCGTGCCGGTAAAAGGCGGCCACTCGGAAAGCGTAAACGTGGAATTCCGGCAGCCCTATGACCTGGAGCAGGCCCGGCAGCTTATGGCCGATATGCCCGGCGTAGTGGTGCAGGACGACCCCGCCAACAACGTGTACCCGATGCCCCTGTTTGCCTGGGGCAAGGACGAAGTGTTCGTGGGCCGCATCCGCCGCGATCCTTCGGTGGAGAATGGCCTGAATCTTTGGTGCGTGTCCGACAACATCCGCAAAGGCGCCGCCACCAACGCCGTTCAAATCGCTCAGGTGTTGCTGGCCAACGGCTGGTTAAACTAAGACAGTAAAGCAAATGATGGACTGGGAACTGTTCAGGCAGATTTTGGAGATAGATTCCACTACCGGAAAGGAACGGGGAGTGGCCGAATGGCTGTTGCAGCACTTGGAGGCTCCTTCCAAGGAGGCTTATGAAGTGGGCGACGGCACCCTGAACCTGCTCCTGTCCTGGGGTACCCCCCGTGTCGTCTTCTGCACCAACATGGACACCGTCCCGCCCTATATTGCACCGTCTTTTCCGGAGGGGATATACCTCTCCAAAACGTCGCTTCGCGACCCCTCCCATCCTAACGGATGGGCCCCTCCCACCTTTGAGGGGGGCGCTGCCCCCCTATTATCCCCCTGCGGCTCCCAGCCTAGTATGTCCTTGGAACAGGTCCAAGGACACGGCCTCCGCCGGCGCTCTGCAGAGCGCAGTGAATCCTGCGAAGGTAATTCCCTCCGCAATGAGAACAAGTGTCATTCTGAGCGAAACGAAGAATCTCCGGTCATTAGCGGGCGTGGTGCATGCGATGCTAAGGGGCAGATTTTTGCCATGTATACGGCTTGTAAGGAGTTGGAAAAGGAGGGATGTACGGATTTCGGGCTGCTGCTGTTGGCGGGGGAGGAAACTGGATCCTGGGGTGCCAAGGCGTTTGCCAAGAAGGATTTCAAGGCTCCGTTCCTGATAGTGGGAGAGCCCACTGAGAACAAGATGGTGAGTGCTTCCAAAGGCACCAAGTCCTATGACCTGACATTCAGCGGGAAGGCTTTCCATTCCGGTTATCCGCAGTTCGGAGAAAGTGCCATTGACCACTTCAACGAATTCTATAACAAGCTGAAAGCGAAAGATTTCGGCCTTGACCCGGAGTTGGGGGAGACCACATGGAATGTTGGGCTGCTGCATAGCGGCAATCCGCAGAATATTCTGTCTCCGGAGCTCAATTGCCGCCTGTATTTCCGGACCACGTTTGTCTCCGACCAGGCCGTTCAGGACTGGATGGCCGCGCAAAGCGGGAACATCACGGTGCAGGCGCGGGGCGGAGACAGCCCGGCCCGGTACGTGACGCTTCCGGGCTTCGAGAGCGCTCCGGTGGCGTTCGGCAGCGATGCCCCGCACCTAAGTAATTTCGGCCACAAGATCATCTGCGGCCCCGGAACTATCCGGGTAGCCCACCGAGATGAAGAACACATCACGGTGCAAGACCTGGAAACCGCCGTGGAGCAATATATCCGCATGGCCCATTCATTATGGGCCGTGGAGGTAAAAAACTGACAGTGAACAAGATACGCAAAATCGATTGTGCCGAAACTGATAATCGATTTTGCATAAGTAAATGAGAATCAATAACTTCATTCCACACGATGATAAAAGTGATTATCAGTGGCTACGGAAAGATGGGCCACATGATTGAAAAGGAGCTGGAAAAGCGCGGGATTGAGCTGGTAGCGGCCAGCGAGGATATCACGGCCACGGAACCCGAGGTGGCCAAGGAGTGCGTCTGCATCGATTTCACCACGCCCGAGGCTTTCAGGGCCAACTATCCGTTTATTGCCCGGCATTTCAAGGCCGCAGTGATTGGAACCACCGGCTGGAACGATATCCGTACCGAAGTAAGGGATGCCTTCCTGGATGCCGGTACGCCCATGATTTACGCCTCCAACTTCTCCCTGGGCGTGAACGCCCTGTTCAAAGCTGTGGAGAAGGTGAGTGCCATGCTCAAAGGCGCCGGCTATACTCCTCAGATTACGGAAACCCATCACATCCACAAACTGGATGCCCCTTCCGGAACGGCCAAGTCCCTGGCCGAACTGGTAGAAAAAGGTCTGGAAGAAAAGCCCGAAATCACCTCCATCCGCGAGGGAGAAGTAGCTGGTATCCATACGCTTACACTCACATCGGCGGCCGATAAACTCTCGCTTACTCACGAAGCTTTCTCCCGCGAAGGCTTCGCCCAGGGCGCGGTGGTGGCAGCCCTCATGACCGAAGGGCTGCAAGGCGTTCACGAATTCGGAGACCTGCTATGAACTTCTGCGTGCTGAAATTCGGCGGCTCGTCCGTAGCATCGGCCACCAACATGTCCCGCGTGCTGGATATTGTGGAAAAAGAGGCCGTCCGGGGCAAGGTGGTGCTGGTGAGCAGCGCCATCAGCGGTTGCACGGATGCCCTGCTCAAGGCCGACGAAGCCGGCATCCAGGAAATGGAGCGGCGGCACCGCGATATCGTGAGCCGGCTCTTTACCGGCGAGCAGCGGAAGCTGGTGCAGGAGCGCATCGACGGGCTGTTTGCCCAGTTAAGGCAGGCCCCGGAGGCGGAAAAAGTGACCTTCGGCGAAATCCTCTCCACCACCATCCTGGCCGCCAAGCTGGCCGAAGAAGGCGCCAGCACCGTCTGGCTGGATTCGCGCGAACTGGTGGTGCGTGACGACGAACCCGAAACCTATCGGCGTATCCAAAAGGCCATCCAGGCCACGCCGGCCGATTTATACATTGCCCCCGGCTTCATCTGCCAGGACAAGGAAGGCCACATCTGCACCCTGGGCCGGGGCGGCTCCGACTACAGCGCCGCGCTCTACGCCGCCGCGTTGCAGGCCCAAAGCCTCCAGATCTGGACCGATGTCCCCGGCATCATGACTGCTAACCCCAAGCAGGTTCCGGCGGCACGGACCATCCCGCGGATGTCGTACCAGAGCGCGCTGGACATGGCTTCCCACGGCGCCAAAGTGCTGTATGCACCCACCGTGGCGCCCGCCATGAACGCCGGCATCGACATTGAAATCCGTAATACCTTTGCTCCGGATGGGAAGTTCACCGTCATCGGCGCGGAAAAAGACCCGTCCCGCTGGATTGGCGTGGCCTCTGAAAAGGGACACATCCGGCTGGTGGGCGTGGATCTGTCTGAACAAGACGGAAAGGCCGAAGCGAAGCACGCCTTGCAGGAAGTGGGCATTCAGGCTTTGAGCATCCAGGCGGATGGCCCCAGCCTTGATATTACAGTTAAGGAAGCCGTGCTGGAAACGGCCCTCCGCGCCCTTCACCGGGCGTTTTTCCAGGAATTGCCCGTCCGGGAAGTGAATCTGTTCATCGCCGGTAACGGCGCCGTGGCCAAGGCGCTGGTGGAGATGATAGAACAATCGGCCGAGAGCGTGAAAGAGCGCACCGGCAAGAGCTTGCGCATAGTAGGACGGGCCGATAGCCGGCACTTCGGCATCGACCTGGGCGGCGCGCCCAAGCTGGAACAGGAGGGCGATTACATCGAATCCATCCTGCAGCAGGCCCCCAAGGGTTCCCTCTTCATCGACGCCACCAACAGCGAAACCCTCTACGAACGCTATCCGGTGCTGCTGGAGGCCGGTATCGGCATTGTTTCCAGTAACCGCCGCTCCTTTGCCGTACCGTATCCGGCCTATGCCGCCATGCATGCGGCGGCCCGCGAAAACGGCGTGATCCTGCGTTATGGCACCACGGTAGGCGCGGCCCTGCCTATGCTGGAGTCCATCGCTCGCGGCGCCAACAGCTGCGACGAACTGCTGTCCATCGAGGCCGTGGTTTCCTGCACCCTGAACCAAATTCTGGGCGGCTACCAGCCGGGTGGGGAAAGCTTTGCCTCCCTGTTGAGGAAGGCCCAGCGGGCAGGGCTCACCGAGGCCGATCCGCGTCTGGACCTGGGCGGTCGCGACGCCCTTCGCAAACTGCTCATCCTCTCCCGCGAAGCCGGCGTTCAACTGGAAGAACAGGACGTGGAAATTACGCCCATTGTGCCCGCGGAGCTGTTCCAGGGCACGGTGGAGGAATTCTACAAAGGGTTAGAGGCCTACGAAGGAACGTTATCCCAAGCTGCTCGCGTGGCCGAAGTCCAAGGCTTTCGCCGCCGCTTTGTAGCTTCGTTGGAAAAGACGGCCGAGGGTTACAAGGCCGGCATCGGCATCCGCAACGTGCCGCCGGTCCATCCCGCCTATCACCTGCGCGGCACGGAGAACGCCATCATCGTCCGCAGTGCCTTCCACCCCTATCCGCTGGTGATCCAAGGCCCCGGCGAAGGCGCCCGCGAAGCCGCCAGCAGCATCCTGAACGATATTCTCCGCTAGCCATATAATCCCATGAAACGCACCCTCCTTCTGCTCTTCGGCCTGTGTGCCACCGTCGCGTTAAATGCGCAAATTGCCAATATTCAGGCCGATAAGGCCGTGCTGGATGCGCCATTCGGCCAGCAGGACGAGCAAAATTTTGCCGCGCCGCCCAAGGATTTCTGGCCGGAGACCTGGTTCCACTTCATCGGGGACAATGTATCCCGCGAAGGCATTGACGCCGACCTGGAAGCCATTGCCGGAGCCAAGATCGGCGGCATCCAGTGGTTCCACGGGGCGTTTGGCGGAAGGTGGCCTGGTGTAGACACCCCGGTGGTACCGCTTTCCAAGGACTGGGACGATATGGTGGCTTACCTGGGACAGAAGGCCCGCAGCCTGCAACTGCGCCTCACCATCCAGACCTGTCCGGGCTGGGCCATGGCCGGCGGGCCCTGGATTCAGCCGGAAGATGCCATGCGGGATCTGGTCTGGAGCCGGACGGATGTATCGGCGGGCGCTACGGGCATGGTTCTTCCCAAAGGAAAGCCGTCGGAGGAAGACTGGCGCGATTACCAGGACATCTGCGTGCTGGCTTTCCCCACCCCGGAAGGGGATACGGGAGCGCCGCTGGAACTGAAAAATATTGCCTCCGGCAGCCTGGACTGGGTAAAACTGCTGTCTGGGGAGAAGGGCGTGTCGGAAACGAAACCAGGTGTGCACACCGTTCATTTTACGGCCGATGCCCCGCTCCGCTCGCTGGAAATGCCCGCCGTGCAGGAGCTGAGCCACGCTTTCTGCAACACGCCCGGGGTACGTATCCAAATCACCGCCTACTGTATAGACGGTCAGCCCAAAACAGTGGCCGACGTGCAGCTTCCCATGGCCAGCTGGCAGGACAATGAGCCCTTCACCCTGGCCCTGAATGAAGTCCCGGAAGCCAGCAGCTACACGCTTACGCTCACCAACGAGCACCCCATGAATCTGGCGTACCTGCGTTTCTATTCGGCTTCCCGTCACGATGACTGGCGTGCTGCTGCCGGCCGCACGCTCCGCGGCAAGGAAATCTATCAGCAGAATGCCCGGCGGAGCAAGGGCTCCTATGTGTGCCCGGAATCCATCCTGGACCTTTCGGACCGGCTGGCTCCGGACGGCACACTAGACTGGATCGCTCCCGAAGGAAACTGGACCATCCTGCGGTACGGCCATGTAAATATCGGCTATAAAAACGGACCTGCCCCGGCCGAAGCAACCGGCTGGGAGTGCAACAAACTGGACCCCAGAGGTGCCCAGGTACAGTTTTCCAACTATGTGGGCCGCCTGCAGGACGGACCGTTGCAAGGCAAGGCCAACGGCATGCTCATGGACAGCTGGGAGTGCCGCAACCAGAACTGGACCGGCGCCATGGAAGCGGAATTCCGCGGCCGGATGGGTTATGCGCTCCGCGCCTGGCTGCCCGCTTTGAGCGGCTACGTACTGGATAGCCCGGAAAGCACCGCCTCCTTCCTGGCCGATTGGCGCCGCGTGAAAACGGACCTCTACAACCAGAACTTCTTCGGAGAAATGGTTCGTCTGGCCCACGAAAAAGGCCTCCAGGTGCAGTACGAGACCGCCGGCGGCGATGTGGTGTCCATGGATTACATGGAGTATTACAAGTACGCCGATGTCCCCATGGCCGAATTCTGGCACCCCTTCTCCGAGGGCTATGTGGGCGATCTCAATTTTAAGCCCATCAAGCCCACGGCATCGGCCGCCCATCTCTATGGCAAGCGCCGCGTGGCCGCCGAAAGCTTCACCAGCTTCGACCTCAACTGGGACGAACACTGGGAACTGTTCAAGGAGGTGGCCAACCTGAATATGACGGAAGGCGTGACGCACAATGTCTTCCATACCTATACGCACAATCCGCAGGTGGGCTTCCTGCCGCCGGGAACCAGTTTCGGCAATAAGATCGGCACGCCATTCCTGCGCGGCCAAACCTGGTGGAAGTACATGCCGTACTTCACGCAGTACCTGGCCCGTACCAGCTATCTGCTCGAGCGCAGCCTGCCGGTGGTGGATGTGCTCTGGTTCACCGGAGACGAAGTGGGCTATCAGAAGCCGAATCAGAAGATTCCTTTCCCGGCGGGTTACAAGTACGACTACTGTAACCCGGACGGCCTTCTGCACCGCATCTCGGTGCAAAACGGCCGCCTGGTTACGCCGGAAGGCCAAAGCTACGGTCTTCTGTGGGTGACGCAGACGGAGAATATGCGTCCGGAAACGCGCGCCAAACTGCAGGAACTGATTGCCGCCGGCGCAAAGGTGGTCTTCGGCTCCACCATAACCGCCGATATTCTGCAGTCCTATGGCATGCAGCCCAATTTGCTGGCGGCAGAAGAGCTTCTCTGGGCTCATCGCCAGGCCGATGGTGCCGAATGGTACTACATTACGGCGCCGGTGGGTAAAGACTTCCACGGAACGGTTACGCTCAAGGCCTGTGGCAAGGCCGAATTATGGGATGCAGTAACGGGGGAAGTAAGCGGTTTAGATGTTGCCCGGGATGGCGAGTACGCCTCAGTGCAATTGGATTTGGCACGTGCCGGCAACTGCTTTGTGGTGTTCCGTCCGGAAAGCGAAAAAACGCCCGTCCGGCAGCCTGTGTTGGCGAAATCCAAAGAATTGAAAGACTGGACGCTGAGCTTCCCCGCCGGCTGGGGCGCGCCTGAAAAACCGCTGAAAATCAAGCAGTTGCAGGCGTGGAAGGACCTTCCTGTCGGCCCGGAAGCGCAGGCCTTCTCCGGCACGGTGGTCTATGAAACCAGCTTCACCCTGCCCAAAGCCGGGGAAGTGGTCCTGGACCTGGGTCGTGTGGATATGATTGCCGATGTCCAGCTGAACGGCCAGCCCGCCGGAGTGCTTTGGGCCAGTCCTTATCGGCTCACGCTCAACGGAAAAGCGGGGAAGAATACCCTCCGCATTGCCGTCACAGGCACCTGGTTCAACCGCCTGGCCTACGACGCCAATCTGCCGGAGGCGGAGCGTAAGACCTGGACCATTGCCGGTCCGGATGCCGGCAGCCCCTTGCGCGAAAGCGGCCTTATGGGCCCGGTCAGGGTGCTGTATTAAAAATGTTTCGTATCTTTGCAAACTATGTTATTATTGCAGGCTGCGGACTTATTCGGATTTTTGAGTTTCGATTGGGAAGACGTGCTGGATATCCTCATGGTGGGGACCATCATCTTCTTCCTGATCCGTGGCATCCGTGGGGATACCACCGTGCTGAACATCGTGTTGGTGCTGGTGGTGATCCTGATTCTGCAGGCCGTGGTAAGCGCCCTGAACATGCGCATGATGACCGTGCTGCTGAACACCCTCCTGGATGTAGGTGTGCTGGCCATCATCATCCTGTTCCAGCCCGAAATCCGGCACCTGCTCAACCGCTTTGCCGTCCAGAGCGGCATCGCGCGGCGCAGCGGCCAACTGTTCAACCGCCTGCTGGGCATCAAGGAAGAGCAGATGGGCAGCAAGAGTGTGGAAGAACTCGGAGAAGCCGTGCGGGCCATGTCGGCCGAAAAAACCGGCGCCCTCATCGTGCTGCAGCACAAGACTTCCCTGGACGAATACATGGACACCGGCGACCGCTTCGAGGCCGATATCAACCGCCGGCTCATCATGAATATCTTCTTCAAGAATTCCCCCCTGCACGACGGCGCCATGATCATCGTGGGCGACCATATTGCCGCCGCCCGTTGCCAGTTGCCCATGACCAACCGCACGGATATACCCGCCCATTACGGCATGCGGCACCGCGCGGCCATCGGCCTCAGTGAAGATACGGACGCCGATATCCTGGTGGTGTCGGAAGAGACGGGCAACGTGAGTTTCGTGCGCGGAGGGGCCATCCATACCGTGCAGGATATGCCCGAACTGCGGAAAATTCTGGCTTCCGTGATGAAAAAGGAGGACATTTCGTAAATGGACCAGCGGCTGGAAGCGAAACTGGGATTTGACAAGGTGCGGGCTGCCATCGGCGCGCGCTGTTCCACCGAATATGCGGCGGGGCGCGTGGCTGAGGAAGAGTTCAGCACGAGTGCCGCGGAAATCCGCCGGCGCCTGCTTCTGGCCGATGAAATGCGCCTGATCCTGCTGTTCGAAGACGGTTTCCCCACGGCGGGGTACATCGACGCTATCGGCTTCCTGGAACCTATCGGCAAAAATGCTTCCATCGACCTGCTTTCCCTGGGCAAGCTGCGCACTTTGCTGGATACGCTGCGCAAAACCCTGCATTTTTTCCATACGGTGAAGGAGGGGATTTACCCCAACCTGCAGCACCTGGCTTCCGGCGTGAACGCCCCGGCCGAGGTCATGCACCGCATCGACGGCATCCTGGACCGGCACGGGGAAGTGAAAGACACCGCCTCCGACGAACTGTACCGTATCCGCCGCAGCATCAAGGACAAGGAAGTGAACGTGTCCCGGCGCATGAACGCCATTCTGCGGCAGGCCCAGCAGGAAGGGCTCACGGACCCGGACGCTTCCGTGGCCATCCGCGACGGAAAGATGCTCATTCCGGTGACATCGGCCCGAAAAAAAGCCTTCCAGGGCTATGTGTACGACGAAAGCGCCACCGGCAAGACCACCTTCATGGAACCGGCCGAAATAGTGGCCCTGCAGAACGAGATTGCCGAACTCCACTTTGCCGAAACGCGGGAAATTGCCCGCATCCTGTACGAATTTGCGGAATTCCTGCGCCCCTGGGTGCCGGAGCTCCTGGACGGCGCCCGCTTCGTGGGCGAACTGGACTTCGTGATGGCTAAGGCCCACGTGGCGCTGGACTACATCGCCGGGATGCCTGTGCTGTCGGAGGATGGCTCGCTGAGCCTGCGCAAAGCGCGGCATCCGCTACTGGAAAAGAGTCTCCGCCGGGAGAAAAAGGCCATTGTGCCGCTCACGGTAAGCCTCACGCCCCAGAAGCACATCCTCCTGATTTCCGGCCCCAACGCCGGCGGCAAGAGCGTGTGCCTCAAGACCGTGGGCCTGCTGCAGTATATGTTCCAGTGGGGCATGCTCATCCCCACCTCCGAGACCTCCGAACTCCCGGTGTTCGACCGCATCATGGTCTCCATCGGCGACGACCAGTCCCTGGAGAACGACCTTTCCACCTACAGCTCCTTCCTGGCCGATATGAAGGCCATGCTGGCCCAGGCCGATGAAAAGACGCTGGTGCTCATCGATGAATTCGGCTCCGGAACGGAACCGGCGGCCGGCGGCGCCATCGCCGAAGCCATCCTGCACGAGTTGGATGCCCGGGGCGCCTACGGCGTCATTACTACGCACTATACCAACCTGAAATTATATGCATCGGCCGCCGAAACCGGCGTCATCAACGGCGCCATGCAGTTCGATGCCGCCACGGTGGCGCCCCTGTTCCAGCTGGAAACGGGGCTGCCGGGTTCCTCTTTCGCCTTCGAACTGGCCCGGAAGATGGGGCTGCCGGAGGCCCTGGTGCACGATGCCGAACAGCGCGCCGGCGAGCAGTTCGTGGGCATTGAGCGGAACCTGCGCAAGATTGCGCGCAGCCGCCGTGCCCTGGACGAAAAACTCACGAAGATCCGCGCCACGGACAAGACGCTGGAAGGTCTCACGGACCGCTACCAGAAGGAACTGGAAGAGATCAAGGAGATGCGCCGCCGCATCCTGGACGAAGCCCGCGCCGAGGCAGAAAAGATAGTCCGCGACGCCAACAAACAGGTGGAAAACACCATCCGTACCATTAAGGAATCGCAGGCGCGCAAGGAGGAGACGCAGGAGGCCCGGGCCGAACTGCAGGGTTTCCTGGGAGCGCTGGCCGACAGCCGGGGCCGCCGGGACGCCTATATCGACAAGAAACTCCAGACCGTAAAAGAGCGCAAGGAGCGTGAAAAAGTGCGCAAGCGCCGGCGCTCGGACGGGCAGACGATCCAGCAGATGGAGCAGGAAGAGGCCGAAGCGAAGAAGCTGGCCGCCTTCCGTACGGCCCCGCTGAAGGTAGGGGAGAAAGTGCGCATCAAGGACAACGGCATGGTGGGCGAAGTAGCTACCGTAAGTACCAAGGCGGTGAGCGTGATTGTGGGAAGCGTTACCACCAAGCTTCCCCTGGACCGGGTGGAACGCATTACGGCCAATGAGTTCAAGGCGGTGGCCAAGGCCCCGACGGAACGGCCGCGTCAGGTATACGACGCAGCCATCAGTGAACGGAAGGCGAATTTCCGGCTGGAGCTGGACGTACGCGGCGAACGGGTGAATGATGCCCTGGAGATTGTGATGCGATATATCGACGACGCCATCATGTTAGGCGTGCCTTCGGTGCGAATTTTGCATGGAAAGGGTACAGGTGCCCTGCGGGAGGAAATCCAGAAGTACGTACGCACGGTGCCTGGCGTGCAATCGGTAGCGGACGAACATATACAATTTGGCGGTTCGGGCGTTACGGTTGTTAAATTTGACTGAAACCTATAACCTTATATGAACGTACAGAAGCGTAGCAAGATTGGAGAGGTAGGGGAACAGATGGCCTGCGATTTTCTGCAGACGCGGGGCCATCAGATCCTGGACCGGAACTGGCGCTCAGGTCATCTGGAACTGGACATCGTGTCCGAAGGACCGGACGGACTGCACTTCGTGGAAGTGAAAGCCCGCACAGCCCCGGTAACAACTACCATTACAGATCAGGTAAATACCATCAAACAGAAGCGCATATCGGCCGCTGCCCTGCAATACCTGAATAAAAATCACCTGGACGGGAAGGAAGTGTATTTCGATATTGTTTCCGTGCTCTTCGACGGCAGGGAAACGGTAGTACGTTATTTCCCGCAAGCCTGGATACCCATGTATGTCTGATAATATGAGTATGTCCCATCGTTACTGCGTGATCATGGCCGACGGCTCCGGCGCGTCCAGCCAGCTCCGTGTCACCTACGACCGTTTCAAGGAAGTGGTCCCCGAAGACCACATCCTGGTGGTTACCCCGCAGCGTTTTGCCGATGAAGCCCGGCGCGTGCTGCCCATGCTCCCGAAGGAAAACCTGCTGGTGGAGCCCCACGCCCGCAAAACGGCCCCCTGCATGGCCTACGCAGCCTATACGCTGCTCACGCGGGACCCGGAAGCCGTGCTGGTGGCTACGCCCTGGGACCTTGTGATCCGGGATGTGGGTCTGTTTGCCAACACCGTGCTGGATGCCTTCCAATACGTAGAGGACAACGACGTGCTTATGACCCTGGGCATCGTCCCCCGTCACCCGGACGTGAACTTCGGCTATATCCAGGTGAAGGAAGGTCATAATGCTTATCTGATGGCCGGTCCGCTGCAGGTGAAAACCTTCACGGAAAAGCCGCCGCTGGAGCTGGCCGAGGTCTTCGTCCGCACCGGCGAATTCTTCTGGAACAGCGGTATCTTCGTGTGGAAAGCCGCCACCATCATAGCCGAAATGGAAAAATACCTGCCGGAAGTGACGGAACTCTTCCGCGGCTGGGAAAGCCACATCGGCGATGAAACCTGGCTGGAGCGCGCCTATAGCGAATGCCCCAAGGTTTCGCTGGACTACGGCGTCATGGAGCGCACCGCCCGCGCCTGGCTCTACCCCGCCCGCTTCGGCTGGGCCGATATCGACCGACTATAAATCGGTCGATAAAGTCGTCAACGTTACCCCCACCCGAAACCCCTCCCCTCGGGGGAGGGACTTATTGGCGGATATCCAATTCTTTGAGGAGATAGTCCTGGTGCATGTAGTGTTCCAGGATCCAGAGTACGTAGCGGATGTCTACGCACACACACATGTTGTAGCCCGGAACAGCCTGATAGTTGCTGGCCAGCGATTCCTTGTTGCCGTCGAAGGCCAGGCCGATGAGCTGCCCCTTGGCGTTCAGCACCGGCGAACCGGAATTGCCGCCCGTGATGTCGTTGTCGGTGAGGAAGTTCACCGGGAAATCCGGCGGAGGTAACACTTCCCGGAAAGTTTCGGGATAGGCGTAATCGTGCCGGGCCGGGTCGTATTTTTCACGGAGGCCGCGGGCTGTGCTTTGCCAGTGGGCGTACACTCCGTCCCAGGGGTTGAGGGGGAGCACCCTGCCATAACTCAGGCGCAGGGTGGAATTGGCATCGGGATACTGAACTTTTCCCTGTGCGGCCAAGCATTCATATCGGGCACGGACATACTGGCGCCGGAGTTCCGGCAGGGAGGCTACGTGTTCTTCGCTCTGGTTCAGTTCTGCGATGCTTAGTTCATGTACATAGCGGTATAGCGGGATTTGGGTAATGTCGCCCTGGAAATCCTCTACGCAGGATTGGTCCCAAAGCCATTGCGCCATGGCCTGCCAGTCGTTGCCGAACTGGGCCTGCAACTCCTGATGGATGGACTTGAAGAAACGCGGCTCCATATGCGTGAAGAATTCCTGCAGGGAATAGGCGAGCAGTTCCTTTTCCACGCGCGGGTCTGTTTCGGCCAAGCCCTGCGCCAGAAGCTTTCGTTGGCGGGACAAGTCGTTTTTGGCACCGCCCATCCTCAGGAAGGTCCGGGAAATGAACGTACCCCGTACCAGGGTTTCCCGGTAATAGACTTTCTGCTGTTCCAGCGAGGAGATAGCGGCATATTCGGCATCCAGTTGATCCAGTAGTACGGCATTCTTCCCTGAAACCGGCCGGAAGACCTTCTCCTCCCATTCCCGCCGCTCTCCGATAACCCCGAAGCGGCGCATGCAAGCCGCTTCTCCTTCCTTGTTTTCGGCCACGTTGCTCAGGGAGAAAAAACTGTCGGAGTATTTCCTACGGATGGAAGGGTCGACATCCATCCATTTCCGGATAATCTCCATCTGGGCAGTCCGGAGACGGTTGGAAACAGGGCTTTCCACCTCGATGGCCTGGCGCATTTCGGCAGAACTGGAATAACGGGCCGTATGGCCGGGATAGCCGATTACCATGGCGAAATCGCCTTCCTTGTATCCCTTGCTGCTGATGGTGAGATAGCGCCGGGGACGCAGGGGTCTACCCTCGTTGTCATAAATGCGATAGATGGCAAAATCGGCCTTGTGCTGTGGCCATTCCCAGTTGTCTTCATCGCCGCCGAAGGAGGCAATGCTTACGGGCGGAACTGCCACAAGGCGAACGTCCGTATACTTGGTGTACAGGCAAAGGTAGTAGGCGGTGCCGGCCCACATACCCTGCAGACCGGCCTCCAGGCCATATTCGTCGCCATATTTCTTCTCCAGGATGGCCGATAGGCGGCGGCTGCCGAAAGGTTTTCCTTCCAGCTGCAATTCTTCCTGCAGGGCTTTTACTTCGTCGGTGACATCCAGCACTTTGTTCAGGAAAAAGAATTCTTTGCCTTTTATGGGAATCTCCTGGTCACGGGAGAGGGCCCAGAAGCCGTCTTCCAGGTAGTTGTGCTCCGGGGTGGAGAGGGCCGCCACATCGCTGAAGGCGCAGTGATGGTTGGTAATGAGGAGTCCCTCGTCAGAAATCATGCTGCCGCTACAGTAAAAGCCCAGCGACACTACGGCATCGGCCAGCCCGCCGGCTTCTTCATTGTAGATTTCCCGGACGCCCAGCTTAAGGCCGCGCGCCTTCATATTCTTTTCCAGCGCACGGTCCAGGCACTGAATGAGCCACATTCCTTCATCGGCCCGGGCGGCCGGAAGCGTACACAGACCCAGCAAGAGGGCCAGAAGCCATTTTTTCATAGGATCGATTATTTGTTAAAAACAGCAGCCGAGCGAAATCATTGCCACATTGCGCCGTCCTCCGTCCAAATAGACGGGTGCGGACAGGAGACTCACAAAGCGGTCAGAGACGCGCAGATAGGGTTGCCACACTCCCTTAAGGGGAAGGCTGATGCCGAAACTCAGTTCGGCGCCTGCATGGAGTGCGGTCTCGTATTCGTACTGCTGGAACAGTGGCGTGTCAAAATGCTGGATGGAGGTGCTGGCGGTTTCGGCGGCGCTGCTGTCTTCATGGGGTATCCCGAATCCACCGCCCACCAAAGCGTGCAGTGTGATATCCAGGAACATCGGCCCTGTGGCAAAGCACTTTTGTCCGTATAAATCGGCGCTCAAAGCCGTCATCTGCTGCCGGCGGGTGAAAGGATACAGGCTGGCAGTCTGATTCCGGACCCGGCCGTCCAGCCGGGCACCAAGCGAAAGGCTGGGCCGACCTTCATCGGCCTCTTTATGCCAGGCGTAGGAGAGCGTTGCGGCGGCCAGGAGGCGATCCAGGATCCGGCTTTGGCCCGTGTACTCCACAACGGTGTTCTGCCCGGTGGGGGTGACATAGCGGAATTTGTTCTCCAGGTTGGTGAGTGTTTCCAGACCGGCTTCCAGGGAAAGGACCTGCAGGTTCCTGCCGGAGGGGATGAGCAGTTTCCCTTTGTAACCGGCACGGATTCCATTAAATTCGAAGAAGGTGGCGGTGGTGGAGCTCCGGCGTCCGTAATAGCCGTTGCGTATTTGGAAAACCAGCTCGTTGGCAAATCGGCCGTCCAGTACCGACTGCAGGCTACCCCCCCAGAAATAGTTCATCATGGGCCGGGGATTGACCACCGAGATAGGGTTGTAGTCGCCGGCCAGTTCGGATACCGTGCCCATATAACAGCCTTTGTCCGTTTGGATGAAGTATTGCTGGTCCGTAGTACCGTAGATGCCGCCTTTCACCTGTTCCAGCGTGTTCCGGAACAGGAAAGCGACGCCCAGTACCCAACGGTCAGAAGCTTTGAGACTTGCTCCGGCTTTCAAATCCAGGTCCATCCAGATGCTGGAGAAGCGGGGGTCCTTGGTCTTGGTCTGGTCGGCACTGGTATAGTTCAGCTGTACGCCGATAGCCCAGCGGCGGCTCAGACGGTAGGACATGCCGCCGGCCAGCGCATAGCGTTCCCGCTTTTTGGTCCCCCTGGTGTCGTCGCTGCTTTCCAGGAAGTTGACGGGGTTGTAGGTGTAATCCAGCAGGATTTGTCCGCCCATGTCCTTGCCCGTGAAATGCTGCCAGCCCAGGCTGCCGAAGAAGGTAATACTCCGGCCGATGCGCCTGTACGATTGGGCCGATGCCCCCGCATCCCAGCTGTCCGGCGACTCGGTAGGGGACAGCCAGCCACCGTTTTCCTTGCGGAAGTGGCTTTGCACCAGGGAAACCTGCCCGTCGAACTGGTCCAGCAGGGCCGGATTGGAAAGCGTGAGGAAGGGGTGGGTGTCCACTGTAAAGCGGAAGTCCCGTACGCTCCCGGCCTGTTGACCGGCCGCAGAGAGGGCGGTGGTCAGCAGGCAGAGGACGACAAGGAAGGGACGGGAAGTCATGGAAAATTATTTCTTCAGGGAAGACTGTTTTCTCTGGTGGAAGTCACCGGCCGAGCTGTTGGTCTGGAGATAGATGATGTGCGCCCCGTTGGCGATGGAGGCTTCAGCGTCTATGCCGGAGGGGTCGGTGCTGCCGCCCACGTCCACGGTGCCCATGGCGTAGTCGTATACCAGCTTGCCTTCGTTCTCGGGCAAAGCTTCGGTGGCGGCTTTGTCCACATTGCGGTAAACGGTGTAACCCAACTTGCCGGTGATGGTGACGGCGCCGGTATTCAGGGAGGCGGGGAAGCGCAGTTTGCTGGTGCTGACATTGGCCGCCGAGAAAACATCCACGCAGCCAATTACCTTGGCCTGCGGGAATTTGACGGCCTGGTTGGAGGCGCCGGTTCCCTGCGTATAGTCATAGGCTTCCGTATTCAATGCCAGTGCTTCGGCTTCGGCCTTGCCCATATTGCCGATAAACAGGGCCGGGGCGGTGTTGGAGAACAGCCAGGCGTTGCCCATGTTGAAGGGGACACTGCTCAGGTAGTGGCTTTGCGGGATGGCATCGGCCACTACATATTTGGCGTTGACGAACTGTTCGTTCTTGGACATCCAGTAATAGGAGGCGTTGGACAGGTCCACGGATGCGGGAATGGTTTCGGTGTGGTTGACAGCGCCGTACAGGGCGATTACTATCTGCGAATAGGCCGGAATCTTTACCTCTGACGTGAACGACCAGAGGGCGCTGGCGGCGGGTATCCAGTCGGCGTGCTCATAGATGAGCTTACCGTCTTCGCCGTAGAACTTGTTGTTGCCCTGGGCATTGTAGGGGAAGAGCATGCCGATGACCACGTTGGTGGCATCTGCCTCGATGTCGGAGTTGTTGTACAGGATGATATAGGCATCGTTGGAATAAGACCCGCTGGGCTCTTTGGGGCAGCCGGTACTGTAAACTTCCTTGATGACAATCTGCCGGGAGGCCACTTTCTGGAGGGTGAGGTTGTAGGTGGAGGGGGTCTCCTCCCGTACGGTGAACGGGCTGGTGCCGCCGGAATAGGCCAGGCGCTGGCCGTCTTCACTGGTGACATAGGTGCAAGTGGCGCTGTAGACGCCCGGTTTCACCAGGAAAGAGGCTTTTCCGGAAGCATCGGTCTTGCTTTCCAGGGTAAAGCTGGCGTCGGCGTCCTGCAGGGCGACGGTGAGATCGGCCACGGCGAAGTTGTCCCCGTCGCAGACCAGCTGCAATCCAACGGCTACGGGTTCCGGGTCCTTCGGGGTTTTATTACAGGCCGATAAAACAGCCACGGCCAGCAGGGAAAAGAGGAATAAATGCTTTTTCATGTACGTATAGGATTTAAAATTTGAGTCTGAGGGTAAGTCCGTAGTAGAAAGAGGGGATGTAGTTGCTTACCGAACTGTGGTTGCCGGTTTTGGTGGAATACACCTGTCCCATATTGTTGAAAAAATTGTTGGCATAGAAGGAGATGGAAGCTATGTCGCCCAGCTCCTTGGTAACACTGAAATTGGCGCTGAAATAAGGAGAGAGATAATCTTCGTTGAAGGTGTACAGGTAATTGGAAGTAACCGCCAGCCTGGCCAGGTCGTTGTAAAGGTCGGGGTCGTTCTCCCGTGCCCACTGCAGTTTTTCCAAATAGGGAACCTGTACGCCGGGATGGTCCAGGCTTTCGTAATATTCCGGGAATACGGCGGCAAAACTGTTTCCCTGGTAAATGGAGGTGCCGGGTGTGAACTCCAGCAGTTTTCCCCGGTCGGCCAGCACGCGGGCGCGTTCGCTGCCGTCGGCAAAATCACTAAGGGACCGGGAATGGCGCAGCAGGCTGCTTTCCAGCTTAACGGACAGGATAAGCCGGACCTTGGGGATGTGCGTGGTGATGGTGATGTTGTTGTTCAGGGTGCGGGAAATGCTCCCGTTGGCGACGCTGTTACCTCCTATATAATAGCCGATATAACGGAAAGGCAGGCCATTGGACCCCATGGTGGATACCGGAGAGTAGGCCACCATGTCCGTGTCCAGCGTCTTATAATGATAGTAATTGCCGTCAATGCGGATGGAAGTGCCGATAGCCCGGATGCGGGGGAAATCGATGACCCATTCCACGCCGTAACGCGTGATGGGGTAGTGGGCATTGTTGGCATAGGTACGGGCGACGAGCTGGCTGCGCTCTTCGGCCGCGATGGTCTGGCTGGGCAGAACGCCGGTTTTATCCGATACCGTCACGATGCCCGTAGCGGGATCTATGGAATAGAGCCTGTTCCGGGAAGGAATGACAAGTCCCTGCACGGAGCCGGTTCCGGTGTAATTGTAGTGGAAAGGTTCGTAGGTGTTGTCCAGGCGGTAGCTGTTTAAGGTGCGGTTGTAATAGGCCGCCAGGGAAATGCGGATGCCCGCCAGGGTGGTTTCCATACCTATTTCGGCCTGCTGGTTCCGTTGCCAGCGCAACTGGTCATTATAGTCTAGTGCGCGCGGGAGCACATAGTAGCCCCGGTAGACGGTGTTGTCGGCCGATGCGGTGGAGG
>CAMYWP010000002.1 GCA_947302825.1 uncultured Bacteroidales bacterium
AGCTCATGGATATTTGCAGCCTGCCTGAACACAATCTCACCGCCGAAGCAGAAGCGCCCGCCATCACGCCCATCTTCCCCGCTATCCACTACAAGAATGTTTTCAACCTGTACCTGGACGGTGAGGTGTTGTATCCGCAGATCGCCGAAGATACCAGAAACAAGATTTTCGAACTTTTCGAGGCCGAAACCCTTTCCTTCTGGCGCAACAGTGCCGGGCTTAACTTCCTGAACGACAAACTGAAACAGGATGGCAAGTCCCTCATCATGATTTTCAAAAAGGACAATACCATCCCCAACAAGATCGGAACGCTGCTGGCCGATAATGATCCCGTGAACGGGCCCATCCTGTTTGCCTGGGAAGATGACAAAAAAATGCTCTACGGATTCGAGAGCAAAGAAGATGTCAAGTACCTGCTGGAGCTGCTGGATTCCATTACGGAAGGCATGCTGCTGCTGGACAATTCCAACAATAAGTCCTTGGCCCAGAAGAACTTCCAGACCGCCTTGTCCAATCTGGAAAACCTTTAACGGAAGAACTGCTCAATCCAGTCCTGGTCCACCTGCGCGAAGCCGTCGGCCGGTTTCACGGAGGGATTGCGGGACAGGATGCCCCGGGCGTCTTCGTACACATTGAACCCCACGTTCACCACCTGCATCTGGCCTTCCAACGGAAAGGCCAGGACCAGGTCGTTGTCGGCCCCTTCCAGGCGGAGGAATTTAAGGGCGGCCTGCGCCGCGGCGGGATTTTTGGCCGATAACTCCCTGCGAGTGACCCATTTGCACATTTCCAGGACGCAGTCGTCCAGGCCGGCGTCGTGGACATTTACCTTTTCAATGAGCTCCCCTACTTCCTTTACACGCCGCAGCGTGTATCCTTCCAGTTCCTTTACGGCTTCCTCCACGGCCTGCGGAGGCTGATGGCCTCCCGGCAGCAGCCACACCATAAGGCGGTTATCGGGGTCGTGATACAGGGTCTGGTACAGTGCCAGGTTGCGGTGGCCGCAGTAGGGGCACTCCCACACGAATAAAGAGCCGTCCTTGACCCGGGCTTTGAGCGACGGGTCAAGGGCGACGTTAATGCTTTGACAGACTTCTATTTCCGTCTGCTGATGGCAATGATTACAGCTTACGGGCACCATCGCTGATTACCACGTTGTAAATCTTGGGGGCGTGACCGAACTTGAGCGTGAACTCCTGGACGGCCTTGTTGATGAAGGACTCGTAGAGTTCGTTCTTTACCAGGTTGATGGTGCAGCCGCCGAAACCGCCGCCCATCACGCGGGAACCGGTGACCTCGCACTTGCGGGCCAACTTGTTCAGGAAATCCAGTTCCTCGCAGGAGACTTCGTACAGGCGGGACAGGCCGAAATGAGTCTGGTACATCATTTCTCCCACGGTTTCGTAGTCGCCGCGCTCCAGGGCATCGCACACATCCAGTACGCGTTGGACCTCGCCGATCACATATTCGGCCCGGATAAAGTCTTCCTGGGAAATCTGGTCGCGGACTTCGTCCAGCCACAGACGCTTGGCATCCGAGAGGAATTCCACCTCCGGATGGTTGGCGCGGATGGCAGCCGCTGCGCGCTCGCAGGACTCGCGGCGCTTATTGTAGGCGCTATCGGCCAGCAAATGCTTTACGCAGGTGTCCAGCAGCACCAGTTTGTAGCCCTTGGGATGGAAGGGGAAGTATTTGTACTCGCCGGTTTTGCAGTCCAGGCGGATGAGGGAGCCTTCCTTGCCGAAAAGGGACGCGAACTGGTCCATGATGCCGCACTTGACGCCGCAATAGTTGTGCTCCGTGCTTTGGCCGATTTTCGCCAGTTCGAATTTTTCGATGCCGTTGCCGTTGATTTCGTTGATGGCATAGGCGAAGACGCTTTCCAGGGCTGCCGATGAGCTGAGGCCGGCGCCCAGGGGAACGTTGCCGGCAAAGACGGCGTCGAAGCCCTGTACCTTACCGCCGCGCTTGAGCGTTTCCATGCAAACGCCGAAAATATAGCGGGGCCAGTGCTGTTCCGGTTTATCTTCTTCGGTGAAGCCGAACTCTACATAATCGTTAAAGTCCAGGGAGAATACTCTCGCTTTGTTGGTGCCGTTGGGTTCGATGGCCGCCATGATGCCGAAATTGATGGCGCCGGGGAACACATAACCGCCATTGTAGTCCGTATGCTCGCCGATGAGGTTGATACGGCCCGAGGACATGTACAGCTGGCCTTCTTTCCCGAAGAGGCTCCTAAACTTGGTTAAAATCTGATCTTTCATATGGAGTGTTTTGTTTTAGTGTCTATCGTACAAATATAGTAATTTTTAAGTTTCGCACCTGCGAAAAACCATATTTCGGAGGCCTTCGGCCGACAGCTTTCACCTCCCAAAGGGAGGGGAAACGGGAAAGGGGTGGGAAAGCCAGATGGGACAGTGGTCGGAGGCGCCGCCCAGGTAGCGGGGACCGGAATAGGTGCGGAGGGGTTTGGTGCCGGCATGACCGGTATCCGGCGTTTGCAGAAAAGGCACCTGCAGGATTTCCATCTGGGCGGGAAGAAGGCTTTCCGAAATGAAAAACAGGTCGATGAGCTCCCATTGGCCATCGTATTTGATGGAGCCTTTCCCTTGCCGTTGAAGCGGTTCCGCCAGATTCACCAGGGTAGGGCTCAACCGCTGATACAACGGGTTATCCGGCGTATCGTTGAAATCGCCCATAGCCACCAGGTGCTGCCATCCTGCGACTGTCAGGGAATCGGCCAACTGCTTCAGGCGTTCCACGGCTATTTTTCGCCTGGGCCCCGAGGCCGATACTCCGCCGTATTTGGAGGGATGATGGTTCACCAGGACAGCGATCTCTCCTCCGGGCCCTCTGAATTGGGCCAGCAGAATGTCCCGGGTGGGAAGGATGGTGGAATCGGCCTGATACAAATGACAGGGTTTGGCGCTTTCCAAGCGGAGACGGGAGCTGCGGTAAAGCAGCGCCACATCGATGCCCCGTGGATCCGGCGACTCAAAATGTACCACCTTATAATCCAGTTTTCGCAAGGATGTTGTCTGGATTAACTGCCTCAGTACAAAGGCGCTCTCCACTTCGGCCAGGCCGATGACATCCGGCAGGCCACCCTGCTCCGAAGCTGCCCACAGGAAGGTTTTGGCCACGGTCTGGCACTTGGCCCGGAACTTTTTGCGGCCCCAGTGCCGCTCCCCATCGGCCTGCGGAGCGAAAAAGTTCTCCACATTCCAAAACATCAGCCGCAAAGTATCGGCCTGCGGCTGTGCAGACAACAAAATCGGCCAAAACAAGCCCAAAAACATCCAAATCATCCTCTTCATGCCCCCAAGTTACCCCATCTCCCCCAATCTCCTGGCAACCAACCCTCTCACACTCAACACATTACAAAAAGTAATCGTTCAAAATTTGAACGATTACTTTACGGTAACACGCTGTGAATCAGGTGATTAGTTGCCAGGAAAATTAGACGTTGAAGAGGAAGTGCATGATGTCGCCGTCCTGGACTACGTAGTCTTTGCCTTCGATGCCCATTTTTCCGGCGGCGCGGACGGCGGCTTCGGTCTTGTACTGCACGAAATCTTCGTACTTGATGACTTCGGCGCGGATGAAGCCGCGTTCGAAGTCCGTGTGGATGACACCCGCGGCGCGGGGGGCTTTGTCGCCGGCCACGATGGTCCACGCGCGGCATTCATCGGCCCCGGCGGTGAAGAAGGTCCGAAGGCCCAGGAGCCGATAGGCGCTCTGGATCAGGCGAACTACGCCGCTCTCCTGCAGCCCCATCTCTTCCAGGAACATCTGACGGTCTTCGTAGTCTTCAATTTCGGCGATCTCTGCCTCCGTACGGGCGGCGATGACCAGGATCTGTGCATGCTCGGAAGCCACGGCGGAGCGGACGGCTTCTACATAAGCGTTGCCGGTGGCGGCAGATCCTTCATCCACGTTGCATACGTACAGGACGGGCTTATTGGTGAGCAGGTAAAGGTCACGGGCCATCTGCTCCTCTTCGGGATTCTCCGGCACCACTTCGCGGCAGGAACGGCCCTGCTGAAGCACTTCGCGGTAACGAAGCAGCAGGTTCAGCAGTTTCTTGGCGTCTTTGTCGCCGCCGGTAGTAGCCTGTTTCTCAACCTTCTTGATACGGTTTTCCACCGTTTCCAGATCTTTGAGCTGGAGTTCGGCATCTACAACCTCCTTGTCCCGGACAGGATCTACTGTGCCGTCTACGTGGACGATGTTGCCGTCGTCGAAGCAGCGCAGCACGTGCAGGATGGCATCGCATTCGCGGATATTGGCCAGGAACTGGTTACCCAGGCCCTCCCCGCGGGAGGCGCCTTTCACCAAGCCGGCAATGTCCACGATTTCAACCGTGGCGGGAATGGTGCGCTTGGGCTGGCAGATTTCCGTAAGCACCTCCAGGCGCTTGTCGGGCACATTGGTGGAACCCACATTGGGCTCAATGGTGCAGAAAGGGAAGTTGGCGCTCTGGGCTTTGCCGGAGCTCACGCAGTTAAATAAAGTAGACTTGCCCACATTGGGCAAGCCTACTATTCCACACTTTAAAGACATAGTTCCTATCTATTAATAGAAACGGGCGCGGTTGTCCTCCACGGTCTTGTCCATCATGAGGGGAACCAGCATCTGGCCATGATAGGAATCGATGCGGGCCTGGGCGGCCTTGGCGTCGTCTTCCGTGAAGTAGGCGCCGGTTTCGCGGCTATTCACCTGGAACACATAGGTGCCCATGATGCCGGCCACGGGACCGCTGATAACACCCTCCTTGGCAGCAGCCACGGCACCAATCAGAGAAGGCTCAGTGGTGGGGGCGGAAGAGATGGAGAAGGTAACATCCGACAGGGTGGAAACCGTGGTTCCCAGTTTTTCGGCGATGGCCTCAAGGCTGGTAAGACCGGCGATTTCGGCGGCCACTTCTTCGCAGCGCTTCTGGGAATATTTCTCCTGATAGAGCTGAGCCTTGATGTTGTCGGCCACTTCCTCTACCTTGGCGAAACCTTCCTTATGGGCACCCTTCACGGCCACCACGAAGAAGTAATTGTTGTCCACGGTGATGATGCCGGAAGCCTTGCCGGGCTTGTTGTTGAAAGCCCAACGGGTCACTTCCTTAGCATGGCCGATAGAACCATAGGTGTCCGTACCTTCGTTGATGGTGAGGGAACGAGAGTAGATACCGGTGGAGTCGCAGGCAGCCTTGTAGTTGGTGTACTTGCCAGCACTGCGCACAGCCAGGACATTGGCCTTGTTGTAAATTTCGGCGTAGGTTTCCTTGCTGGGCAGGGAAGCTTTCTCAAACACGGCCACTTTCTTCTTGGCCAGCGGTTTGGTGGTCTTGATCACCTCCACGATATGGGTGCCGTAAACGGTGTTCAGGATATAAGGCTTGCCCACAGAAGCCGTGAGCACGGACTCGAAGCCGGGAATCATGGCGTTCTGGGTCATCCAGCCCAGGTTGCCCTGCTCGCCGTCCACGGCGTTGCCGGTATCGGCGGAATAGAGCGTGGCCAGGGTGGAGAAGTTGTTGCCCTTGAGCACACCCAGGAGGCTATCGGCCTGATGACGGGCATCGGCGCCGGTGAGCATGATGTGACGCACGTACACGGAATCCGGCACGTTGGCGTTCTCCATGATGCGGGCGGCGTAGAAGGTGGAACCGGACTGGACCACCGGGGAAACACCGCTGTTGTTCTCCGACACGAAGGTGTCGATGTCGCGGTTCACGATGCGGAGGTCGCCGTCCTTGTACCAGGTGTCGCTCCACTGGCGATCACTGTTGCGCTGCAGGAAGGCACGCACATTGTCCGTGGTGGAGAATTCATCATACAAGGTGACGAATTCTTCGTTCTGGGATGCGATATCCTTGGCGGAAGGGGTTACCTCGTACACGGCGTACTCGATGTCACGAGTGGCCTTCTGGCGGAAATTGTCCTTATGATCCTTGTAGTACTTCTGAACCTCGGCGGAAGAAATTACCACGGTGGAGTCCATAGGATAATAAGTGTGGGGAGCCACCACGAAGCTTACGTTGGCCGTGGTGTTGTTCTCCGAAATGGCATTCTGGCTCTCCAGGGAGTTCACATAGGAAGCCGCATTGAAGAGGTTGAAATACTTCTCGCTGTAGCGGTTGGAACGGACGGCGTTCAGGAGATAGTTGCGAAGCAGGATGCCGCGGCCGGATTCGTCGGCGTTGACATTCTCTATGAACTCGCGCACCAGGGCGGGAGAGAAGTTGCCGTTTTCATCGGCAAAAAGGCCGGAAGAGGCCAGAATAGGGGAAATTTCCTCGCCGATGAAAAGGTCGGTTTGTTCCTGCTGACCTACGCGGATGCCGGCTTTCTCGATGGTGGGGATCACCAGCAGACGGTCTACCAGGTTGTTCCAGGCCTGTTCGCGGGTCTGGAGCTGAGCCTGCTCGCTGGAAGCGGACTGGCCGGTGAGCATTTCGCGCACGTCGGAGAGTTCCTTCACTTCCTGCTCAAATTCCTGATAGGAAACGGATTTGCCATTAATTTTGCCGACATCGTACTTGGAAGAAGCAGACTGGATGGTCTGGATGATGTCGGACGGATTCACAAGGAAGAGTAAAAGACCGAAGGCAATGATGAGCGATGCACCAATGCCAAACTTAGTTCTGATGGTCTCAAGAGCTGCCATTTTGTTATGTATTTTTTATTATTTCCTATTTTTTTGCGTTAAGGGTTGCAAAAGTACGAATTTTATTCTGAATTATCACTATTTTTTTAACATAGGGCCGATAAAATTGACAGAATCCACCACAACTTGGGTGCTGTCGGTCTCAATTATGAACTCATTGTTAAAGGGTCTCAGAAGGATTGCGTTACGGGCCCTTTCGTCGGAACGCATGCCATAACCCTGCATGGAACCGGAGGGTGAATACATGTGGATGTAGCAGTCGGTCCAGATTTCATGTTTCACACTGTCCCAATACAGCGTATCCGTCTCCATGGTTTCCTGCTTGAGGATATTCTTGATCACCACTTTACCGAAAGCGCTCCAGCGCTCTTTGTCGGGCTGGGGATATTTGTCGTGGCGGGCTTTTAAGGCATCAATGGTGGTTTCCAGCGTCCCTTCTTCGCTGTACGCAAACACATGGATGCCGGAGGGGAATAAATCGTACGAAAGGGTATCGTGTTCATACACTTCCATCCGGGGAGCCTCCACGCGCATTTTTAGCTGTCCGTTTTCCGACTGCACGTAAAACATGCTGTCCACCACCTGGATGGGAATCTTCTCCAGGTCCAGTTTCTCCGCTTCCGAAAGATTTCCCTTGCAGGAAAAAACGACGAAAGCAAGCGCCGAAGCGCTTGCCATCATCTTAGCTATGCGGGTTACAGACACTTACTGTACGCGTACGGTAGTGGTGGCGGTCATGCCACCGCAGGAAACGGTGTAGCTCTGTCCCTTGGTGAGGTCGTACATGAAGGCCTCGGAGGCTTCCGGATAATAGCGGCTTACGCTGGCCAGGGAAGAAGCGGCTTCGTCGGCTACGCTGGGATCGGCGTTGCGGGCTTTCTGGTAGTAATCCGCGGCAGCCCAGTAGCGGGCCCACTTGTCTTGGGTTTCGCCGCAGGTGGCGGAGGCCCAGAGGTTGCCCATGATCAGATAGGCCTTACCGGCGAATCCATAGTCCATTTCGATGGCCTTGCGGGCAGCCTCGGAGGCCTTGCCGCGCATACCGTTCTTGTAGCAGAAGGCAGCCATTTCATAATAGTACTGGGCATCCGTTGCAGGATCGGAATCCGGGGAGTTGATGGCCTCTTCCAGGTACTTGGCAGCATCGGCCACATTGCCGCGGGCGGCATTCAGACGATACAGGCCGAAGGCACTCTTATAGGAAGGATCCAGACGATACATGGAGGTAACGGCGTTCAGGTAAAGGTCGTTGGAGGCGCAGTCGTCGGCCGTATTCATGAGCTTCACGATGTTGGAAACCAGAGCCAGGTTGTCCGGATCGGCGTTGTAACGGGGAGTGAAGATGGCGATGAGGTTCTCGCAGGAAGCCACCTTACTGTCGGCGAAGATGCTCTCGATGGTGGCCTTGGCCTTCAGGTTATCCTCTTCCTCTGCCTCGTTCTTGGGCATGGCGCCATCCACATCGGCCATTACTTTGTCGTACATGGCGATGACTTCGTCGGCGCTGAGCTGATTCTCACGATACAGGGCGATGGAAGACTGCAGCAGGTTCACGAGCAGGCCGCCGTTGGCGCTGGTGCCCAGTTCGTCCACGATCTCACCTACATTGTCGTAGATGTACTTGGCTTGGTCGCCGCGGTAGTTGATCATGTACTGACCCTTGTTGTTCAGGATGCTCACACGGTTCTTGGGATAGGTGGCCATGCGCTGGTCCTGGAGGGTGAGGATGGTGTCCACGATGGCATCCTTGTGGGCGGGATCCTTCACCTGGTTGTACAGACGGGTCATGAGCGTGGTGCCGTGGATGAACATGTTCTGCGAAGCGGTGGCCGGGCAGAGCGAATAGGCGCGACGCCAGTTGGGCAGAGCGGAATCGTAATTCTTCTGCTTATAATACTCCGAATAATAGGAGAGGTACTTGATGCATTCCTCCCTGTTGGGGCCGGAACCGTACTTGTCTTGGGCGGTTACTTTCTGTCCGCCGAAGATGGCCATTGCGGCAAGGAGAATGAGCGTAATCTTTTTCATAACATCAGTATTTTTGGTTTTATTTTCTCAAGGATTGTGCCAGTTTATTCGTACGGTCTCTTCTGGAACCAGATGTCAAAGACATTCAGGCCCACGTTAAAGCCAAAGTAAGTCTCCTTAACCTGGGAGCTGGCCAGGCCGCGCCGGCCGAAATCCAGACCCACTGTGAGGCCGTTGTACCAGCGGAAAACCGGTAAGGTGGTACCCAGGGTGATACCGATGGTATTCACGTGCGCGCCGTCTACGGTATAATAGGATTGGTCGAAGTACACGCCTCCCCTATAGGTCCAGCGTTTCATGGGATAGCGGATATCGCTGCGGTTAGGGGTGTAGGCAAATCCGGCCCGGATGCTTTGTCCCACCGATTGCCGGAACACGGCATCTCCTACATTGGAAAAGCCTTTTACGGCATCCAGCCTGGAACGGCTCCAGTTTGTGCGGGTGTAATCCACCTCAATCAGGAGTTTATCCGTATAGCGATAACTGAGTCCCACGCCAATTTCATCGCCCATGCCAACCTGGTTATTGCCCAGGGTGTCGTTTTCACGGGTTCGGTAATAGTCGCCCAGTTCTTCGTAGTGGATGGTATATCCGGTAAGGTTTGTGGCGAACTGATAGGTGGCACCCAGGGTAAGGAAAGAACGGGTGGACAGCGGTTGTTCGTACTGCAAACCCAGCTTGGCCGTGAAATTGTTCACCTGCAGGGAGTCTCCGGAGGCCATGTTACGGAAGGAGGCATCGTCGTAAACGATAGATGCCTTTTTGTTGATATTGCCGAAACGATAATTGGCCTGGGCGCCCAGGGAAAGCCGATTCCACAGGGTGGCGGCAAAAGCCGCAAACACCTGGTAGATACCGCCGTTGCCGCTGGAAGTAAAGGTACGGTAACCCGTATCCACATCCATTTCGGAGTAAGATATCTTATATCCTACATCGCTTACCGGTGTGATGCCCACCATCATGGCTGTATGCTTCCACAAGGGGAAGGAAATGACGAAATCGTCGATGTTGAAAGTGGTGTTCAGCGCCTTCTTATTGCCTTCCGTGAACAGGGAGATGCGGCCATCGAGGCCGAAATCCACCATTAAGGAAAGGGAATCGCGCGCCGTCATGGAAGCAGGGTTGGTGATATTGATATAGCGGTTGCTGCGGGCTGCAATACCCACGCCGCCCATGCTGCGGTTCCAGGCTGTTCCAGGCTGGTGCAGTTGACCCATGCCGAATACGGAATAGGGAGAAAAACCCGTGAAAGTTCCGTCCGTCTGCGCCGAAGCGGCCCAGCCGGAAAGAAGCAGTACAACAACCACAGCCCACTTATTCGCCCATTTTCTGAACATATTCGTCTGCCATTAAAGCCAAACCCATCAAAACAAGGTTACAAATTACAAAGATGGAACTTTTCATCCGTTTTGCAAAATAATTCGCATCACCGCCTGTAAATATGGCGATGTTTTCCGGATGCAGCGCCAGGTAGCCCTCCATCTCAAAAATGATGCCTGAAACCACTCCGCTGCCTATTGAGGCCTGTTCCGACAAGCCCAACAGTTCCGGTGCCTCCGGAATATCCACCAGCGGAAGAGAACGGGAATAGCGGTTAAGTGCCTTAAAGCGTGTACGGCAACCCAGGGAAATATTACCGCCGCGATACAGACCGTCTTCGCCGATAAAATCGATGGAAAGGGTGGTGCCGAAATCCACGATGGTGCAGCCACGACCCTTGAACAGATAACGTGCGGCCAGGATGGCGGCGGCCCTGTCGTAGGAAAGATAGGAGGGAAGTCCGTGGGCTACCAGCCATTCGCGGTGCTGGCCGTCCAGGATGAGCAGGAAACTGCATTCCTGTTTCAGAAGGGTTTCATCGGCCTGGGAAATGGGATACACGGAAGACACCACCATCACGGAGGGTTTTTCGCGCTGGGTGAGGGATTGGATGAATTCAATGTACTTTTCCCCTTGGTAACGGAAAGTTTTTCCCAGGGTCATCCGTTCCGACCAGGCGGCCTTCAAAGCCGTATTTCCTATTTCTACCAGTAAGTTGGCCATAGGCTGCAAAAGTACGAATTATTGCAGTTTTTTCAAAATTTCCAGGGCCTTGCCCAGGGAATCCACTCCGCGGGAAACGGTCCTTAGTTTTCCCCCGTCTTGATTGAATTTAAATAGAGTAGGGTTATCATTCACCCGGCCCAGTACCTTTTCAAACTGCTTGGACTGATAATAGCCTGAGATAGGATTATTTACGAAGAACATTATAAGCATCCCGTTCTTGATGATAATCTTCTCAAAACCGGTGGTGGTACCTAAATTTCTGATCTTGACCACCTTGAACAGATTATCCACTTCTTCCGGCATGGTGCCGAAACGGTCCGCTACCTGTGCCGCCAGCCTGTCTATCTCCCTTTCCTGCGTTTGGGCGTCCAGTACCTTATACACGCGGATCTTTTCGGCCATTACATCTATGTAATCGTCTGGTATATAGGCGGGTTTGTCGGTTTCTATGGTGCAGTCGTCCACGTATTTTTCCGTGCCGGAACGGGTGCTGATGCCAGTTTCCATTCCAAGTTCCTCCATGGCTTCGGACAGGATCTTCTGGTAGGTTTCATAGCCCATGTCGGAGATGAAACCGCTTTGCTCGGCTCCCAGCAGGTTGCCGGCGCCGCGGATATCCAGGTCCTGCATGGCAATGTTGAAGCCGCTGCCCAGGTCGGAGAATTCCTCGATAGCACGGAGACGCCTTCTGGCATCGTCACTGATACTTACCAGCGGTGGAACAATCAGGTAGCAGAAAGCCTTTTTATTGGATCGGCCTACCCTGCCACGCAGCTGGTGCAGGTCACTGAGGCCGATATTCTGCGCCTGATTCACTATGATGGTATTGGCGTTGGGGATGTCCAGGCCGTTTTCGATGATGGTGGTGCAAAGGAGAAGGTCGTAATCGCCGCGCATAAAGGCCAACATACGGTCTTCCAATTCCTTGCCTTCCATCTGACCGTGCGCCACGCAGATTTTCATATCCGGAACCAGCCGGTGCAGGATATCTTCGATGGCCGGCAATTCCTCCACTTTATTATGGAGGAAGAACACCTGGCCGCCACGGTTCAACTCATAATTGATGATACTCTTGATTTCCTGCTCGTTGAACAGGATAATTTCCGTCTGGATGGGGATACGGTTGGGCGGAGGAGTCTGGATAATGGAAAGGTCGCGGGCACCCAACAGGGAGAACTGTAGCGTGCGCGGGATGGGAGTGGCCGTAAGGGTAAGAGT
This sequence comes from uncultured Bacteroidales bacterium, assembly GCA_947302825.1. Classification (GTDB taxonomy): domain Bacteria; phylum Bacteroidota; class Bacteroidia; order Bacteroidales; family UBA932; genus Cryptobacteroides. Next base: position 11,956 of record CAMYWP010000002.1, read on the forward strand.
ATCAACAGAACTCTTCAGCTGGCGCAGTTTTTCTTTGGCCGATACGCCGAATTTCTGCTCTTCATCGATAATGAGAAGGCCTAAATCCTTGAATTCAAAGCCGTTTCCTAGAATCTTATGGGTGCCGATCAGAATATCTATAGTACCTTCCTTCAGCCGCTTTTTAATGTCGGTGATTTGTTTGGCAGTACGTAAGCGGCTTACATATTCCACCGTGCATGGGAATCCTTCCAAGCGGGATTTGAAGGTTTCAAAATGCTGCAGGGAAAGGATGGTGGTGGGAACCAATACCGCTACCTGTTTGGAATCCGAAACGGCCTTGAAGGCGGCCCGGATGGCGATTTCCGTTTTGCCGAAGCCTACATCGCCACAAACGAGACGGTCCATGGGGCAGCGGTCTTCCATATCCTCCTTAACCGCCTTTGTGGCCCGCTCCTGATCCGGCGTATCCTCGTACATGAAGGAGGATTCCAGTTCTTCCTGCAGATAAGTATCGGCCGAAAAGGCAAATCCATCCGAAGCACGGCGCTTGGCATAGAGCTGAATCAGTTCCTTGGCAATGTCCTTGACGCGCGATTTGGCGGCCGATTTCAGGTTGCCCCAGGTCTTGGAACCCAGTTTATTGATGCGAGGCGGCTCCCCTTCCTTGGAACGGAAACGGGAAATCTTGTGCAGGGAATGCACGGATACAAAGACCACATCTCCCCCGCTGTAGGTGAGTTTCACCACTTCCCTTTCGCGACCGAAGTTGTCTTTCACCTTCACCAGACCACTGAAAATGCCTACGCCGTGGTCTATGTGTACGATATAATCGCCGCGATTGAAGGCGCTTAAATCGTTCAGGGTGAGTTGTTCACTCTTTTCTACGGTCCGGCGCAGGCGTACGCGGTGGAACCGGTCGAAAATCTCATGGTCCGAATACCAGCATACCTTGTCTTCGTGGTCGATAAAGCCGGAATGAATATTCTTTTCCTTTACGAATTCCGGAAGCAGGGCATGCTGATCCTGCAGCATAATGGAGCGCAGGCGTTCCAGCTGGCTTTCTTTCTCGCCGAAAATCAGTACCCGATAACTGTTTTCCATACGGGTACGGATATCGGAAATGAGCAGTTCGAAGTTTTTGTTGAAAACAGGCTGCGGTGAAATATTGAATTTCACCACATGCTCCTCCGGCTGTTGCTGGAGGGGAATATCCAGGAAAACATGCCTGTGGGCCAGTAAGGAAGGGAAAAAATCCTTTTCCTTATACATATCCGACGAATCCAGCCATACCAGGGTATCGGCAGGCAAAAGATTAGTCAGGCTTTCCCCTTCTTCGGCTTCCCTGGCGGCAATGTCGGGATAAATATCGGCCTGCTTTAATTTTTCTATGGAAAGCTGGGTGTTGCAGTCGAAGCGATGGATCTTTTCCACTTCGTTGCCGAAAAAGCTGATTCGGTAGGGCTGGGCCGATGAGTACGAAAAAATGTCGATGACGGCGCCGCGCAGGGCAAACTGGCCGGGTGCCGATACAAAATCCACCTTTTCAAAGCCTTCCTCCAAAAGACGGGTACGGATGCTTTCGTAGGGAATTTCCTCCCCTTCCTTTATAATAAATAAGGCATCGGAAAGTTTCCGGGCCGATGGTATTTTTTCTTCCAGCGCCTCCGGGTAGGTGACGATGAAGAGTTTTTCATCGGCCTGATGATTCAAAAGCTGGCCGATGGCGGCGGTGCGCTGGACACCCAAGGAGGATTTATAATTGCTTCGTTCTACGCTTTTTCCAGATTCCGGCAGGAAAAATACACAGTCCCCTTCCACCAGATTATATAAATCGGCCGAACAATATTCGGCGGATTCACGGGTGGGTAATACTATGAACTGAACTTCGGGTTTTGCTACCTGTGACAAAATAACCCACCGGGCCGACAGGAAAAGCCCGCTGCAGAAGACTTCTTCCGTACTTTGAATTTCCTGCTGGAGTTGAGCGGATGATTTTGTACTTATTAACATTCCCTTCATTTTTCCTGTTGAAAAGCTGTTAATAACCCTGTTCATAAGTCACTGGCGATAGGTGGGGAAAATTGGAGCTAGAACCATCCACAGGACATTCACAGGATATGAGCGGGTTTTTAACAAGGTTTTTATAGGTATAAATAATTGATTTTTATAAGATTATATTTTATTATCAACATATTAACAGCCTTATAAAAACATTAATATCTTAAAAATAAAAACTATATTTGTATTTGAATTGAACTGACCGCAAGCCATGACCGACTTTGACCCGCACAATCCGGCAGACCGCAAAGATAGTGAATTTGAAGGAATAATCCGTCCGCAGGAGCTGGATGATTTCACCGGACAGAAGGAAATCGTTTCTAACCTGAATATATATATAAAGGCTGCCAAACTCAGGGGGGAAGCTTTGGATCATGTGTTGTTCCATGGCCCTCCCGGTCTGGGTAAGACCACCCTGGCACATATTATAGCCAACGAAATGGGCGTGAATATGAAGGTGACTTCGGGTCCCGTTCTGGATAAGCCCGGCGATCTGGCAGGACTGCTTACATCCCTGGAAACCGGCGATGTGCTTTTTATCGATGAAATCCACCGGCTTTCTCCGGAAGTGGAGGAATACCTTTATTCGGCCATGGAGGATTATGTGATCGATATCATGATCGATAAGGGACCGGGGGCTCGTTCCGTCCGAATAAATCTGAATCCTTTCACGCTTGTAGGTGCCACCACCAGGAGTGGCTTGCTGACGGCGCCGCTGCGGGATCGTTTCGGCATCAATTGCGCACTTGAGTATTACGATGTGGAGGATCTTAAGAAGATTGTGATTCGCAGCGCAACCATCCTGAATTTGGAAATCGACGACGATGCAGCCGGAGAGATTGCCCTCCGCAGCCGTGGAACGGCCCGAATCGCCAATGCACTGCTTAAGCGTGTGCGGGACTTCGCCCAGGTACTTGGAGACGGACGCATCAATCTGGAAATCACGCGTTTCGCCCTGAATAAACTCAAGATTGATAAGCGCGGTCTGGATGCCATCGACAACAAAATTCTCCGTACGCTCATCCTTACCTTCAAAGGCGGGCCTGTGGGTATCGGCACTCTTGCCACCTCCGTAAGTGAAGACGCCGGCACCCTGGAAGAAGTCTACGAACCTTTCCTCATCAAGGAAGGCTTCATCATCCGTACCCAGCGCGGCCGCGTAGCCACCGACCTCACCTACCAGCACCTGGGTATGGAATCCTATTTAGTTCAACGTAAATACAATCCCGATGAAAACGGCACTTTATTCTAGTATTTTATTCCTTTTTTTGAGTATTCCTTCGTTTGCCTGTACCAGTGTGATTGTGAGTGGGAAGAATACGAAGGATGGGAAGGCGGTGATGTATAAGCACCGGGATTCCAAATGCCAGGATGTGGCGGTGGCGTATTTTCAGGGTGAGAAATACAGGCTGATGGGGATTGTGAATGCCGATTGGCGCACCAATCCGCCGAAAGGAGTACCTGCCGGAACGGGCGAGGTATGGGCCGGAGAGAATGAGACCGGTTTTGCCATTATGAATACGGCCACCTATGATTTAAAAGATGATGATGTGCCTGCCGAACTGATGGATAGGGAAGGTGTCTTCATGTACCGGGCGCTGGAGATCTGCGCTACCCTGGAAGATTTTGAAACCTATCTGGACACGCTTTCCAGGCCGATGTATGTAGAAGCCAATTTCGGTGTTATCGACGCCCAGGGCGGAGCGGCTTATTATGAGGTTAACAACCATAAGTGGGTGAAATATGATGTGAATAAGGAACCTTTAGGATACCGGGTGGTGACCAATTTCACCATGACGGGCCGGGAGGAAGACAGAAAAGGTGTGGATAGATATATTAAAGCGCATAAGATCCTGGCTTCTACCTATGTACCCATGCAGGAATGGGATCATACTTTCTTTATCAAGAATATTTCCTGTTCCGGAAAACCCATTTTAAGGGACATTACTTCCTGTGCAGTGGTTTTTGAAGGAAATATCATGTGGGCTTCGCTGGGAAAACCGGATCAAGTGCCGTGTTTACCCTATAAGTTATAAAAAGTCCTAAGTTATTCCGTAAAAATGCTTATATTTGTGGACTGAACGGAAAAAATCCAATTTTAAATTATATGGCAGATCCTAAATTAATTTCCAAGATTCCGGAGGGACCTATCCAGGAAAAATGGTCCAAGCGTAAAAGCTCTATCCGGGTGGTTTCTCCCAACAACAAGCGCAAACTGGAAGTGATTGTGGTGGGTACCGGTCTTGGCGGTGCATCGGCCGCTGCATCTCTGGGTGAGATGGGCTACAACGTCAAGATTTTCTGCATCAGCGACTCCCCCCGTCGTGCACACTCCATCGCTGCACAAGGTGGTATCAACGCTGCTAAGAACTACCAGAACGACAACGACTCCGTTTCCCGTCTGTTCTTCGACACCGTGAAAGGTGGTGACTACCGCAGCCGTGAAGCCAATGTGTATCGTCTGGCAGAAGTGAGTGCCGCCATCATCGACCAGTGCGTGGCACAGGGTGTTCCTTTTGCCCGTGAATACGGCGGTTACCTGGCCAACCGTTCCTTCGGTGGCGTGCAGGTAAGCCGTACCTTCTATGCCCGCGGACAAACCGGTCAGCAGTTGCTTCTGGGTGCCTATGCTTCCCTGAATAAGGAAATTGCAGCCGGTACCGTAAAGAGCTATCCCCGCCACGAGATGCTGGATCTGGTCATTATCAACGGTGAAGCCAAGGGTATCATTGCCCGCAACCTGGTAACCGGTGAAATCGAGCGTTTCGGCGCCCATGCCGTGGTTCTGGCCACCGGCGGATATGGAAATACCTATTTCCTCTCCACCAACGCCATGAACTCCAATGGATCGGCCGCTATGCAGGCGTATCGTAAGGGTGCTTTCTTTGCCAATCCTTGCTTTGCTCAGATTCACCCCACCTGTATCCCTGTTCACGGTGATCAGCAGTGCAAACTCACCCTCATGTCCGAGTCCCTGCGCAACGACGGCCGTATCTGGGTTCCCAAGAAGATGGAAGACGTGATGAAACTGCGTACCCATCAGATCAAGGCTTCCCAGATTCCTGAGGAAGACCGCGACTACTATCTGGAGCGCCGTTATCCGGCCTTCGGTAACCTGGTTCCCCGCGACGTAGCTTCCCGCGCCGCCAAGGAGCGCTGCGATGCCGGTTACGGTGTCAATGAAACCGGCCTGGCCGTGTTCCTGGATTTTGCCGATGCCATCAAGCGCCTGGGTAACCAACGGGTGCAGGAACGCTATGGTAATCTCTTTGACATGTATGAGAAGATTACCAACGTTTCTCCTTGGGAAGAACCCATGATGATCTATCCGGCTATCCACTACACCATGGGCGGCCTTTGGGTGGACTACGACCTTCAGACCACCATCCCCGGCCTGTTCGCCATCGGCGAAGCCAACTTCTCCGACCACGGCGGCAACCGTCTGGGTGCATCGGCCCTTATGCAGGGTCTGGCCGACGGTTACTTCATCCTCCCTTACACTATCGGCGATTATTTGTCCCATAAGTTTGCGGAGCCCAAGACAGATATCAACGCTCCCGAGTTTGTTGCGGCGGAAAAGGCCGTTATCGACCGGATCGAGAAGATTCTTACTGTCAAGGGAACCGAGACCGTGGACAGCATCCACAAGAAACTCGGCCACATCATGTGGGAGTATGTGGGCATGGCCCGCAACGAGGCCGGCCTGAAGAAGGCCATCGAGGAAATCGGCGAACTCCGGAAGGAATTCTGGAAGACGGTCCGCGTCCCCGGCACGAACGAGGAATTCAACCAGGAGCTTGAAAAGGCCCTCCGTCTGGTCGACTTCTTCGACATCGGCGAACTGATGGCCCGCGACGCCCTTCACCGCAAGGAGTCCTGCGGCGGCCACTTCCGCGAGGAAATGCAGACCGAGGAAGGCGAGACCAAGCGCGACGACGAGAACTTCATGTACGTGGGTGCCTGGGAATACAAGGGCGAAGGCGTCGAGCCTGAACTCCACAAGGAGCCGCTCAAGTATGAGAACATCAAGATTGCGACCCGTAACTATAAAGACTAACGACGATTATGGAATATAACGTGAAAGTGTGGCGTCAGAAGAACGCCAAAGCCAAGGGTCACTTCGAGACCTATCATGTCACCGACGTGGAAGAGGACGCCTCCTTCCTCGAAATGCTGGACATCCTGAACGACCAGCTCATCCGCAAGGGCGTGGAGCCCATCGCCTTCGACCACGACTGCCGCGAAGGCATCTGCGGTGCCTGTTCCCTGTATGTCGACGGCCGTGCCCACGGTCCGGACGACCAGGTGACCACCTGCCAGCTGTTCATGCGTCATTTCAAACCCGGCGCCACCATTACCGTGGAGCCTTGGCGCAGCGGCGCTTTCCCGGTTATCAAGGACCTGATGGTGGATCGTACCGCCTTCGACAAGATCATGCAGGCCGGTGGTTTCATCACCGTACGTGCCGGTAGTGCCCAGGACGGTAACTCTATCCTGATTCCGCACGACGATGCAGAACTGTCCATGGATGCTGCAGCCTGCGTAGGTTGCGGTGCCTGTGTAGCTACTTGTAAGAATGGATCGGCCATGCTGTTCGTGGCAGCCCGCGTGAGCTCCCTGGCCCTGCTGCCGCAGGGTAAGCCGGAAGCTGCCCGCCGTGCCCGTGCCATGGTGGCCAAGATGGATGAACTGGGCTTCGGTAACTGCACCAACACCCGCGCCTGCGAAATGGAGTGCCCGAAACACGTGACCATCGACCATATTGCCCGTCTGAACCGCGAATATCTGAAAGCCAAATTCAGCGAGTAATACTCCATTTTTATATTTTAAAGTGCCCAACCGTAATGGTTAGGGCACTTTTTTCGTTCTTTTTTATATATAATGTAAAAAAAATATTCTTAAAAATTATAAGTAAAAATACGGATAAAAAAGAAGATTATAAGTTTCAAACCCTAAAAATATTTTTAAAAAAATATATTATAGGTGTAAATCCTTATTATATAGCAGCCAAACTATTTTCGAAAGGACTTGCAAAATTGAAATTGTTTTCCAAACTTTGCAACCAAGTTTCGTTTTTTGGTTACGAAGCTTGTAGTGTATTCAGATGCAAAGACAAAAATTTGTATCAATATTTATGTTTAACTAATCTTATCGTGCTTATGAAAAAAATCCGTATTTTTTTCGCAGCTATGGTAATGCTGGCCCTTTCCGTGGCCGCCGCCGCACAGAATATTTCTGTGAAAGGTACGGTGAAGGATACGGCCGGTGAAGGCATCGTGGGAGCCAACATCATCCTGAAAGGCAACCGCACTGTCTATACCATGACCGACCTGAACGGTGCATTCACCTTGAGTGTGCCTTCAAATGGCGTGCTGGAAGTGCTGTGCATGGGTTACCAGGGACAGGAAGTTCCGGTGAACGGACGTGCTTCCATCGATGTGGTCCTTTTGGATGACAGCCAACTTCTGGACGAGACCATCGTAGTTGCCTACGGTACGGCTACCAAGAGCTCCTTTACGGGTTCTGCCGCCGTGGTGGACAGCGAGACCATCTCCAAGAAACTGTCTTCCAAGGTGACCTCCGCTCTGGCCGGTACCACCCCTGGTGTGCAGATCATCTCCTCCAGCGGTGACCCTACCGGTGGCAGCCCCACCATCCGCATCCGTGGTATCGGTTCCATGAATGCAAGCTCCAGCCCGCTCATCGTTGTAGATGGCGTTCCCTATGAAGGAGAAATCTCCGACATCAACCCGAGCGACGTTGAGTCCATGTCTGTCCTGAAGGATGCCGCTGCTTCCGCCATTTACGGTCACCGCGGCGCCAATGGTGTTATTATCATCACCACCAAGAAAGGCCAGTCCGGTGAAGCTACCGTGCGTTTCGACGCCCGTTGGGGTTCCAACTCCCGCCTGATTCCCAATTACGATGTAATTACGGATCCGGCCGAGTACTATGAGACTTATTATAAGCTCATGTACAACAAGTACCTCTATAGCGGTCACACCGTGGCAGAGTCCTACGCCTACGCCGACAACAACCTCTTCAACGAGAAGAACGGCGGTCTGGGTTATCAGGTTTACACCGTTCCGGATGGTCAGAAACTCATCGGTACCAACTTCAAGATCAACCCCAACGCTACGCTGGGTTATTCCGACGGTGAGTACTACTATCAGCCGGACGACTGGTACAAGGAGACCTTCCACAATTCTTTCCGTCAGGAATACAACGTGAGCGCCAGCGGCGCCTCCGACCGCTTTAATTATTATGCGGGCGTGAGCTACCTGAACGATGGTGGTATCGTGTACAACTCCGGTTATCAGCGTTATACCGCCCGTTTGAACGCCGAATACCAGGTGAAGGAATGGATCCGCTTCGTGACCAACATGAGCTATTCCTATTCCGATTCCAACAACGTATCCTCCGGTTCCTGGGGTTCCTCCGGCAACGCTTTCTACATTGCCAACAATATCGGCCCCATCTATCCGCTGTATGTGCGTAAAGTGGACGAGAGAGGCAATCCTTACCTCTATCAGGAAAGCGGTCGTCAGATCTACGACTCCAATAATACCAACTTCACCCGTCCGAACTTCGTAGGTAATGCCGTGCGTGACCTCTACAACGACGTGAAGAAGTCCTACGCCGACGTTCTGGTGGGCAAGTGGGGCCTGGTCCTCACTCCTGTCAAGGGCCTCACCCTGAATGCCAACGTGGGTCTCACCAACGACAACACCCGTTACAACAATCTGTACAGCGTGTTCGGTTCCGCTTCCGGTGTGGATGGTTCCGTTTCCGTGGGCCACAGCCGTATGTTCAGCGTGAACCAGCAGTATCTGGCCGAATACAAGTTCGACATCGCCGAAAAGAATCATTTCGATATCCTGGCCGGTTACGAGCAGTACGATCGTAAGACCCAGAGCATCGACGGTTCCAACGACCACCTCTTCAATCCCAATATCGGTGAAATCAACAACGCCGACGGTACCGAAAGCCGCGCCGTTTCCTCTTCGTCTTCCACTTATATGACGGAAGGTTTCCTGGCCCGCCTGCAGTACGACTACGATGGCCGCATCTTCGGTTCCGCTTCGTTCCGTCGCGATGCTTCTTCCCGCTTCGCCAAGGGTCACCGCTGGGGTAACTTCTGGAGCGTGGGCGGCGCCTGGCTCATCAGCAAGGAAAGCTGGTTCAACGCCCCTTGGGTGAACATGCTCAAACTGAAGATGAGCTATGGTGAACAGGGTAACGACGGCCTGGGCTCCGACTTCCCGTATTCCGACCAGTACCGTCACTCCTACGACGGCACCGACTATGCCATCTCCCTCTCCTATAAGGGTAATGAAAACCTGACTTGGGAAACCAACATGTCCTTCAACGCCGGTGTCGATTTCGAATTATTCAACGGTTATCTCAACGGTACCCTCGAGTACTTCAACCGTGACACCAAGGACCTGCTCTATTCCAAGGACGTGCCTTATTCCGCTGGTAACCCCACCGGTAAGGTTCCCGTGAACGTGGGTTCCATCCGCAACCGCGGTTTCGAAGGTTCCTTGGACGGCGCCATCATCAAGACCCGCAACGTGAACTGGAACTGGAACATCAACCTGAGCCACTACACCAACACCATCCTCAGCCTGGATGAAAGCGTATCTGAAAAAGGTATCCGCGGTTCCAACTTTATTTATAAGATCGGCGGTTCCCTGTACGACGCTTATATGTACAAATACGCTGGCGTAGACCAGAACACCGGTCAGGCCCTGTATTGGAAGCACATCGACGAGGTAAAGGATGCCAACGGCAACGTTACTACCGAGGCTTCCGACGAGACCACCGCCGTGTTCTCCGACGCTACCCGTTACGAACTGGGTTCCGTCCTTCCTAAGCTCTATGGCGGTTTCGGTACCAGCCTGAACGCTTACGGCATCGACTTCTCTATCCAGTGCTCCTTCCAGCTGGGCGGTAAGTACTACGATGGTAACTACCAGCAGCTCATGTGGACCCAGGCTTCTGCCGGCCAGGCTTGGCACAAGGATGTCCTGAAGTCCTGGACTCCTGAGAATCCCAACACCGATATTCCTCGTATGGACGGTGACACCCAGGTGGCCCAGAGCGCCGTGGATCGTTTCTTCGTAAGCTCCAACTACCTGAGCGTTAACAACGTAACCCTTGGTTACACCCTGCCCACCAACTGGACCAAGAAGATTAAGATTTCTTCTTTCCGTGTCTATGTTGCTGGTGAAAACCTGGCTGTGGTCTCTGCCCGTAAGGGTCTGGATCCCCGCAACGCTTTCGGTCTGGGCTCCTTCACTATGGCCCAGGGTTCCTCTTCCTACGGTGCCATGCGTACCATCACCGGAGGTATCACTCTCACGTTCTAATCTAAATGAGATTGAGATATGAAACTGAATAAATTATACTTCGCTATTGTTGCCGTAGCCGTTGCCCTTGCTTCTTGCTCCAAGATTGACCGGATCGTTCCCGAGGGCGGCACGCTGCTCGCTTCTCAGGTGCAGGAAACCAACGCGATCATCCCTTCGCGTGCTTCCGCATCCTTCAACGGCATGTTCACTGCTATCGGCCAGCCTTGCAAGATGTACGATACGCCGGACGACTGGGAGTTCCTGATGATTCTGTTCTGCAACGATCTGGAAGGCGCCGATGCCCTGATCGCCGACAGCGGTTATAACTGGTTCTCCGTTTGCGGTGAGTATTCTTCCCGTAACAATACCTACCGTAACCCGGCCATCCGTTATCGTGCTCCTTATAACATGATCGGTGACGTGAACACCTTCCTGGCAGGTTTCGCCGAGGATGTGGATGATCCCGCCCTCCTGAACATGATTGCCCAGGCCCGCGTCCTGCGCGCCTATTCCTACATGATGCTGGCTCCCCAGTATCAGTTCGCTCCGCTTACCCAGACTTCTGAGGGTAAGGGCGCCGACCTCCCCTGCGTTCCGCTGGTGACCCCCAACACCGAGGATTTCACCAACAACCCCCGCGCTACCGTGAAGGAAGTCTATGACTTCGTTCTGGAAGACCTGGACTATGCCGTCGCAAATCTGGAGGGCGCCACCCGTACTTCCAAGATGTACATCGACGCCAATGTGGCCCATGGCCTCCGCGCCCGCGTACACCTGCTGCTGGGTAACTGGGATCAGGCTTACAACGATGCCGTGGCTGCTGCCAGTGGCTATGAGCCCGCTACCATCGCCGAGGTTTCCAAGCCCGCTTTCTATGACATCAACGAGCACAACTGGATCTGGGGTTATGACATGGCCGACGGTTATCCTAACTACATTGCCAACAATGTACGCGGTAACGGTCTGTATGCCACCACTTCTTCCTGGCTCCGTTCCTTCTCCAACAACGGTTATGCTCCTGCTTGCCAGTGCTACACCTGCATCAACAGTCTGCTTTGGAACAAGATTCCCGCTACCGACGTCCGCAAGGGCTGGTGGGTGGACGAGAACCTGGATTCCCCGCTGCTGGACGGTCTCGCATGGCCCGGTTTCCCGGATGTAGCCAACGCCGATGACGGTGACAACAAGCTGGCTTTCCTCCCTTACACCAATGTGAAGTTCGGTGCCTGGTCCATTGCTAACGTAATCAACGAGGAAGATATGCCTCTGATGCGTGTTGAGGAAATGATCCTTATCCAGGCCGAGGCCAAGGCCCACACCGATGCCGGTACCGCCACCTCTATCCTGGAGAACTTCGTGCAGACCTACCGTGATCCTGCTTATAAGGTTAATGCCGGTGGCCGCACCCTCCTGGATGAAATCTGGTTCCAGCGTCGTATTGAACTCTGGGGTGAAGGTTTCGGCGTGTTCGACAACCTCCGTCTGGACAAGCCCATCGTTCGTTCCCATGGCGCCGGCACTTCCAATATTGCCGATGCTTTCCGCTTCAACCTGGATTCTCAGGATCCTTGGCTGAGGATGCGTTTCCCGCAGGGCGAAATGAATACCAACTTCGGTATCGTGGACAACCAGGGTGGCCAGCAGCCTACCATCGATATGAACCCCGGCCTGCGTGACGGTGTTACTGACTAATTAAAACTCAGACACGTATGAAAAAGATTATCAATATCATTTCTTTGGTAGCAGTAGCAGCCTTCACCCTGATTTCCTGCCAGAAACAGGTGGAGCCTCATCAGCCCGGTCCGGCCGAGGTAAGCGGTTGCTATGGCGTGTACTTCCCCACTCAGGCTGCCTCTGGAAGCCATGTCTTCAGCCCAGTAGAGGATCCTAGCATTGAGATTACGCTGGCCCGTACCAATACCAGTGGCGCCATTACCGTTCCCGTGAAGACCACCGTTTCCCAGGATGGCATCTTCACCGTGGGCGCAGCCACCTTTGCCGACGGTCAGGATGAGACCACCTTCACGGTGCGTTTCGACGGCGCCGAAGAAGGCACTACCTACAGCGCCAGCTTCGAGATCGACGACAATCAGTATGCCTCCATGTACAATTCCAACCCCATTGCTCTGGACTTTAGCGTAATGCGTGTGGAAATGAAGACCTTCAAGACTGCCGATGGATCCAAGGACGCTTCCATTACCTTCACCGATAAGGATTTTTGGGGAGAGGTTCATGACGATTGCTACATTCAATACTACGAAGTAGACGGTGTACGTTATTGTGAAACCATCGGTGGTAAACCGGTGGGTGAAGCATCGGAAGGCATAGGTCCTTGGGGTACCGATGTCCAGCTGAAGTTCAAATGGTATACCAAGAAAACCATCACTGTTAATGATGTAGACTATCAGTGGATTGAAGTTGAGGCCCAGTATCATGGTTGGGAATCTTCCGGTAATCCAGTCTATTTTGGCGACTACTTCCACATGCGCGCCGACATGGGTCTGAGCAACGGCAGCTACACCAGCTCTTATGACAGATATGTCAATGCAGGTGATGGTTATCTGCCCAGCTACTATGATGGTAATGGTGGATTTATCTTCAACATGGCCTATTGGATCCATGGCACTACCAGCTGGTATGGTTATCAGAACAACGCCCCTGTGGGTATCGCCGAAGGCTTTTCTCGAGTAGACTATAGTCTCAGCATCGAAGCCGATTATTCGGAGCAAGGCGAGACTCCCATTTACGTTGAAGCCGGTGTGGATGTGGCCGCTCTCAGGTATGCCGTATATGAGGGTGAACTCACCGCCACTCAGATAGCCAACAAGACCGAAGCTATCATCAGCGGTGCCGATCCCAGCGAAATTTTCTCCGACTTCGAGTATGACGAGGAAAATGAGGAACTCTATGCTGTTTTCGGCGTATCTCCTGAAACTACCGGTATCTATACCCTGGTAGCCGTGGCTTACGATGAAAGTGCCAACCCGCAGACCAGCGCCAGCGTGACCTTCACGCACATTGCCGGCGGCGACACTGAGAAATACGCCGTAGACCTGTCCGTATTTACAGAGGCCACCCCTGCCCGCTATAAGGATTTCACCGAGTATGATTCCTTCGCTTTCGGCATCCTTGGTTCCGATATTACGGAAGCACATGCTGCCATTGTGGAAGCATCCAAACTCTCCGCTACATTCCTGGCCGAGCTTAAGGAAGACTCCTCCTATGCCATGCCCGAAAGTGTCATCGACAGGATTAACGGTGTTGGCGGCTACTACACTGTTGCCACCGATCTGGATCCGGGTACTCAGTATGCCGTTGTGGTTTGGGCCACCAATGGCTACGAAGACACCTTTGATTACGATGTCTATACGACCACAGCCATTCCTGAAAACTGGAATCCGATTGGAACCGGTTACTATACCGATGACTTCTTCACCACCTTCTTCAACGTGGATCCTCAGACCATGGAAGTGGAGATGGCTCAGAGCGAAGACGATCCTACCCGTTTCAAGATGATCTATCCTTACGATGGTAAGTATCCGTACAACGCCGAAGGAGACTGGGATGAAAGCAAGTCTTATGACATTGTGTTCACCATTCCTGACAGCAAGCATGTGTACATCCTTCCTCAGAAGATTGGTGTTGACTGGGGTTATGGCATGTTCTCCATCGCCAGCATGGCCGGCCGTTATGTAGCAGCCGGATACTCGGTCGACGAGATTGAAGGAGCCGGTGTTCCTTTCGGTGTTCTTGAGAACGGTGTGATTACCTTCCCGGATCCCGACGGACATTCCCTGCTCATCTCCATGGCCGGGTATAAAGATGGTGCCTGGTATTATGCCAACAGCAACGATGCTTGCCAGATTGTGCTTCCTGAAAACGTAAGCCTGTCTTCCGCACCTGTTGCCCAGAAGGCCCAAAAGCCTGCCGGCATGGTTACCACCAACCTGAAGGTTGCCACCGATGTCCAGAGCGTGTTCGAGCGTGATCCCAAGCCCGTAAAGGCCCAGGTGAACGTTTCCTTCGAGCGCAAGCAGAATAAGAACAACAGGACCCTTGTTCCTGCTCAGAAGGACATCCGTAAGTAGTTTAAACTATTGATTCTGCGACAATTGAGACCCGGCGTGAAGTCGCCGGGCCTCTTGTCGTAAAAAAGAAAAGCCAATGAAACCGTGCAAGTTGTTCTATGTGGCGGCGGTGAGCCTCTCCCTTTTCTCCTGCGCGCAGAAGGAAGGAATGGAGTTGAATCCTCCGACTCTGGCCCCCATCGTCCGTTTGGGAGAAGAGGTTCTTCCCAACGCCGTGATGGTGAAAATGAGTACTCCGCTGGACGCCACGCAGCTGCAGGCCCTGGAAAAAGAACAGGGCGTAACGTTGCAGAAAGTATTCACCTCCACTCCCGGAAAAGAGGAACTGGAACGCCAGTTCGGCCTGGACCGATGGTATGAAGCCCTCCTTCCGGAGACCAAGGGCGCCGATGATGCCGTGCGGCAACTGGCCGCCCTCCCCGGCGTGGAGCTGGTGGAATATGAGTCTGTAGCCCAAAAGGATTGGGACGGAACGGTCTATTCCGGTCCCGATAGTGCCACCAAGGCTGAGAACCCGTCGTTCAACGACCCTTACCTGTCTTATCAATGGCATTACAAGAACACCGGAAAAGCTTCCGTTTCCAAGACGGCGAAGGCCGGAGCCGATGTAAACGTGTCCGACGTTTGGGCCAACCTGTGCACAGGAGACCCGGACATCATTGTGGCCGTGGTGGACGAGGGCGTGAAATACTCCCATCCGGATCTGGCCGACAACATGTGGACGAATACCGGTGAAATCCCCGGCAACGGCATAGACGACGATAATAACGGCTACATTGACGATGTGCACGGATTCAATTTCGTGACAAAAGGGCCTGTTTCCTGGGATGTGGTTGATTCAAGCGGCGAAGGGGATTCCGGTCACGGAACCCACTGTGCCGGAACCATTGCGGCCGTGAACAACAACGGAAAGGGTGTGGCCGGTATTGCCGGAGGTTCCGGAAACAAAGACGGCTGCCGCATCATGAGTTGTCAGATTTTCTCAGGCAAAGGCGGCGGCAGTGTAAAAATAGTGACCAATGCCATTAAGTATGCGGCCGATATGGGCGCATCCATCATCTCCTGTTCGTTCGGCTACAGCGTGGCTTTCTCCTCCGACGACAATTATATAAAGCAGCAGGGTTCGGCCGAGATTGATGCCATCCACTATTTTGAGGCGTCCTGCAACAATCCCGTCCTGGATGGCAATATCGCCATTTTTGCAGCGGGTAACGAGAACCACAACTACGCCCATTATCCGGGAGCGTTCTACGATATCATCAGCGTATCGGCTTTCGGCCCGGACGGCCTGCCCACGTATTACACCAATTACGGGCCCGGTTGCAATATATCGGCCCCCGGCGGCGAAGCCTATCATCGGGTGAATCTCTGGGACTCCATGGTGCTGAGCACCTTGCCTTCAGAGCTTCCTGAGCTTGGCATCGACGGGGCGTACAATAAAGGTTTGGACTATGGCTATATGCAGGGAACCTCCATGGCCTGTCCGCATGTGAGCGGCGTGGTGGCCCTGGGAATGTCCTATGCCAAGAAACTGGGCAAACACTTCACCCGCGATGAATTCAAACGGATGATTCTGGCCAGCGTGAACGACATTGACCAGCGCATCGGCAGCATCAGCGAAAAAACCTATGCCTATGGCAGAGGAGCCCTGGCTATGGCCCCTTACTATCATCAGATGGGAACCGGCGCCATTGATGCCTGGCGCCTGATGATGCACATCGAAGGGCTCCCCACGCTCACTTCTACCCTTGGCAAGCAGCAGTGGATAGACCTTACTTCCATCTTTGGAACGGCTTCCACCAGCCTCACCTACCTGAGTGTGGAAGTTCCTGCCGCTACGGCTTCGTCCCTGGGACTGGAGAAAATTACCCCTACGAATACCGAAAAATATCCGGCCGTAGTGGATGGAAACGGCTACGCCTACGTACAGTTCGGCCGCTTGTATATCCACCCCACCAAGATTGGATCGGGCACCCTCACCATCTCTGCCGTAGGCGGCGGTGACCATGTAGGCGGTGGATCGAATCCCCCCGGAGGTATGACCCTTACACAGACAGTTTCCCTCATCGCCCGTGACACGGACGGTGGCAACGGTACAGGAGGATGGTTATGATGAAGCAATTAGTACTATTTCTGGCAGCAGGGATGCTGCTGCTTGGCGGCTGCAACAAACAACCCGAACCGGGTGGCGGTGGAGACAGCGGCGGTGGCGGCGGTGAAGTGGCCGTGAGCGTGGAAGGCATCTGGGAACTCACCAGCGTTACCACCAAGGCATCCGTTGGCGGTGTGGACGTAAGTGTTTACATCACATTCGGTTCCGGCCAGTTTACCCTGTATCAGAAGATAGGTGAAGGCCGATATACACAATTTACCGGCACTTATTCCCTGGTCAAGAATACCCTCTCGGGAAAATATTCCACGGATAAAGCCTGGGGCCCGTATACGGTGTCCGGGAGCGGGACCAGTCTGACGCTTACCACGGCAGGCGGCAAGGAGGCCGATACTTATAAGAAGATCGGCTCCATCCCCTCTTCGGTTTTGGAGAACCTGTATTAACAGTGCGTTTTCTTCCCGTCATCTGCGGGGCCCTGCTGGCCCTTTCCTGCGTCCGGCCTGTCTTCACCGACAGTGCCGGATTTCCTCCTGTGGTGCCGGATTACATAGGAGTGACCGTGCCGGAAGGGATGGCGGAAATATCCTTTGAAATGGCCGACGGCCGGCCTTTTAAGATAGAGAAGACGCAATCTGGGGACACCTTGTTTTATCAGGTCCGTGCCTGGGATAAAAAGACAGGGAAGGGTGTAAGATATGCCCCCTTCCCCGTCTACGTATCCCACGATCCCATCGACCCCTATCTGGCCTATCGGCTCATAGAGCCCGGCTATGAGGGCTGGAAGGAAATGGGGCTGTATACCCGGGAACTGGCCACTTACCGGGAGCATGCTATCGTGACCAACGATGCCGTGAATGGGGGCTGTGTGAACTGCCATAACTTCCCGGGCGGAGACCCTTCCCGCATGGTCTTCCATGCCCGCGGAGCGGGTGGCGGAACGGTTTTCCGCACGGGGAACGAACTGAAACTGATTAATTTGACAACGGTGGGGCCGCACAAGCAGGGTACCTATCCTGCCTGGCATCCTTCGGGGCGCTATCTGGCCTTTTCTTCCAATTCCACCCAGCAGAGTTTCCCTATCCACGGCAGCCAGCAGGTAGAGGTGTACGACCATTTCTCGGACATCATCCTGATGGACCTGCAGACGGATTCCGTGACGGCATACCCTTGTCTGGCCGAAGGTTCCCGCATGGAAACCTTCCCCGCCTGGGCGCCGGATGGAAAGAGCCTGTATTATTGCGTGGCCGACAGCACCGCCAGGGTGGTGGAAAACCGGGGTCGGATTCATTATGAGCTGGAGGCCATCGACTTCCGGGACGGGCAGTTTGTGGGCGAACCCCGGACGGTTTTTGCCAGTGACAGTCTTTCCGTATCCTTCCCGCGAGTGAACGGGAAATGGATGCTTTTCACAGGATCGGCCTATGGTACCTTCCCCATCTGGCACAAGGAGGCCGATTTATATCTGATGGACATGGAGACTGGGCAGGTGGAAGCGGCATCGGCCCTGAACAGCGACGATACGGACAGCTATCACAGCTGGTCATCGAACGGCCGATGGGTGGTCTTCAGCAGTCGGCGTCTGGACGGCCGTTATACGCGGTTGTACCTGGCCCATTTCGATGGCGAGGGGCATTTCGGAAAGCCTTTCCTGCTGCCGCAGAAGCGCTATGAGCACAATGTGCTCCGGCTCAAGTCTTACAACGTTCCCGAGTTCGTGCAGGGGGATCCCGGCACCCTCAATAAGGAAGTTTCCCAACTCTTTGGCCGATGAAAAAGTGGATCCTGCCCCTGGTGCTGTTCGCGGCCGTTTTTCTGGTGAGCTGGCTATGCCAGCCCTATACCCTCATCTGTCAGGAGTATGAGGGCCTGTTCCTGAACACCCCCGATGCCTGGACGCGGGCTTTTGCCCAGCCCTGGCCGCTCTCGGGGATTGTGTCCGATTTCCTCATCCAGTTTTACCGCGATCCTGTCTATGGCGCGCTCATTTGTGCAGCCCTGGTGGTGTTGGCGTTCCTGCTGTGCCGGGGAATTCTGCGCCGGACGGGGTTGTTGACGGAGGGACTTCCGGCCCTGCTGGCCGTCATTCTATGGGTGTTTCTGGCCAAAGCATCGGCCCCGAAGGTGGCTATTTCGGTGGTGCTATTGCTTTTTGCCGCTTGGTTGCTTTCGCTCCTGTTACCCCGGCCTAAAAAGACTTTTGCCTGGAAAGGAGACCTTCCGCTGGCCCTTGTGCCAGTTCTGGTGGTTGCCTGGGTCATTGTCCGGAATCCGGCCGTACAGCGCACCGAACGTTTTTCCCGCGTGAAGATAGATGCCCTGTACGGGGTATGGGACGATCTCCTGAAAACCGTTCCGCCTTCCGTGGCGCAGGAGGATCCTGAACTCACGCCTTTCGCCCTGCTGGCGCTTTCGGGGAAAGAACAGCTGAACGAGCGGATTATGAGTTACCCCGTCTACGAGGAAAACGACCTGGATATGGTCTACTACGACGGTCCCCGGGAATACTATACCAGCCTGCTTTTCAAGGCTTGCCTGTACCAGTATCTGGGCTGCTATAACGAGGCCATTCACAATTATTACCAGTGGGCTACGCAGCAGGAGAAAGGCACCAGTTTCATTGTGCTTCGGCGCATGGTGGAACTCTACTACCTGCAGGGAAATTATACCCTAATGGAAAAATACTGCCGCATCCTGGACCATTCGCTGATGAACGGGGCCTATGTGCGTCATTTCCGGGCACAGGCGGCAAAAGGTGAGCTGCAGGAGCCAACACCGCCCGCCGAGAGGGCGGCCATTCCGGTGATCAGCCACGACCCTCTGTACAATCTCATCTTATTGCAGAAAAACGGTTTCGATACGCCGATGCTCCGGGACCGTCTTCCCATTACCCTCCTGCTTAGAAAAGAAGAGCGGGAGTCTATTCAACCGTAAAGCTATACTCGGCGCGGACGGGTTTTCCATCGGCCGTCCATCCTTCCACCACGGCGCGGAACGTGCCGCTGTAGGTGGGCATGCGCAGGTGGATGAGCGCCTGGTTTCCTTCGGCGATCTCCAGTGCCGGATGCCAGTAAAGCAGCTGCCGCCGGTCGTTTTCCGTTCCTTCGGCCAGGGTGCCGGGATAGGCGATGGGGTAAGAAACGCCCTTGAAGTCCACCACACGCACGTTTTCGGGGAATTTGAGCGCCGTCACGTAATTGCGCTTGGTCACGAAATTCACCACGCCGTTGTAGGAAATACCGCCCATGGCTACGGGCTGGCGATAGATGTCGATGTCTTCCAACAACATGGCATCAAACTTCTCCAGCAGACCGTGATCGGTGATCACTACGCCGTCCATCAGCACCAGGATGTTGTCCTGCACATATCGGCGGGAAGAAGAGCTGTCGGTGGTGAACATACGGATGCGCCAGCGGCCATCGCGGCGCACATACTGGATTTCGTGGGCGAATTCGATGCAGATTTCCCGGATGGTGGGGAAGCGGTTGTAGTCGTCCAGATGGTAATGGACAACGGGGGATCCGGAAAACAGCTGTCCTTCCCGTTTGGGCAGGAAGCGCACCAGCGTGTCCATGGGCTGGGCCTGTTGGGCCTGCAGGGATGCTTTCCGCTCCACCAGGGCGCTGCGCTGGGCCGGGCTCAGGATCAGCGCCGGCAACTCCCCTGCTTCCGGATGGGTGAAGGGACCGGCCAGGCTGATGTGGCAGGAATGTCCCTGCATGGACACCACTTCGCACACCAGTTCCCGGTCTCCGTAGATGTTGTCGGTGAAAAAGAGGATGCGCCCTTCGGCATCGCTCCGGCCGATATAGACATTGGAAGGGTCGCCGGCGGCCGAAAGGAAAGCGGTGATTTCATCCTCTTCCTTCTTGACATTCTGTCCCAGGCCTTCCACATTGGCCTGGATGATTTCGCCTTCATACTCACCCGTGCGTTTGCCGGGAGCGGCCGGCTGGCCGTCCAGGAAGGCGGCCAGGCTCTTTCCATCGGCGGGAGCCAGGGCATCGTCGTGAAAGACGCTCACCGACACGTCCAGCTTCTGCAGCGGGGCGCTCAAAAGCAGCGTAGCTTCCTTTCCCGGAGCCAGACGGGCCGGGAGGGACAGACTGATATCCCCGGTCACGCTGTCCGGGGCGCCGGCCACGGCCTTGTAATCCTTTTCAGGAACCAGCTGCACGCCACCGTTAACCCGGGCCGTGGAGCCCGTGTTGAAAACGGAAAGGATGCGGGAGCCTTCCGGGCAAGCCTGGCTGCGGGCCGTATAGGCCACCAGGCGATAGGTTCCGGTGGGTGTTTGGGACGGGATGCGGAAACTGCCCGCTCCGCGTCCGTTGAACAGGCCTATTTTGGCTTCTGCGGCCGTTCCGTCTCCCGAGATGAGCTCCAGGTAGGAAACGGCGCTGTAGCCGTTTTGGAGGCCTTCATCGTCCACGCAGAAGAGGGAGCAGAAGACAAGGTCGCCGGCCAGATAGGTGTTGCGGTCGGTGGCCACATAGATATGGTCCTGCGCCCTGCCGGGAAAAGCCAGCAGCAGAAACAGCAGAAATGCAAATACTTTTCTCATGGCTTAATCCTCCCAGTATGACGGCCTTTCCTGCGTACCCCCCGCCTCGATGCAGTTGATACAGCGGTGGGGAACCCAGCCGATATCTTCCCCGTCCTCAAAATTGACCAGGGTGGCGGGCCGGTAATTGTTTGTAAAATAGAACCATTGAAAATCGGCCGGGGCCACTTTTTCATAGCTTACGCTGGGCGGCCTGGAAATGAGGTACTTGTAACTGTTCAAGAAGACACGCTTCTGGGCCACCCGTCCGGCCAGGACCATGCCCATCACCGGCAGTTCCGGGTCGCTTTCACAGCTCAGGTTGCCCGTGAGGGCGCCCGGGTCCGGCGAGAAAAGGTCTCCCCCTATATCGGAAATCTCCTGGGTTTGCCGATTGTACTCAAACGCTTCCTTGGAAAGGGCAAAGGCCTTGACCAGAATGGAATAGCGCTTGTGGTTGCGGCCGTCGGTGCGGAGGAAACTGCGCACGGGAAGTCCCTTGATGGGACCCTCGTTCAGAGATGTGTAGTCGAACAGCGTTACCTGGGCGGGGCTGTAGGTTCTCCAGCACCAGTAATAGGGGTACATCTCCTGGCTTTCGGCATAGCTGCCATAGGCCCACGTCCGGGGATTGATATAGTAGTCGGGATAAATATCGGAGTGGAATTCCCAGGTCTCTTCAAAGAGGAAGCCGATATAGCCCGTATTGTTCAGTCCGGGATTCAGGTCCACGGTCACGTAAACGTTATAGTCGTCCACGTTGAAGTTGACGGCGTCGATGGTGGGCGCCGGGTCCGGGGTGAGCCAGTCGGAGGTATAGGTTTGCCCGTCCACCTCCACTACAGCGCGGAAGGTACTGGGCTGGGAAGAAGCGTTCAGGAATTGGGTGCCGTAAATGTTGAAGACGCTGCCTCCGGACTCCATGGCCGGGTAGGTATTTCCCAGATCGTCCTCAATCCAGGCCTTTCCATTGGGCCAGGCCGAGAGATTGTCGCTGTTGATGGGCGTAAGATAGCCCAGGCGGACAGTGCTGATTCCGCCGATGAGGATACGCCCGTCCACCACCACGGTCTTCTCTGTCTCGGCGGGGAGTTCCGGGTCGAACGGATAGATGCAGGAAGCCACGCAGGCCGCTGCCAGGAGAGTGAGAATCCGCTTTTTCATCAGAACAGGATATTGAGGTTGATGTAAGGAATCTGGGAGGCGAACACGGACATCATGTAGCCGTGTGTGGTGCCTTGCTGAGAGGTGCGGAAGAACACCGAATAAGGATTCTTGCGCCCGGTGACGTTGTACACGCCGATGGTAATGGAGGTGTGTGCAAACGCCTTGAGATAATGGCCCGGGTCAATGTTCAGGGCCAGGTCCAGGCGGAAGTAGTCGGGGATGCGGTAGGTGTTGCGGTTGGAGTAGGCCAGGCGCCAGGCTCCGTCGTAGTAATACCGGCCGATAGGCACCGTGATGGGCCGTCCGGTGGAGTAATCCACGTTCATGGAGACGCTGAAACGGTGCGTGATGGCGTAGTTGGCTACCAGCTTGAACTCGTGCGGTTTGTCGTACGGGGCGTTGTACCAGGCGCCGTGGTTGATGGTTTCGGCCCCGCGGTCCTGCATTTCCTGCAGCAGGCTGCGGGAGTAGCTGTAGGACAGCCAGCCGGTGAGTTTGCCGGCTGGACGTTTCACCATGAGCTCTACGCCGTAGGCCCTGCCGCGCACGGGAACCAGGTCATCGGCCAAAGAGGGATTCATCACCAGCAGGGCGCCGCTCTTGTAGTCCAGGGCGTTGCGGCTCTGCTTGTAATAGCCTTCCAGCGAGAAGTCCAGGCCGGGGCCCGGGAGGGTCCAGTAGGCGCCCGCCGCCCCTTGCCAGCCGGTGGTGGGCTTGATATCGGCCGAAGAAAGCCGCCAGGTGTCCATGGGCGACACCGAAGCCGTGTTGGAAATCAGGTGGATGTACTGCTGCAGGGTGTTGAAACCGGCCTTGAAGCTCAGGGTCTGCAGGGGCGAATATTTGGCCGATAAGCGGAATTCGGGCCCCACATAGAATTTGCTGGGGTTCAGGGCCAGGAAGGAGGACAGGCGGATGCCGCCTTCCAGGGAGAACTGTTCGGCCAGGGCCCAGTCGTCGGAGGCATAAATGGCCGGCTCGATGCCCAGCTCCCTGTTCAGTCTGGCGGCCTTGATTTGGGAAGCGTCCCCAAAAGGATTCAGGATGCCCGGATCCAGGCCGTAGCCCACGATGTCCAGGCCGAAACTAAGCTTGTGATTGCCCAGCGGAAGGCGCTGGTTGGCCTTGATAAACGCTTGGCGGATAAATGTTTGCAGGTCGTAGGCTCCGCCTTCCCAGTTGTGCACGCCCACCGTATTGGTGTAATGGTCGTAGCCGGCACTCAACTTGAAACTGTCGCCGTTCTGGCCCTTGTGCCTGTAGGTGGCCGATGCATTGATGTTGGTGTAGCGGAAGGTGGTGTCTCCGCTGAAAGAGAAGCGGTCGGTGGCGAAATAGCCGAACACCTGCAGGGAATTGTTGTCGTCAAAATGATGCGTAAGCCCCAGGTTGGCGTCGCCGAAACCGGCCCCGCCGCCAGCGTAGGCGCTATTGGCCGGCAGGAGTTTGAGGATCCAGTCGGAATAGGCGATGCGGCCGCCGGCGATGAAATGGGTCTTCTTCCCCAGCGGGCCTTCGATGTGACCGCGGCTGGTTAGGAGGCCGATACCCAGCGAACCCTTTACCTTATTGCGGTCGCCCTCCTTGCTTTTGACGCTGAGCACCGAAGAGATGCGTCCGCCGTATTCGGCCGGAATGGAGCTCTTGTACAGTTCCACGCCATCCACCAGGTCCGGATTGAAGGAGGAGAACATGCCGAAGAGGTGGCTGGGGTTGTAGATGGTGTTGTCGTTGAAGAGGATGAGGTTCTGATCGGCCGATCCACCACGCACGTTGAAGCCGCCCGAGGCCTCGCCCACGCTCTTGACGCCCGGCAGGGTGAGCACGGCCTTGATGATGTCGCCCTCGCCGAAGGCCGAAGGAATCTTGCCGATGGTCTTCATGCTCACGCTTTCCACTCCCATGGCGGTGTTGCGGTGTTCCCGCATGCTTTCGGCCGAAATGAGGGCGCCCTTGAGCAGGGTGATCTTTTCGGTCATGACGATGTCCAGCGTGCCGTTGGACAGGAGGTCGATCTTGAGGGCCAGGTCTTCCTTGGATTCGGCGTTGAAGTTGAGGAGGTTGCTGCCGGTGGGAAGGCTGATGCTGTACTGGCCGCGGGCGTTGCTGCGGGTGTAGGTGGCCGTATTTTCATCGTAAACCACCACGCCGGGGAGGGGTTCTCCGCTTTCGGCCTCATAGATGACGCCGCTCACCGTGGCTTTGCCGCCCTTGGCTTTGCCGGCCTCGCCCAGGGTGTACACTTTATTGCGGTAGGTGGCCGTGAGGGCGTTCTGGGCATAGCGGACGGTGGTGGTATCGGCCTTCTTGTCTTCAAAGAAACCTTCCGGCAGGCCGATGCCCTTGCTCAGGCTGGCCTGGGCGGGAACCTGCCCGTCGGTGTGGCTGTTGGCCGAAGGGTGCCATTGGAACATCTGCCCGTCCAGGGGGCTGGGGCCTTCGTCCGGCGCGGCCTTGAGCCTTCTTTTCATTGCCCGGGGGCGGATTTTGCGCAGCTGCCCGTTTTCCAGCACGTAGTTGGTTTCCGAACGGGCGAAGAAATTCACCACGGTGGGGTCGAAGTTGCCGTCCATATCGGCGGTTTCCCGCTGGTTCACTTCCGTGCGCAAAGACTTGCGGATGTGCCGCAGCAAGGGCTGTTTGCCATCGCGGAGCAGGAGAAGATAGCCTTCCGGAGCCTCCTGATAGCCCAGATACCGCATATTGATGAAGAGGGAGGGGCCCATGGTGAACCAGGCCACCTGCTCGCGGGACAAAACCACACCTGAGCCCAGCTCGGTGGGCCGCACGATGAGTTCCTGGAAATTGGCGTCCATGTTCAGGATCACATCCCGGTACAATTTGCCGTTGTACAGGATATTTCCCCTTCCGTAACGACGGGTTTCCACATAAAAGGTACCGTTATAGCGGATGGTGTAGGGATTGGGAATTCTGCCCCGGTATAGTGTGGACAGCTCTCCCGCCTGCTGCTGGTAGTCCTGTCCCCAGCTCTTGGGAGCGGGAAGCAGACACAGTGCAAGCAGGACAGCCGGCAAGAAACACTTGACTCTCATAACCAAATCATATAGAACTGCAAAAATACAACTTTGTTTATTATAAACCAACGGCAGGGGGAATTCTTGCACGGAAGGGCAAAAATACCCCGTGGAGGTAAATGTCTGAAAATCAGCGTATAACGTAAAATCGATTATGCGGAACGGCATAATCGATTTTACACAACTCGCTTTAAATCAAGCGTTTAGCACCACGGGGTTCCGTTTTGTCTGGGCTTAATTCCGAATCAGAGGATTGTAGTCCAGTTCCTTTTGGGGAACGAAGTAGGTCCACTTGTAGTTGGCTTCCGGTAAGGAGCTTTACTAAAAGAAGAAAGATTTGTGCTAATTTAAATTTTTATGACCTCAAAATAATTGGCGTCATTTTTCCTGTTTTTAATAACATCTTGGTTTCGATTTTTGGTCCGCTCTGCCTGTAAACTGTTCGAAAAACCGCCAATTTCTTTTTTTTTTGGAAATATTCGCGTATAATTGCAAACTGAAGAAATTTTACTTTTTGTTATTCTAATTATAAACTTGACCAACTATGGGTAAAAAACTTGTTTTATCTATGCTGGGCTTGATCCTGTCTCTGGGACTTGCCTTTGCACAGCAGACCCGTACTGTCACTGGTAAGGTTACGCTCGCCGAAGACGGCTCTGCAGCCGTTGGCGCCGGCGTGGTAGTGAAAGGAACTACTATCGGTGTCATGACGGATGTCAATGGTAATTTCGTTTTGTCCGGCATTCCCGCCAGCGCCAAGACCCTGGAAATCTCCTGCATCGGCATGGTTACCGTAGAGGTGCCCATCCAGAATGTGGTGAACGTGGCCCTGGAACCCGACAACGAACTGTTGGAAGAGGCCGTGGTCACCATCGCTTATGGTGCCGCCAAGCGCTCCACCCTCACGGGTGCCATCTCCTCGGTTAGCGCCGACAAGATTGCCAACCGTCCCACTTCTTCCGTTACCGCCGCCCTGGAAGGCGCCGTAACCGGTGTCCAGGTGAACAGCACCTATGGTAACCCCGGTTCCAGCCCGTCCATCATGATCCGTGGTAACGGTACCGTGAACGGTAGCTACAGCCCCCTGTACGTGATCGATGGCGTTCCTTTCGGTGGCAACATCGCCGACCTGAACCCCGCCGACATCGAGAGCATGACCGTCCTGAAGGATGCCGCTTCTGCTGCCCTGTACGGTAACCGCGCTTCCAACGGTGTTATCCTCATCACCACCAAGAAGGGCTCCGAAGGCCGCTTCTCCGTGACCGCCAGCATGAACATGGGTGTTTATGAAAGAGGTATTCCCGAGTACGACCTGGCCAATGCCAGCGAGTATATGGAAATCGCATGGGCCGGCCTGAAGAACGACCGTCAGTATTATTATGGCGATACTGCCGCGGATGCTGTCACTTATGCCAACGAAAACCTCATCGCAGAGCGTCTGTATCTGAACATCTTCGACAAGGCCGACAACGCCCTGTTCCAAAACGGCAAATTGGTTTCCGGCGCCAACATCAAGAACGGCTACAAGGATGATATCGACTGGTTCGGCCAGGCTATCAAGCCCGGTTTCCGCCAGGAATACAACGTTTCCGCCAGCGGTGCCACCAACAAGAGCGACTACTACATGTCCGTAGGTTACCTGGATGAGAACGGTTACCTCAAGACCTCTACCTTCGACCGTCTTTCCGGCCGCGCTGCCGTGAACATCCGTCCTACCACCTACATGAAGTTGGGCTTCAACGTGAACGTGACCCACCAGAACTTCAACAACACTTCCACCGGTTCTTCTTCCTATGTGAACCCCTGGATGTATTGCCGTAACATCGCTCCCATCTACCCTGTGCACCTGCACGACATCAACACCGGCGAATATATCCTGGATGCCAACGGCAACAAGCAGTACGATCCCGGTTCCTACATCGACGCCAACGGCCAGACGGTGATCACCCGTAACCAGTACGCCGACCGTCACGTCATCTGGGAGAACGAACTGAACCAGGACAAGAGCGTTCGCAATACCATGAACGCCATCGCCACCGCCGAGTTCTACTTCCTGAAAGACTTCACCCTCACCATCACTGGTAACCTGGGCCTGCGCTCTGATACCGAACAGACCTATAACTCCGCTGTGATCGGCGACGGTAAGGGTAACAACGGCCGCGGCAGCCGCAACGAGTACAATTATAAGAACTACACCTTCCAGCAGCAGCTGCGCTGGAGCCACCAGTTCGGCCAGCACAACGTGAACGTGCTCCTGGGCCACGAAAACTACGCCAACTTCTACGATTATCTCTATGGCTACAAGACCAACGAGGTTTTCCCCGGCGTGAACCACCTGCGTAACTTCACGGAAATCACCAGCCTGTACAACTACGGCAACAACTACCGTACGGAAAGCTACCTCTCCCGCGTGCGTTATAATTATATGGACAAATACAACGTGGAGGCTTCCTTCCGTCGTGACGGTTCTTCCCGTTTTGCCACGAATGCCCGTTGGGGTAACTTCTGGAGCGTAGGTGCCAACTGGATGATCTCCAAGGAAGAATTCATGAAGAACGTCACTTGGGTGAACAGCCTCAAGCTGCGCGCCGACTTCGGTGAAGTGGGTAATGACTCCGGTTCCGGTTACTACGGTTACCAGGCCCTCTACACCTCCGGCCAGAACGCCAACAAGGGTGCCTACTGGATTTCCCAGCTGCCCAACTACGACCTCAAGTGGGAAACCGGTCAGTCCTGGGGCGTGGGTATCGAATCCCGCCTGTTCAACCGCTGGAACTTCAACATCGAGTACTTCGACCGTCGTAACAAGGACCTGCTCTTCAACGTGATCCTGCCCGTGAGCGCCGGCGGTACTTCCACCAGCTCCTCCAACCCTTCCATCACCCAGAATATCGGTACCATGAGCAACCGTGGTGTTGAAATCGAGGCCGACTTCGACATCGTCCGCAGCCGCAACTGGCGCGTGAACATCTTCGCCAACGCCACATTCCTGAAGAACCGGATCATCTCCCTGCCGGAGCAGAACCGCAAGGATGGTATCATCGACGGTACCAAGCGCTTCGTGGAAGGCGGCGACCGCTATGCCTTCTGGCTGTACCAGTATGTCGGCGTGGATCAGCTCACCGGTCTGTCCCTGTATAAGTTTGACGACGAACGCTTCTACATTACCGATGACAACACCGCCGACGGTACTGTTCTCTACGGTACCAAGGAAGATGCCGAAGGTAACGCTCACTCCCTGATGGCTGCCAGCAACTACACCATCATCAATGGCGCTCCTTATGTCTGGAACCCGGGTTCCTATGGTAAGAAGGACTGGTCCGGCACCGCCACCCCTACCGCTTACGGTAGCTTCGGCCTGAACGTGAGCTGGAACGGCCTGAGCCTGAGCACCCTCTTCACTTACTCCCTGGGCTCCAAGGTGTATGACGGTATCTATGCCGGCAAGATGGGTATCGGCGCTACCCCTAGCAGCGCCCACGTGGACAACCTCAAGAGCTGGACGGAGGCTCCCGCCGGCATGACCGTGGACAGCCCCAGCCGTATCGATCCCAACGGCGTTCCCATGCTGTACACCTTCAATACCTATAACATGGACGGCACGGATGTCTCCATCTCCAACAACGCCGGCACCTCCACCCGTTGGCTGGTTTCCGGTAACTACCTGGTGATCAAGAACATCACCCTCTCCTATGAGCTGCCCAAGAAGCTCCTCAAGCCGCTGCAGATGCAGGGCCTGTCCATCAATGTCACCTGCGAGAACCTGGCCACCTTCTCGGCCCGCAAGGGTTTGAACCCGCAGTATAACTTCAGTGGTACCACCAGCAGCAACGACTTCGTTACTGCCCGCGTGATCAGCGGTGGTCTTACGCTCCGCTTCTAACCCTTTAAAGAGATGAAAGTCATGAAAAATATCATCAGAATCTCCCTTGTTTTTGCGGCTCTCTCCCTGGCAGCCTCCTGCGCCAAGGATTATATGGAAACCGCTCCCGAGAGCGCTGAGTCTCCCGCTACCATTTTTGCCACCACCGCCAACTGCGACCTGGCCATCAACGGTATGTGCAAGATGATGACCACCCAGTACTGGAGCCAGCAGGGTCTCAATGGTGAAGGCACCATCAAGACCTGGTACGGCAACTTTGGTAACGACCTGCAGCGTTGCAACCAGACCGGTTGGGCCGCCCTGTGGAACCACACCTACAATGAGCAGGTGAACTCCTCCTATCTCTGCTATCCTTGGTACTATTACTATAAGATCATCTCCAACGCCAACCAGGTGATCGAGAACGTAGACAATGCCGAAGGCACCGAAGGCGACCGCGGTTTCATCAAGGCCCAGGCCCTCACTTTCCGCGCCCACGCCTACACCATGCTGATGCAGCTGTATGCGTATCGTTGGCAGGACAGCAACAATGGCGCCGCCAATGGTGTGGCCCTGCGTCTGACCAGCGAAACCAACGAGGAAGGCAAGTACGACATTCCGCTGAGCACCCAGACCGAATGCTACGCCCAGATCTACAAAGACTGCGACGAAGCCATCTCCCTGTTCAAGTCCAGCGGTAAGGACCGTGGCGCCGATGAATTCTACAAGCCTAACCTGAATGTGGCCTACGCCGTGAAGACCCGCGCCGCCTTGGTTCGCGAAGACTGGAAAACCGCAGCCGAATGCGCTCCTCTGGCCCGTGCCGGTCACCCGCTCATGAGCAAGTCTCAGTACATGGATGGCGGTTTCTCCGATGAGAACAACGAATGGATCTGGGGTGTCTATGAGGCCCAGGACCAGACCATCTACTACTACTCCTTCTTTGCCTATCAGGCCTGCAACGCCAGCTCCTCCATGCAGCGTAACTATCCGCTGGCCATCAGCAAGGAACTCTACGACCAGATTCCCACCACGGATGCCCGCCGCAAGATGTGGCTGGAGCCCACGGCTGCCGAAGCCAAGGAGCTCAATGCCGCCGGCCGTAGCACCAAGACCCTGTACAAGCGCGCTTTCGCCGAGTATGGTGACAAGCTGTACAGCACCAGCCTGGTGTATCAGTATATGCAGTTTAAGTTCTTGGCCACCTTCATGCCGGGCGGCGGTAGCTTCAACATCTACCGCAGCGCCGAAATGTACCTGGCCGAGGCCGAAGCCAAGTGCCACCTGGGTGGTCAGGACGCTTCCGTACAGGCTCTCCTGAACGAGCTGAACAAGAACCTGAACCCTTCCTACAACTGCACCAAGACCGGCGCCGACCTTCTGAAGGAAGTGAAGCTCTATCGTCGTGTAGACCTCTGGGGTGAAGGCTTCGACTGGTACGACTACAAGCGCTGGAACGAGCCCATCGTCCGCAAGAACAAGGCCAACGGCGGCAACTTCAACGATGCCTTCGCCGTGACCATCAACGTGGAAGACGGCAACCGCTGGACCTGGAAGATTCCCAAGGCCGAGACCGACTACAACAGCCTGATCTCCCTGGACTAATCTCCCAACTCCTCAATCAAAACGGCCTCCCGCATTCCGGGAGGCCATTTTATTCTCCGCGCCGCCTCGGCACCTAGAATGCATAGAAGGCCGTTTTTCTGCCGAGGTGGCAAGGAAAACGGCCCTTATCGGCGAAAATCTTGCCGCCTCGGCACACAGAACGCACAGAACCGCGATTTCCTGCAGAGGCGGCATCCCCAGCCCCTAGCCCAGCACCAGGCATCGTCGAATTTGATGTTGGGGAAGATGGAAATCGTAGGAAAGCGTGCGTGCAATCTTTTGCTTCTGGCTATCGGTGAGATGATAAACGGAAGTGGCTCCGTAGCTCCGTATAAGGTCGTTATCTATCAGTCGGCAGACATCCAGGTCCTGCAGGCGGGAGCGGCTGAACAGGCGACCGCTCTCGTTCTTTAGCATTTGGGCAATAGAGTGTTCATCGGCGTGCTCGATATCGGCCAGGCTGATGGGCTTGCCGCTGTTGTCTTTCAACTGCTCCTGTATCCAACTATCGTCGGTGAGCCGGTTCATTTGATACAAGTAGTTACGGGGAGAAATATAGTACTGTTCCGCACGGCGGATTTCCATGAAACTACTGCGTGCAAACACGCCCTTCTCCGTCATCTGGTATTGGTCCGGGAACTCCGCATAGCGGGGAAGGAAGGTGGCCATATAGGATCGGCTCATGGGAACGGGGAGGTCGGCCTGCAGGCCAATGTCCTGCGCAAACAACTCACGGACAGCACAATAGGGATATCCGAGAGCTGTTGCTGACGCGGCGTGATGCAAGCCCTGTCGGAGGATATAGTTCTCCAGCACCATCTGGTGAACAGGCCCGTCCACTTTGAGCAGAAAAGTGTACTTTTCTCCCAGGCGCCCTTTCCTGTCGTACTTGTGGTTGAAATAACGGGTGTATGACATTCTGAGATTTGACGCGTAGCGCATGGGACGTGCCGAAAAAACGTTCTGGTGCACATGCGTGGACATTTCTGCGTCGACAATGATTTCAGTGTCTTCCGCAAACCCCCGCAGCGCCATCAGGTTCACGAACATTCCGTGGTCTTCCTCATCACGGAACATTACTTCGTTGTGTGAGGTGAAGCAGATATGATACGATTCCTTCATGCCGGCAAGGTATGCATACTTGTCAGGGAATCCAAGAATCGTAAAAAAGATTGTGTTGTTTCAGGTGTTTTTTGTACCTTTTTTACGATTTCCCTCCAAGCGTAGAATCTCCATTTTCTTCGTATATTTGCAGTCTATGAGTGAATTCAAAACCAATAAGGCTGTCTTTGTGGGCGTCATCCTGGAGAAGGGTGGCGAACGCAAGGTGCAGGAATACCTGGACGAGTTGGCCTTCCTGGCCGAAACGGCCGGTGCCATCCCGGACAAGATGTTCACCCAGCGGCTGGACCGGCCGGACAAGGCCACTTATATCGGTCCGGGTAAACTGGATGAAATCAAGGAATACTGCCAGGAGAACGAGATTGAGTACGTGATTTTCGACGACGAACTCACGGGCATGCAGCAGCGTAACATCGAAAAGGTGATTGCCTGCAGCGACGTCATTGACCGTACCAGTCTGATTCTGGAAATCTTCGCCCAGCGGGCCAAGACCTCCTATGCCAAGATGCAGGTGGAACTGGCGCATTACAACTACATGCTGCCCCGCCTGGCCGGCATGTGGACGCACCTGGAACGGCAGCGGGGCGGTATGGGAACCCGCGGCGGTATGGGTGAGACCCAGATTGAAATCGACCGCCGAATCGTAAAGCAGCGCATTTCCAAGCTCAAGGAAGACCTCAAGAAGGTGGACAAGCAGATGGCCACGCAAAGGGGCAATAGAGGCTCTCTGGTGCGTTTAGCCCTCGTGGGGTATACCAATGTGGGAAAAAGCACCCTGATGAACCTGCTGGCCAAGAGCGACGTGTTTGCAGAGAACAAGCTTTTCGCCACCCTGGATACTACTGTACGTAAGGTGGTCATCGAGAACGTGCCCTTCCTATTGTCCGACACCGTAGGTTTCATCCGCAAGCTGCCCACCCAGCTGGTGGAAGCATTCAAGAGCACTTTGGATGAGGTCCGCGAGGCCGATGTCCTGGTGCACGTGGTGGACATCTCCCATCCCGACTTCGAGGAGCAGATGGAGGTGGTGGAGAGGACACTGCGGGATATCGGCGCCGCCAACAAGCCCGTGTACGTGGTCTTCAACAAGGTGGACGCGTACACCTACGAGCCCTACGACGAATTCTCCCTCACGCCCAAACAACCCGTGAACCGCACGCTGGAAGAACTCAAGAACAGTTGGATCGCCGAAGAGAAGACGCCCTGCATCTTCATCTCGGCCAAGGAGAAAATCGGCATCGAAAAGCTCCGCAACGACCTTTACAAAATCGTGGCCGAAATCCACGCCGGCCGATATCCCTTCAACAACTTCCTCTGGTAGACACACCGAACCGCCTCGGCGGGAAATCGCGGTTCTGTGCGTTCTGTTTGCCGAGGCGGCCGGGTTTTCGCCGATAAAGGCCGTTTTCCTTGCCACCTCGGCAGAAAAACGGCCTTCTGTGCATTCCACGCGCCGAGGCGGCTCTAATCGAAGTACCGGAGGGTGCGGAGCATTTCGAAAATCATGTCTACATACTGGGAGGAGGTGTGGTCCCAGGCGAAGCCCAGTCGGTACAGCACCTGCATGGTGAAGTGCACGGAAGGCTGGTTCACCACCATCTCTTCCTCGGTGGGCGACTGGACATAGGCCACGATGCTGCTTAACAGCGGGGCCTTGTCCGGCTGGGCCATGACGGCCTGCATCCGGGACAGGAATTCCTGGAATTCCACGTAATCCACTTTGTTTCCGTCGATGAGCCGCAGGCGGGAGACAATGTCTTCCATGGGCAGCAGGTGGTTGTTGGAAACGTTGAAGACGCAGTTCTCGCGCGGCGTGCATGCCAGCAGCACCATGGCGCGGGCGCTGTCGTCGATGGGCGAGAACTCCATCTTGGAATCCAGCAGGGAATACGGGCAGGCGCCCACCAGTTTGTACGCCCGGAGGCGTCCCATGGCCGAGTTGGCGTTCAGGTTCACCTGGAACTCGCCATCGGCCGATCTGGGTGACAGGTTGCCGGCGCGCAGGATCTTGGCGTTGAGGACACCGGCGGCCATACGCTCCAGGATGTACCTTTCGGCCAGGAACTTGGAATGGATGTACTGGTTGGCCGTTATCTGGCCGAAGTACAGCTGCTGCTCGGTGAGCTGATTGGGATGGCTGCCGAGGCTCATTCCGGCTACGCTCTCCGTGGAAACGTGTACCAGGCGGGCTGCCGTGGCCTCGCAGAAGGCGCAGAGGTTCTTGACACCGCCGTAGTTAATGTCCTCGATATCCGTTCCCTTGGAGAAGTGCTTCACGTTGGCCGCGCAGTTCACCACCACGGACCAGTGCATGCCGGAGGCCTTCAGGGAGTCGAAGACGGCCGGATTGGTAATGTCACCGTTCACAATGCGGATACGCTTGCCAAAGAGCGGCCGATAATCCTTTGCGAAGTAGTACACCAGCATTTCTTTCAGGCGCCGTTCCGCGGAGAGGGTTCCCTTAGGCCTGAGCAGGCACCAGATTACGGTGTCTTCCGAGGTGGTCTCCAGGAGGTCACGCAGCATGTGGATGCCCAGGAAGCCGGTGGCACCGGTAAGGAGAATCTGGCCTTCCAGGTTTTGCATTTTCCCGTTCTGCAGGGCTTCCAGCGTATTGCCGGCAAGCAGGGCATCGATGGCCGAATAGTCGTATTCGCTCACCTCGCTGTCCTCCTTGGGAGCAGGGGCGCCGCCGCCCAGGAAGGCGGCCAGGTCGCGGGCGGTGGGATGCGCGAAGACATCGGCATAGGCAAACTTGAGGCCGCGTTTTTCGGCACCCACCAGCACATTCGTCACCATGAGCGAAGAACCGCCCAGGTCGAAGAAGTTGTCCGTAGCACTTACCTTCTCCATACCCAGGACCTCGCCGAAAATCTCGCACAGGTTCTTTTCCAGATCGGTGGCGGGGGCCACGTATTCGGCGCTGGTGTCGGGCGTAGGTTTGGGCAGGGCCTTGCGGTCTACCTTCTGGTTCACGTTCAGCGGAATCTTATCCAGCTGGACGAAGGCGGCAGGGACCATATACGGCGGCTTGCGCTCCTGGATGAAGGCTTTAGCGGCCGGGATGTCAAACTTGCCGTCAGACACCACATAAGCGGCTATGAACTTGCCGCCGGAAGGGTTGTCGAAGGCTTGCACCGTGACGTCTTTCACGCCCGGGCATTCGCGCAGCACTTCCTCCACCTCCTTGAGTTCGATACGGAAACCGCGGATCTTCACCTGACCGTCCTGACGGCCTACGTACTCGATGTTGCCGTCCGTGCGCCAGCGCACGATATCGCCGCTGCGATAGGCCCGCATTCCCTCCTGGAAAGGATTGGGAATGAAGCACTCGGCGGTCTTGTCGGGCCGGTTGAGGTAACCGCGGCCCACGCCGGCGCCGGCTATGAGCAGTTCTCCGGCGGCCCCCATGGGCAGGCGGCGGAACTCAGTATCCACCACATACATAAAGGTGTTGTCCAGGGCGTGGCCGATGGGAATGTTGGCCTCGCGCTTCCTGACGTCGAAGATGGTGGAGAAGATGGTGCACTCGGTGGGACCGTAGCCGTTGTGGAAGCCATAGGAAGGCGGATCCATCGAAACCAGTTTCTCGCCGCCCACGGAGAGATGTTTGAGGGACTTGTTGTCCGGATAGTTCTTGGCATACATCACGCCCACCTGAGTGGTCATAAAGCTGTGCGTAATGCCGTTATCGGTAATGAAGACATCCAGCTGGCCCATATCGTGGCGGGTTTCCTCCGGGATGATGCACAGGCACGCCCCCGTAGTGAGGGCGGGGTACATATCCATCATACAGGCGTCGAAGCCGTAGCTGGCGTAGGCCGCCACTTTGCTCCCCGCTGTGAGCTTATAGTATTCCCGGTACCAGGCGCAGAAATTAACCAGGTTCAGGTGCTCCAGCATCACGCCCTTGGGCACGCCCGTGGAACCGGAGGTATACAGCAGGATAAAGAGGTTTTCCGGCTTGGGGCCTTCGGGAACGGGGCCTTCGGGCAGGCTTTCCAGCTGGTCGGTGGTGAGCACGGGACCCTTGTACTCCTTCAGGATGGGCAGGAGCTCCTTATCGGCAATCAAAAGTTTGGCCGATGCGTCCCCTACCATGAAGTTCAGACGCTCTTCCGGATAGGAAGGATCCAGCGGCTGATAAGCGCAGCCGGCCTTGAGGATACCCAGCGAGGCCAGCGCCATCCACTGGCTGCGGCCGATGAGCACGGACACCACGTCCTCTGTCTTCAGACCCTTGGCGGCGATGGCGGCGGCGATACGGTCCGTGAGGGCATCGGCCTGCGCATAGGTGCAGGTGAAGTCTTCGTAGCACACGGCGGGGGCGTCGGGCGTCTTGCGGGCCTGCTCCCGGAAGAGGCTCACGATGGTCTGGGTGGTATCTACCTTCTGGGTGAAGTGGTTGAAGCTCTCCAGCTCCTTGAGACGATCGCCGTCCACAAACGGAACTTCATTCAGGTTCTCATGCTTCAGCAGACCGCGCACCACGCATTCCATGGCATCGGCAAAGGCCTGCATGAGGGCTTCGCTGTACTTGCTGTTGTCGTAGCCCAGCACGATGGCTTCCTTGCCCTCGGTGCCGTCGATATAGATGCTAAGCGGGAACTTGGGGGCGCCGGCGTCCAGGTTTTCCCCCTTCACCTGCTGTCCGTTCACGCGGTAATCGGCCAGCACGCCCACCTGATAGGCCAGCATCACCTGCGGCTGGAAGCCGAATTCGGCGGCCACCTTGGCGAAGGGATAGTCCTGGTGCTGCAGGGTGGCCTGGAAGTCCTGGTCGCACTGCTTCAGGAAGGCCTCGGTGCTTTCGATGGAGCAGTCTCCGGCCAGGGCCAGGGTGTTCACAAACATGCCGAAACTGTCGGCGGTCTTGAGGTTGCCGCGGCCGTTGCTGATGGTGCAGATGTACACCTTCTTATTGGCGTTGTAGGCGCTCAGGGTGAGGTAGGCGGCGCCCAGGAAGAAGCTGGCGGGCGAGATTCCCAGCTGCTTGCACAGCGGGTGGATATCGGCCTGGACGAACTTCTGCAGGAACGTTTCGCGGCCGGGCTGGTCGCCGTGCTCCAGGTCCGGAATAATGGTGGAGGGGCTTTCCAGGGCGCCCAACTGCTGGGCGAAGAAATCGTGGGCCTGGGCATAGGCCTCGCTGCCTTCGGCGGCCTTCTGCCACGCGGAGTATTGGTAATAATTGTAGGCCTCGGGAGCAATCTCCTTGCCATCCAGGGCGTCGCAGATTTCCTGGATGAAAATGTCGTAGCTGCGGCCGTCGAACACCAGGTGGTGGAAGTCGCTCAGGAGGTAGGTCTTGTCCTTTCCAGGTACAATCTCCACCTTGCCCAGCGGACCTTTAGCCAGGTCGAAGGGCATGATGAAACTCTCTTTCTCTTCATCCAGATCGGCCTCCTTGATGGTGACGGGGATGGGGATGTCGGAGGGCACCTGGCACACCTGACCATCGATTTGCTCGAAGCGGGAGCGCAGGGCGGGATGGGCCGAAAGCACCTTCTGCACCGCTTCCTGCAGGGCCTGGGCCGATACTTCGCCGGGGAAGGTCCACACCATGGGGATGTTGTAGATGGTCTCCTGCGGGGCCTTCATGCAATCCAGGAACACGCCGGCCTGCTGGTTGGTGAGAGGCTGGGGACGAAGCGACATTTCCACATCGCTGGAGGCGATGGAGGAGTCTCCGGCCATCCAGATCTTGAGGATTTCGTTCTCTATGCTCTGGATGGTGGCGGTCTTGGCAAAGGAGTTCATATCGGCCTGTACGCCGTAGCGTTTGAACAGTTCGGTGGCCAGACGGAGACCACTCAGGGAGCTGAGTCCGTAGAGCATGAGGGGTTCGGTGAGCGAGGCGCCCTCGATGCCGGTGGTTTCCTTGAGCAGGGCACACAGTTCTTCCTCCAGGAGGTTCAGCGGGGCGGCCGCCTGGTTTTCGGCCTTCTGGGCCTGCGGCTTGGGAAGGGCCTTCACATCCACCTTCTGGTTCACGTTCAGGGGGATGCTGTCAATCTGCATGGTGACGGACGGGACCATATACGGCGGCTTGCGGTCCAGGATATACGCGTTCAGGGCCGTGATATCGATGGTTTCGTCGCTCACTACGTAGGCGGCCAGGTATTTGCCGCCGCCTTCCTGGTCGAAGGCCTGTACGGTCACGTCCTTGATGCCCGGATAATCGCGGATTACGCCTTCCACTTCCTTGAGTTCGATGCGGAAGCCGCGGATCTTCACCTGGGCATCCTTGCGGCCGATATATTCGATGTCGCCGTCGGCGCGGTAGCGCACGATGTCGCCGGTGCGGTACATACGGCGGAAGGCGGGATCGGCCTCATAAGGGTTGTCGGCGAAGGATTCGGCGGTTTTGTCGGGACGGCCCAGATAGCCGTCGCCCACCTGCAGGCCGGCCTCCAGCAGTTCGCCGGCGGCACCCACGGGCACGCGTTGGCCGGCTTTATTCACTATATAGCAGTGAATGCCCGGCTGAGGAACGCCGATAGGGATGTTCATTTCCTGCTTCTTCACCTCCTTGGACACCACGTAGCAGAGGCTCTCGGAAGGACCGTAGCAGTTGAAGAGCTTGTATTTGGGCAGCGGCAGCGCGCTAAGTTTTTCGCCGCCGGTGTACAGTACCTGCAGGCCCTTGCAACTGGGATAGTTGATGGCAAACTGGGTAGCCACCTGGGTGGTCATGAAGCTGTGGGTGATGCCGTTCTGCTCGAAATAATCATGCAGGGCCTTGAGGTCCAGGCGGATTTCCTCGGGGATGAGATACAGGCTTGCACCGGCCACCAGGGCACCGTAAAGGTCGCCCACAAAGGCGTCGAAGCCAAAGCTGGAATAGGCCGTGAGCTTGCTCTGGGCCGATATTCCCGTGCGCCAGGCGTGATGCTGGGCGAAGAGGCTCACATTGCGGTGGTTGAGCATGCAGCCCTTGGGCGTACCGGTGGTACCGCTGGTGTACAGCAGTACGAAGAGGTCGTCGGGCTTGGGGCTGGACTTGGGCTTGCCTTCGGGGAGGCCGGGAATCTCCGCGGTGGGCAGCACCGGACCTTCGAAGCCTTCCACCAGTTCCGCCAGGCCTTCATCGGCGATGAGCAGGGCGGCCGATGCATCCTTTACCATAAACTGCAGGCGCTCCTTGGGATAGGAAGGATCCAGCGGCTGATAGGCGCAGCCGGCCTTGAGCACACCCATGGGGGCAATCACGGTGTATTCGCTGCGGCCCAGGATGATGGAAACCACGTGGCCGGGCTTCACGGTCTTTTCAATATGGGCGGCCAGGTTGTCGGACAGGATGTCCACTTCCTTGTAGGTCAGTTGTTTATCGGCGCAAACCAGGGCGATCTGGTCCGGCGCTTCTTCTACGCGCTGACGCCAGAACTCCAGCACCGTCTTTTCGGTTTCGCCCACGGATTTTCCGGGGTTGAAGCCGTCCAGGATCTTGATTTGGGCGGGCGTGGCAAATTCCATCTGCCCCACGGTATCGGCCTTCTTGAGGGACAGGGTGGCGGCGGCCATGCTCTCTGCGAAATTCCTCAGGATGCCTTCCGTATACATGCTGGGCCGATACCAGAAGCGCATCATGTAAGGACCCTCCACCGGGGTGAAGAGCTCCACCGTGAGGTTGAGGCCAGGCGGATTGGTGCGCAGGTCTTCTCCCGGAACGCGTTCTCCGGCCAGGAACAGGGTGGGCGTTTCCGGTACAAACTGGCCCTGGAAACCGAAGTTGATGCCCGGGCCCAGGCCCAGGTAGGTGCCGCAGTCGGCCATGGAGAAGAACGGACGGGCCCTCAGACCCATGGTCTGTGCCTTCATACGGTCCAGGACTTCGCTGATGGGCGTGTCCGGAGTGGCGTTCACAAAGACGGGCAGGGTGTGCACGCACATGGTGAAAGCGGTGCGGGCCGCCACGCCTTTTCGGCCGTTCCAGATGGTAGAGTAGCTGGCGGCGTTGTCGGCGTTCCAGGAAGCCAGCGTAAGGCCGAAGAGGGCGGTAAAGAGGATGCTGTCGGCGTAGCGATAGCGCTCCAGGACTTCCCGCATGGCGGCGCTGTCCAGCGGCAGCTCCACCATAAGCTCTTTATAGGCGGAAGGCTTGGCGCCAAAGACATCCGGCACAATGCGGCTTTCGGTCTCCGTGGCCGCGCCGAATTCCTGTGCGAACCACTGCTTGGCCTCTTCGAAGGCTTCGCTTTCCCGCTGTGCCTGCTCTTCGCGGGCCACATCGGCCCCGCTCATCTTCTCTGCAGCGACCTCCTGGCCGTCGTAGGCGGCAGCCAAATCCTGCAGCATGATGGGGATGCAGGCACCGTCCATGATGATGTGGTGGAAATCGGCGTAAAAATAGGCGGCATCGGGCGTTTTGAAGAGCTCCAGCCTGAATAGCCGGTCCTTATGCAGGTCCATGGTTCGGGCAAAAGTTCCTCTTACCTGGTCGATGCTGTCTATTTCCTTGATTTCGGCCTTCCAGGTCTCCTGAGATTCTTCCATGCAGGGGACACCGTCCACTTCCACTACGTGCGAAAGGATATAGGGATGGGCCGCCACAAAGGCCTCCAGGGCCGATTTAAACTTCTGGAGGTCTATGGTGGGAGGCAGATTGTACAGCAGGGCCTGCTGGTAGTTGCCGGATTTATCGTCCAGTCCCTGGCTGGCCAGGAACATGCTCAATTGTGCTTGGGAAAGGGGAGAGGTCATAACTTACTATCCAAAATATTGCAGGGTTCGGAGCATTTCGAAAGTGAGGTCCAGGTACTCGCGGGAGGTGTGGTCCCAGCGGAAGCCCAGACGGTGCAGGATCTGCATGGTGTAGACGGTGGAGGCCAGGGTCTCCACGCCTTCTGTCTCGGCGGCCGATTGCTGATAAGCCACCAGCGGTGCCATGATGCGGGTCTTGGCGGGATTGGCGTTGGCCTGCTCCACGCGGCGGGAGAATTCGGCCATCTCCACATATTCCAGCGGCTGGCCGTCTATCTTCTCCAGGCGGGTGAAGATGTCGTCCATGGGGATGATGTGGTTGTTGGAAACGTTGAACACGCAGTTCTCCAGCGGCGTCTGGGCCAGCAGCACCATGGCCTGGGCCGATTGGTCGATGGGCGAGAATTCCATCTGACCCTCCAGCATCTGGTACGGGCAGGCGCCCAGCATCTTGAGGGCCTTCAGGCGGCCCATGGCGGCGTTGGCGTTCAGGTTCACCTGGAACTCTCCGTCTTGGGCGCGGGGCGACAGGTTGCCGGCGCGCAGGATCTTGGCCTGGAGCGTTCCGTGGACCATGTGTTCCAGGATATGCCTTTCGGCCAGGAACTTGGAATGGACGTACTGGTTGTCAGTGAGCTGGCCGAAGAAGAGCATCTGCTCCGTGAGGGTGTTGGGGGTACTGCCCGGCGTAAGGCCGCCCACGCTTTCGGTGGACACGTGTACCAGGAAGGCGCCGTTCTTTTCGCAGAAGTCCACCAGGTTCTTCACGCCGCCGTAGTTGATGTCCTCGATGTCCGTTCCCTTGGAGAAGTGCTTCACGTTGGCGGCGCAGTTGAACACCATGTCGATGTCCTTCAGCGGCTCCAGGGTCTGGGGCTGGGTGATGTCGCCCACCACGGGTTGGATGCGCTTCCCAAAAAGGCTGCGGTAGTCTTTGTCAAAGTAGTACACCATCATTTCCTTGAGGCGGCGCTCCGGAGTCAGGGTGCCCTTCTCACGGAGCAGGCACCAGATGGTGGTATCCGGACCGGTGGTTTCCAGTAGCTCCTTGAGCACGTGGATGCCCAGGAAGCCGGTGGCG
Source organism: uncultured Bacteroidales bacterium (assembly GCA_947302825.1). Classification (GTDB taxonomy): domain Bacteria; phylum Bacteroidota; class Bacteroidia; order Bacteroidales; family UBA932; genus Cryptobacteroides. The sequence continues at coordinate 53,666 of CAMYWP010000002.1, forward strand.
CCGGTAAGGAGGATGTTCTTGCCCAGGCGGATAGGTTTGCCCTTCAGGAAGGACTCCAGGTTGTTCTGTTGCAGGAGGGCGTCGATGGCCGAATAATCGTAGTCGGTGATGTTGCTGTCCTGGGCCTGAACGCCCGCATCGCCTTTCAGGAAGGCTGCCAGGGAACGGGCCGAAGGATGGGAGAAGACATCGGAATAGGCGAAGTGCAGTCCCTGTTTTTCGGCGTTTACCATCACGTTGGTAACCATGAGGGAAGAGCCGCCCAGGTCGAAGAAGGATTCGGTGGCACCCACTTTCTCTACACCCAGGATTTCAGCGAAGATGGCGCAGAGGGCCTTCTCCGTCTCGCCCACGGGGGCGATATATTCACCCATATTGGTGGGAACGGCTTCCGGCAGGGCCTTTCGGTCCACCTTCTGGTTCACGTTCAGCGGGATGGCATCCAGCTGCATCCAGGCGGCGGGCACCATATACGGGGGCTTGCGTTCGCGGATGAAGTCGGCGGCGGCCTTGGTGTCGAAGGTGCCGTCGGCCACCACATAAGCGGCGAGGAATTTGCCGCCGGACGGGGCGTCGAAGGCCTGTACGGTCACGTCCTTCACGCCGGGGAATTCCTGCAGCACGCCTTCCACTTCCTTGAGTTCGATGCGGAAGCCGCG
>CAMYWP010000003.1 GCA_947302825.1 uncultured Bacteroidales bacterium
CGGCTGGAACTGGTGGTGGGAGAGCCCCGGACAGGGTGAACTGGATGCCTATGTGTCCGGCCCATCCGTGCGCAAGATCTGCAGCGGCATCCTTACTTCCGGTACGCAGGATGTGAACTTTATCCTGCGGGAGAACTATCCGGAATGGGGCCGATACCTCATCCTGGCCCGTGACATGAACTCCGGCCATGTGAGCGGCCGGGTGGTCACCGTGGACTGGCCCGAATACCGGGGCCGCGCAGACCGCCGGGACCCCGAATCCCTCACCATGCTAAGCTTCTCTACGGACAAGCCCGCCTACAAGGCCGGTGAAAAGGCTACCGTCTACATTCCCGCCGCTCCGGGCGGCAAGGCCCTGGTTTCCCTGGAGAACGGAGCGGGCGTACTGGCCCGCGAATGGGTGTCCACCGGCAATCAGGATACCCCCTGGACCTTCACTGTGGAACCCGGCATGGCGCCCAATATCTACGTACATATCACTTTGTTACAGCCGTATGGCAACACCGTGAACGACCTCCCGCTGCGCCTGTACGGCGTGCAGCGCGTGAAGGTGGAGAACCCGGCTTCGCACCTGGAGCCGGTGCTGGAAATGCCCGCCACGCTGCATCCGGAAGAACCCTTCCTGGTGAAAGTGAAGGAGAAGAGCGGCCGACCCATGACCTATACCCTGGCCATCGTGGATGAAGGTCTGCTGGACATCACGGCCTTCAAGACCCCGGATCCCTGGAGCCAGATGTACCAGACGGAAGCCCTGGGGGTGAAGACTTGGGACCTCTTCGACCAGGTGATCGGCGCCTTCAGCGGGAAGTTCTCGCCGCTGGCGGCCATCGGCGGTGACGAAGATGCCATCCGTAACGCCCGCAAGGACAACCGCTTCAACCCGGTGGTGCTGTTCCAGGCGCCCAGAACTTTGGAAAAAGGAACCGATGTCTTGAAACTGCAACTGCCCCAATACGTTGGCAGCGTGCGCGTGATGCTCATCGCCGGGCACGAAGGAGCCTATGGCAACGCCGTGAAGACCGTTCCGGTGCAGAATCCGCTCATGGTGGTGACCACCCTGCCGCGCGTGCTGGGCTGCGGCGAAAGCATCAGCGTTCCGGTGAATGTCTTCGCCATGGAAGACGATGTGAAGGAAGCCACGGTAACCATCAAGGCCGATGGCCCCGTGAAGCTCACCGGTCCTGCCACGCAGACCGTCCGCTTCAGCGGGAAGGGCGACCAACTGGTGCATTTTGCCCTGCAGGCAACGGACGGAGAAGGCACTGCGCACATTAGTGTTCAGGCCAGCGGCGGCGGCCACAAGGCCTCCGAAGACATTGCCCTGCCCGTTCGCAACGCCCAACCGGAAATTACTCAGGTAGAACGCTTTACCCTCCAGCCCGGCGAAAGCCGTAAGCTAAACGGCGGCACGCTGCAACTGGCCGGCTTCCCGGCCCTGGATACCCGCCAGCTGTACCTGACCATGCGCGACTATCCCTACGACTGTGCCGAACAGCTGAGCGCCCGCGGCCTCACTATGCTGGAACTCCTGCCCATGCTGCAGGAGGCCGATGCCACCCGGGCCCAGGAACTGATTCCGGATCTTATCGGCCGGCTTTATGCCCGGCAAGGCGCCGACGGCGGCTTCTCCTATTGGGGCAGCGGTCCTTCCAACACCTGGGTTTCCTCCATGGCCGGTCACTTCCTCACGCTGGCCCAGAAGGCCGGATTCGAGGTGAACGCCGGGGTGCTGAAGGCCTGGAAAGGCTTCCAGCAGAAGCAGTCGCAACTGTATCGCTCGGTGGCCGACAACGAATACCTGCAACTGGACGAGGCTTATCGGCTTTACACCCTGGCCGTGGCCGGAAGCGCCAACCAGCCCGGTATGAACCGTTTACGCGAGAGCAGCAAGCTGGGCCAAAACGCCCGTTATATGCTTTCTTCCGCATACGCCCTGGCCGGCAAGAAGCAGACCGCCGGCACGCTGCTGGACGGCGTGGGACGCGAATTCCCCGAATACACGCCGTATAACCTCACCTACGGCACTGCCCTCCGCGACCGCATGGTGGCCCTGGATGCCCTGGTACTGAACGGACGCGTGGCCGATGCCCTGGCCCTGGCCGGCGAATCCCTGCGCGGCGGCCAGCTCTCCACGCAGGAAAGCGCCTTTACCGCAGTAGCTTATCGGCACCTGTACGACCAACTTCCCACCGCCGGCATCAAGGCCGAAGTGAATGGGAAGGAGGTGGGATCCACCGGCTCCATGCTCAGCGTTCCGGCTACCGGTTCCGTGAAGAATACGGCGGAAGGCCCGCTTTACGCCACCCTGCTCACAGTGAGCCGCGAACCCCTGTCCAAGGCGGTTTCCAACGGCCTGAAACTGGAGGTAAAATACACCGACGAGAACGGCGCCCTGCTGCTGCCGGGCTCCTATCCCATTAAGCAAGGCCTGCGGATCCACGCTACGGTGAAGGTGACCAGCACGCTTCCCCGCGATGTGGAGAACCTGGCCCTTTCCCTGCCCGTTCCTTCCGGCTGGGAGATTGTGAATCAGCGGCTTACCGGCGAGTCTTCCCAGGAGGGCTACGACCACCTGGACATCCGCGACGACCGCGCCAACTGGTTCTTCGCCCTGCCCGCCGGCCGTTACAAGACCTTCACGCTGCAGATGCGTGCCGCCTACGAAGGCAGCTACTTCTGGCCGTCCGTAGTGTGCGAAGCCATGTACGAACCGGCCGTGAACGCCGCCACCGCCTCCGGCCAGACCACCGTGGTGCGTTAATGAAGGACTCTTGTCATTCTGAGGAGCGTAAGCGACGAAGAATCTCCGGGCTGCTTGTTGCCCTCGCCGGGTTGTTGCTGGCGTGGTGGTGCTGCCTGCCCAGGAATCTGTTCCCCGGCGTTAGCTACTGCACGGTGGTGGAGAGCGCCGAGGGCGAACTCCTGGGAGCCCGCATTGCGGCCGATGGCCAGTGGCGCTTTCCGCCGGCCGATACCGCGGCGGTGCCGGTCCGCTATGCCACCGCCCTGGTCCAGTTCGAAGACCGGGCGTTCTGGTGGCATCCGGGCGTGAACCCGCTGGCCCTGCTGCGGGCGGCGCGGGACAATGCCCGCAGCGGCCACGTAGTAAGCGGCGGCAGTACCCTCTCCATGCAGGTAATCCGCCTGTCCAGGCAAAAGGAACGAACCCTATGGCAAAAAGCCATTGAGGCCGTTCAGGCCACTCGCTTGGAACTTCGCTACAGCAAGCAAGAAATCCTGGCCCTGTATGCCGCCCACGCTCCTTATGGAGGTAATGTGGTGGGTCTGGAAGCGGCGGCCTGGCGCTATTTCGGCCGGCCTGCCGCCGAACTGTCCTGGGCCGAAGCCGCCACGCTGGCCGTGCTACCCAATGCTCCCTCCACCCTGCACCTGAGCCGCGGACGGGAATCGCTGTTGGAAAAGCGGAACCGCCTGCTGAAGAGGTTGTTGGAGCACGGGGATATCGGCCTGGAAACTTATGAGGCCATTGCCCGGACGGAGTGCGAACGAGAACCACCCTGCGTTACTCGCTGCAAAAAGCCGTACGGGAAGTGACCGGCCGCCGCTCCGACGACCTGGCCAAGGAGGATGTGGCCGATCTGGCCGCCCTGGTGATAGACAATGTCAGCGGAGAGGTAATCGCTTATGTAGGAAATGCTTCCGCAGGCCGGGAGCGGCCGGGCGCACAGGTGGACATTGCCGCTGCGCCGCGCTCTACGGGCAGTATCCTGAAGCCTTTCCTGTACGCGGCAGCCTTGGAAGAAGGAATCATCCTGCCCCGGACGCTGCTGCCGGATATTCCCGTGAATCTGGGGGGATTCGCTCCGCAGAACTTTGACCGGCAGTTCTATGGCGCCGTGCCAGCCGCCGAAGCCCTGGCGCGTTCGCTCAACGTGCCTGCCGTGTTCCTGCTCCGCCAGTACGGCGTGGCCAAGTTCCATGCCCTGCTGCAGGAAGCCGGGCTCACTACCCTGACGGCCGATGCCGGTCACTACGGCCTGTCCCTCATCCTGGGTGGCGGCGAAGGCCGCCTGAACGAAATCACGGCCGCATACTCTGCCTTGGTTCGCCATTACCTGGCCACCACCACCGGTTCGGGAGCAAAAACGGCCCCGGGTGCTCCCGGGAAGGCAAAAAAAGATGTTCCGGGAGCAAAAACCGGCTCTCCTGCTCCCGGAAGTTGGAATCCAGTGGCCCTATGGTATACCTTCGAGGCATTGAAAGAGGTAAATCGGCCGGATGAACTGGACTGGCGGCTGATCCGTTCCGTGCGGAAGGCGGCCTGGAAAACGGGAACCAGTTACGGATTCCGGGACGCATGGGCCGTGGGCGTGACGCCCGACTGGGCGGTCGGGGTGTGGACCGGCAACGCCGCCGGACAGGGCGTCCCGGGCCTGACCGGCGCCCGGACCGCCGGTCCCGTGCTCTTCGACATTCTGAACCTGCTGCCGGCCGATGAAAACTGGTTCCCAGATCCAGGGGGATCCTTCGTCGCTGATGCTCCTCAGGATGACAAACGTCAAGGCGTCTGGGCACAGGTGTGTCCGTTATCGGGCATGCTGGCAGGGCCGGACTGTCCGGAAAGCGAAACTGTTTTGATTCCTGCGGCAGGGCTGGAGAGTGAAGCCTGCCCTTATCACCGGGACGGGGATTTTGTACTGCCGCCGGCCATGGAATGGTTCTACAAGCCGCATCATCCGGAATATATCGGCGCAAGAAAAAGTAATTCGGAGCGGGCGGTGGAATTCATATACCCGGCTTCCGGAACCACGCTTTCCCTGCCCCGACAGCTGGATGGCACGGTAGAGGGCGTGGTGTTCCGGGCGGCGCATCATCGGCCCGACGCCACCCTCTGGTGGCACCTGGACCAAACCTACGTGGGGGAAACCCGATTCCTGCACCAGCTGCGCCTGGCCCCCGACCCCGGCCTCCACACCCTCACCGTAGTGGACCAGCAAGGCAACACCGCCAGTATCGGCTTTGAGGTGAAATAACAGACGAGGCCGATGGAACATTAAGGAATGGCGATGCCATTGCGGTAAAGCGTTCCGTTCATCGACTTGATATACATCGTATTGAGACGGACTTTTCGACCGTCAGGGACCTTAAAGCTGGTGGAAGCGCTGAGGTTGCCACGGGGAATGGACCAGACATACTGATTGTTGGAACCCGGATAACGTTCGATGGTACCCACACTCGGGGTGAAGGATTCGGGGCATTGCACAGTACCGGTACTGGTATCAAAAATCAAATCCACATAGAACAACGTCTGGTTGCTGTTCAAGCTGGTGATGGTAAGCGTATAGGTGCCGCCCTCATCAAAGAGGACATATCCATTCGGATCGGCCGAAATATCGCTGAATTCCACCTTTACCTTACCGTTATCCTCAGCATATTCGAAAGAAGGATTCGCCTTGGTAAAGCCGTATGTGTTTCCCTTTTTGAAAGCATTGCCGCTGGTAATACGCATCGTACGGATATTACCTATAAAACGGCCCAGCGTGAAAGATTCCGTCACATAGCCGGGCGACGACATGGAGAATATCACATCACGTGTACCTTCTATTGTGCGGAACTCGATTTCATGATAGCCTTCGTCGGAAGTGGAATGACGCACGGGAGGCGCATAGGGGAAGGCGATAGCTTGGCCGAACACCTTGGGTTCTTTCAATCCACTTGTGATAGTGACGGTTACCGGAGTGTTCAATTTGGCGGGATCGTCCTTGTAACCCAACAGAATAGTTTTGTTGCCGTCCCTATTGACATGTCCCCAGGCTACGTTGGACCATGTTTTATCCGACCACTTTGCGCCATTTTCGGCGCTGAGCGGATGGCCGTCCAAAAGGCCTGCATTTATGAAATGACATACTCTTGTATGTCCGGGAGAATACTCGTTGGCCGTCAGGTCGACGGAAATATCCTCGGGGGATGTAGCAACAGAGGTAAAGGTGAGGTCCACGCTGTGGGATTCGGGATGGAAATAATAGGTACCGGGGTCGGGGCCCGGAGTCACCCCTTCTCCTTCCAGGATCAGGCCGTAAGGAGCAATGGTGATGACCGGATAACTGATCGGATAAACAAGGTCCGGATCTTCCACCATCTCAAAATGGAGCGGAATCTTTTTATTCTTGATATTTTCATCGGCCGAGAAGGGGATGGAAAAGCCCAGGTTCTGGAAGAACTTATAACGGAAGTTGGTGAATTGGGCCGATTTTTTGTCGAAGAATTCGTTATAAACCCAAATCTTGGTTGCGTTCTCGTCGCAGTTGGTAATGAAATGACAAGTAAAACTGCGCCACATCCTTTCCTCTTCATCCTCATATCGCGGAAGGCCCATATAGTCTTCCCAGGAGATGGTTTTCACAAACTGGAATGTCGGTTTACCGGCATATCCTTCGTCTGTAGAGATGGACTCCTTCCAAATGACGGGCAGGTTGTTGTTCTTGACCGAATTGTCCGGCGACAAAGACTTATCCTGCGGCTCCAGGACGAATTCCAGCGGGAACATGGATTCCACCAAGCCGTCCGGAATGCTCACTGTCACGTTCTGCGAACTACCCTTAGCGGCAGCGATTCGCTCGTATCCGCAAGTGACCAGCATAGGCTGGATGGGCTGGATGGTTATTATCACATCACGATACAGTCGGCCGAATTCATGTGTACCCGTAATGCGGATGGTCTGGCTTCGTACTGTCCGCCCCGCGGCTGCCGTAGTGAAAGAAACAGTCCGCCAACCTTTTCGCTTAAGGTCCGGATTTTCATGTTGTGAAGGGTCATATGGATCACCCAGGGTGGGGATGCCGATTATATCCGTACCTCCATCCTCCGGAGCCAGGCGCTCCACGGTAACGGAAGCAGGGTCCATGTCCGCCTCGCCATCGGATGTCTGGGAGAAGAACACACTCAGTTCCGTCACCGGATGTTCCGCATCATGCTCCCGGGTAAAAGTCTTCGCCATCCAGGGCATGATATGCAGGCGGCCCAAGCCATCCGAGATATCGGCCAGGTGACTGGTCGTGATATCGGCCGATACGTCCGCGCTTCCTGCAGAAGAGGCGGCGGCTTCCGGAGTCGCATGTCCCTGGGCCAGGATTTTTTTGATGACTACCTGATACTTGAAGTTACGGTAGATGGGATAGTAGCGGGAAATCCACTGCATGTCATCGCCCTCTCCCACTTTCTTGACTTCCATCAGGTCCACTTTATAGAAACAGTCGCATTCGTGCTCCAGATCATCCTCATTCCTGTAATGACCATAGATAATGACGAAAGAAGGCGGAATGCTGGCCGTCGGGGAAGGCCGCTCATAAAGATAAACAGCGCCGCCGTTGGCATTGGCCACACCGTTGCGCATAATAGTCTGTTCCGACCCCTTGAAGAATTCGAAGTCTTCTTTAGCAGGTTTCGTATTGTCGAAAATCGTACCGGAAGGAAGGTTTCCGGGATATTCGAATGTGTCTTCCAGATCCGGGAAACTACATTCCTGATAATCCTTCAGCACATTGGGATTGGTTTTGGAAATGAATCCTTTAGCCGGGCTATAGGGGACCAGCGAACCGCGGGAAGGCACATTCACCGCCGCGAGGGAATACGGCGTGAAATTGGAATCCTCCGTTGCCGTCAGCACAATCTTGGCCCAGTTTCGGACCAGGGTGATATTCTGGAAAGCCGCTTCGGTAGCGGCATCGGCCACATAACGGGTCTTTCCACGGTCGGCATCCTGCCACCAGTCACCCTCCTGCAACGGCCGGGTAGGATAATACCCATCATCATCAGGGATCAAATGACCGTATTTGTCGATGTAATTATCGTTTGCATCGCGCTTGGCACGGATGCCTTTCGGCAGTTCGATCATCTGCCAATAGCCCATTTCTCCGTTAGAGTTAAGCTGTATAGGCATCACGGAGGTATCGTAGCCGAAAGGAAGGATATCGGGGCCGTTCCCCAAGAAATGCACAGTACGGCGAGATTCCGACAAGGCCAAGGTCACCGTATAATTATAATTGGGGACCTGATGACTCTCCGGATTTCCGTCCTTGTCGGTTGACCAGTAGGTATAATCAGTCGTGACCGTAGGATCCGCCTGCACATATTCTTTCAGGTAGTCCGAACCGCCAAAAACGGCCAGATGCAGGGTATTCAGTTCGCCTCCTTCACCCAGCGATGCCTTGGTTTCGGGAGCAAAACCGGGCAGGGAGAAGCTAATGGTCACCTTCTTCCCCCCGTCTTCCTTAGGGTCGATGACTTCCATTTCCGGTTCACGGGAACAGGAAAGCAGTGCCGAAAAGGCCACACACGTTATGAACAACCACTTTTTCATCGCTCAGCATCTGCCCAAGTAAATGTTTCCAAATCGACCCGGTCTTCCCCCCAATACCAGCTGTCGTAAACGCAGCGAAGCAGGGCGATGCCGGTTTTCATATCCCTGTCGGAATCCGTTACCACACCTGTATCCTTGTTGACATTAACCGGACCGTTGGCCGACCAGTAGTGGCCGCCGAACTGCCACTCGAAGAAACCCAGGGTGGACAGTTTGGCAATGAAACGGATTTCTCCTCGAGTAGGGAGACGCCAGCGACCGGCAGGAAAACCATTTTCCTGGAAGGCGGCACAACGCTGCCTGGCTTTCTCAAAGGTGATACCGTTGTGCTCAATACCGGACAGCTTGGTGGAAATGCGGTAACAAGGTGCAATCATATCAATGGTACGGTCCGAATTCTCTGTAGGGTAATAGTGCTGCAGGGAACGGGTTCCGCCCTCGATGGCCGGGCCGTCATGGAAGAAATCACTAGCGGGACGGAGATTATCCACTTCGGCCTGCCGGGGATCGCCGATAATGAACTCAGAATCTTCCGGTAGCACCGACACGCTGATCTTGGTCATATCACGGCCACCGTCAGAATAATAGACAACGCGCCAGAGATGGTCTTTTCGCCATTGGGTATCCTGATCGTTATTGGAGTCTCTGTCATAATCGGCCAGCGTGTATTGCTCATTGTCAATATATACATAGCCCCAGTGCAGCGGTTTTCCACCCGGGCCGGTCAAAGGGTCATCATTGGGCGTCTGCTCAATATAGATGCCGGGGTACTGGTACAGCGTGACTTTCTTCATAAAGCTCTCGTCTGTCGGACGGTCGGCATGCACCAGCGTCATGGACATGGTTATGGGAGAATAGTCAAATGATTTCAGGGTGTAGTCGTTTTCAAGGGGATGATTTACCGTAATGGACGTCCCATTATCAATGAACCAGTCCAGCCCACCGTTCAAGTTCTTACGCTGCTCCTCGGAATACTCCAGGTATTTGCGACCCTTGGGATAAATGTCACCGTTCCCCGCCACACAGATTGTCGCGCCTTGGAAGGTGCCGGAAAAAGCCGTCCCATAAAAAGGGCGGGTGACCCGGATATCCTTTATAGCTATCGGATGGCTGGTGGTATAATGAATCTGCGTGCTTTCCACATTGTGCAACTCATAGGTATCTTGTTCTACGGACAGATAACGGGCATTGCCGATTTCGGCTTCCTTGATCACCACATCCTTGTCTTGCCAATAGGCAATGTGACAGGAACCATAGAGGATAGGGACCACTGCCTCGTCCGTTTCAGAACCCAGGATACCCACACGGATATTGATGTGATACCAGTTGTTCCGGAGAAACATCTTCTTATATTCGGGCCGGCGGTCGTCCGGAATCATCACTTTGTAATAATATTGCTTCTGCGTCCGTGAGATGCCTTGGGCAGGATCGGCATCCCTCACCCAGGGTACAACCAGCTTAAGATAGGGTTCTTTCCGCGGGCTTTCCGTAGAGCCATATTCCCATTTCTGGGGATAGGTATAGGTGGGATACGTGTTATAGTAACTGCCATCCTTCTCGAAATAGAAATGGGTGACATCCTGTAAATCCGTATAGGCAAAGCGGAGGGCATTTTCCCTGTAGGAGAAATACTTGGGATCGTCCGGCTGCTCTCCGGAAAGGAGGACGTCGGTAACGCCGTTCACCAGATACATTTCCATTCCGCTGATCATCGGATGCCACGTCTCTTTCCGTCCTTCGGGCAAGTCCACTTCCACGACATCAGAGACATCCACTCCTACAGTAAGTTTACAGGCATAACGCAACAGGTCGATGGTGGTGGTGCCTGCCACAACCTGGGCACGGCCGCGAAGCGTCATACCGGACTTGCCGCTCATCAGGAAACGGGCCTGCCGATGGTTGGAGGGAGAAACGAAGTCCGACTCCACCTTCAAGGCCTCCAATACCGTCAGCGAAGTGCCGCTGAGATCTTCTTCGTCCTCGACCAGGACAGTGGGATAATTCACCAGGGCGAAAACGGTACAATTGCGTATGTCTTCGGGTGTGCTGGGGAAAATGACGGAATTCACCTGCTCGGAGGTGAGTTCGATACGCATCACGTCGCTGCGCTGTTTACCGGAAGTGCGGCGGACATGATAGGTAGCATCCTGATCCGTCTTCCCGTCCGGGTAGAAGAAGAAATCAACCCAGGAAATGAGATTTTCGTTGTATCTGTTAATACCGTCCTGCGTTCCATCCGCCCCGGCACGCGTAACCGGATCGTCCGGCGTAAAGAGCGCAATCTCCAGCACCGGGCCATCCCATACCGCCTCTTCCTTGGTGCAGGACAACAGAAGCAGCAAGGGCAACAGCAGATATGAAAGGCGGCGGATCACAGGATAAACTTATAAATGATGTCAACGGCCTCGGTGTTCGCATCGATGACACGCTCTCCGGCCTCGACAGAGAAAGAGAGGGTGATATAATGACCGGTAAGATCTTCGTCGATATCCGGATTTCGACGCACCAGGATATCGATGCGCCCATTGTTCACAGTGGGGTCGATAAAGGCGACGGTAGGATCAACCACAAAGGATTTAGTGTTTCCGGATGGCTTGATCATCAGCTTGCCGCCAACCGGCGTGGTGATGGTCAGATGCCCTTTTGCAGCCAATCCGGGCAGGAGATGGACATCGTAATGGTCCTTGGATGTTTCAATTAATTCCGCCGAGGTTTCATCCACCCTGAATTTGGACTTTACATTGAGCGACTCCTCCGAGAAATCCACATTGAACAAATTGTAATCCCAAGGAAGTACATTCAAGGCCAGCTGCAGGTTTCGGCCACTGAGAAAATAGCCGAAAACCGTCCAGGTATGGTTACGGGCGAAATCACCGGCCGTTGCCATGTTGAATTCGTGTACCCGGGATTTGCCGTCCACCTCGTATTCGATAGTTCCCGACAGACGCTGGTCGCTTTCGCGGAAGTAGGTATATCCCAAGTCCGTGAGCTTCCCGGCATCGACAGCTTCGTTCAGCAGGTTATCATACGTGATCGGATCCTGGTTCACATAGATTAAAGCTTCCGGATTGTCGTTTTCGGCAATCGTCTCAAGGCCGGGAATCTCATAGTACCGCTCATCATAATTATCATTCAGTTCGGTTTCGGTAATCCTGATGCCGGTTGTTCTGGAAGTGAAAACATATTCCTGCAAGGGGATGAGATAGGGCTTCATTTTGATGGACTTGATGGCCACTTCCTCGGCCTCGTCACCCTCCGTACGGGTCTTACAGAAGACAAAACGTAAACGGGAGACCATACGCTTCAGCTTGAGCGTTCTCACCCGCAGCACCAGATCTTCACCCTCTACCGCCATCTCCTGTCCATAAGCACTCATCGGCAATCCCAGGTCAGGGTCCACACTATGAACAATCTTATTCATGTTTCCACCACCCAGACCAAAGCCATAGTACGGCTCTGTGTCGGAGTCTCCAAAGAAAGCATCGTGCAGGGCACTCCAGTCAGAGTCCGTCGTAAGGGCATCCGTGCCTTCTGCCAGGCCGATGGACGCCGCATTGGCCAGGACGAAAACATCCACCGGCGGTTTTTCCGCTGCAAAAGCATTGCTCACAGGGATGGAATATCGGCGGACACCGCCTCCGACGGGAAAATCTTCTTCGTCCAGTTCCAAGGGAGACGAGACCGGAGTTTTGTCGTCAGAGCGGAATACCCACACAGTAAGAGTATGGATGACATTCTCCAGATCAGATGCCGGCAACTCGCCCACAGAACTCTTCACACCCTGCATTTCCGGGAATTCTATGGCGATACCCAGTGCGGACTCCTCCTCGGGACTGCGCTGGAGCTGCGATTTGGTTTCGCAAGCCATCAGCAGACCCGCCAGTAAAAGAAGCAATATGAGAACTCTTCTTTTCATGGCATCAGTCAAGGACGACATACGAAGAAGCGGACATCACCCAGTTCATACTGGTCTGCACACCCACGACCAACTGGCTGTTCCCCACTTCCGGAACGGCCACATGGGCGTTTTCAAAAGAAGAGACAACGCAGTTGACCTGTGTGTAGTGGTCGCTCATGAATACACGGTCCAGATTGTTTTCGATATCCTCGGCCGTCGGTTTTTCCAATTTCCCCGCCAGATAGAAATAGTTGCCGGGGAGGACGAGTCCCTCGGCCCCGGTAAACGTGGCGCCACTATCATTCCTGAATTCCAGGAAAAAGAGTACATCCTCGTCCTGGGGGGTGGGCAAAACCAGTGTTCGGAAATCGTGCGATTTCGCCGTTGTCAGATAAACGTCTCCTAACTGGTTGTCATAAAGGAAATACTCCGTCTCATCTTCATAGGGTGTAAAGTTGAAACGCTGCTTGTACTGGCTTCCCAGCAGAATACCGGTAACAGGGAAATTGGTGCCCGTCACGGAACAGTTGGTTCTGGAGTCGTCGTCGTTGTCCGGAAGAAGCGATGCGCTGGCCTGCACGGTGGCCACCAGCATGCCCGTTGCATAGACTATCGGTTTGTCCAGAGCAAGCGAATGGGTAGTGGCGCGGACCGTCCTTCCGTCCCGATAGGCATTCAACACCTGAGCCCACGATCCGGTGGATTCTGTGTACAAAGCGGATAAATCCTTTTCCTGTGAAGCGCTTACAGGCGTATTTACATAATAATAGAGCGGCGGCATATAACAGTAATGATCCATCGCGGCTATGCCGTCGAGGCCCTCGGTAACCACAACATACTTGATACCATTCCAGCGAAGCACGGCAGCACCAGCGGGCAAGCCGAGGGATACGGGATAATTTCTCAGCTCTTCAGGAATGGTGACCTTATAATTCTCCGGATCCAAGTCAAGCTGATGGTAATTCTCCAGAGCGGTGAAATGGCGAAGGATTTCCCGGCGAAGACCGTTATAGAGATGCCCGTATGTGAATGGAACCCGGTTATGTTCTTCATCCTCGGTATAAGTGGGATATGCGACACCGCCCACGATATGCTGATACTGCTCGTCATCGTCACTATTGAAACGCAGCAAGCGGCCATACAGGTTGGAAAGCATATATTCGACGCTCACCCCTGCTCCGGTCATCAGTTCGCCATCGCCGGTAAACCAGCGGAAATACTGCCTGAGACTGGTCTCCGAGACATTTTCATTCCATGTAATGGAGTTATGCCCCTCGACCCACTCCCCGTTGATATAATAAGTATAGGTAGGCGTATAGGTTACGGCCGATGCAATACCGGTGAGAAGCTGTGCGATCTGAGTGGCCTGGGGGGAGACCACACCCGTATAGATGGGATCCGGAGAGAAACTGATGCCGGAAGTACGAAAACGTCCGCTGGGGGCATCCTCCACATCCATGCCTTCTTCGATGAGCGAGCCATTGAGGTGTTTTTCTTCCTGGACGGTCCCCCAGGCTACGCGGCCAGCATTGCCGTACAGTACAACATGGGACGTGCCTTCCGGAAATGCGGCGGCATCGTTGGCGTACAGATGCGCCCGTATATTCCGGACCAGACCGGTATGATAGGCGTTGCCGGAAACGGCCGTCCGGTCCCAGATCCCGGCAATGGGAGGCAAGGGGCGTATGGGACTGATGGTCAACATACCTTCCGTCACCTCCGTCTCCTCAGTATCGGCCGAGAAAGCCAGTACACGGATATTTTCGATACCGCGAAAGTGGTTCACATCGTCTTCTGTATTGTCCAGTTCCGTAAGAATCGATGTATTGGCTTTGGTGGCCGATTCCGCACCTTCCAGTGAAAAAGCGAATTCCACGGGCACAAGTTCCCGGGCGGCACTGTCATCCACACCGTCAATCCCCTTATGGGAGCAGGACAGCAAGCACAGCAACAACGCCGGCATCAAGTACTTATGCACGTTCTTATTCATTTCCATCAAAATTCCACCGGGAAGTCCATTCCGCGAGACCAGTCCAGCGCAACATTCACGCTCACCTGAGAATCCAAGGGCTGCACAGCGCCGTCATCCAAAACCCTCACCTTGATGATTTTCAGTTGTCCGGCCCGGAGAGGTTGGGAAATGCCCAGCAGGCTCTTTGTCGTTTTACCGTCAGGCATCCGTGTATAGACCTCATACTGCCAGATGGCTTCATCGGCCGATTCCGAAACAAATGGCTCCTCCGTTTCGATGACAACCTTAGTGTCGGGCCTTACGTCACGGGAGGGAAAACTCACCGTTGTGAAACAAAGGGAGCCCGGCTGATCCAGTGCAATGCGCTCCGAGCGGACCACCGACGGATGGGAGAAGCGATAGACACTGTCACAGAGGCTGAACTCCGTGGCAAAACCTGACGCATACACCCGGATGTCCTTGATGTGGCTGCCCAGGGTATCCAATATCAGAGAACTGGCACAGTTGGCCATGTACAGGCTCACATCGAAGGTCTGGTCCTCCCCTTCCTGGATGTGCATCGGCAGGCGGGCCGTAAAGAGGCCGGTCCGGTGATTTTCGACAGTATCCCTGGCGACCTGCACCAGACGCGCCCCATGGCACAATTCGTCCCCTTCCATGCTCACCGTCCCATTGTTGTCAATATTGGCAACAGCCAGATGCATATACTGACGGACAGGAATATACAGCGTATAACTGCTTTGGTTGGCGTTCATGATGTGACTCTCGTGATGCAGGCGGACGGAATCGCCCAAAGCGACATCCTCCACCACATCATAGAAACTCAAATCCACGTCGTGCGCATAGTCCGTAAACACATCGCCCAGATAGGCTTTCAAGGCCGCTGCAATCTGGAGGTCTGCGGCCAGCCCCAGCTGCGTCTGGAGTTCCGTAGTCATATTGGTCACCATCCGCAGCTCGTAATCCAGGTCGTAATTGTTTTCGCAGTCCCGCAAATCCTCATCCACGAGGCTGCAGGCACAAACGCTTGCAGCCCCGAGGAAGAAACATAGGATTTGTCGGAGACTTGCAGACACAATCTTCCGGCTTAATTACCGCCTAAGACAACATCTCCGAAATCAAGACCGTTTTTCCAGGTCAAGTCCACGTTCAGACCCAGAGTCATGGAGCTGGCGCGCAGATCCGGAACGGTGAGATAAGCATACTTCAGGGAGTTCTCACCCAGGGTAAACGTTACCTTGGTCATGAAATCCTGGATAAAGACGCGCTGGACCTGTTGGGAACCGCCAGCAGCCGTATAAGGAGGAATCTTATAACCGGTGGGCCAGGTGACCGTGTTTGCCAAAGTGGCAAGCGTAGGATCCAACAGACCAATCAGATAGAAATAACCGCCGTTCTCAATCAGACTGGCATTGCCATAGAAGTCCACACCTGTATTGTTCTGGAACTCGACAGCGATATAGACCTTGTCCTGAGTTGCAGGGACATAGATACCATTAGCGTCCTTGCCGGAAGCGTGGAAGTTGTCGAACAAAAGGGTATAATTGGGGTTGGAAGCAAGATGCTCTCCATCCGTATCCGTTGCTACCGGAACCGCCTGGGCAGAAGCGGGAATGGCCTTATCATAGACGAAACCATAAGAATATGTGGTCCCGGAAGCAGGGACGGGCAGATGGTCCCAGCCGATCTTGATGCTCTGGCCGCCAATCACAAGTCCTGTCAACCTGAGGCCGTTCTCCTTGATGGGCACATCCTTGTCCGGTTCATCAGTGTCGCTCAGACCGGGATTCCAGAACTTCTGCACAGCATGGTTGTTGTCCTTCAGGTTTTCAAGGCCTTTGGCATATTTGACCTTGGTCTCCAGGGCGGCCACGCCATAGCCGATTTCATATTTCATGGCAACGGCACGAGTGGCGGCCTCTACCTGATCACCGCTCCATTCCGTACCCCAGCTGGCTTCATTTCCCCAATACTTGGTCGTCTCCGTATTATCTGCCGAACCGGCATGGGCGGGATAATCCTTGACCTCCTTATCTTTGGAGGTAGTGCGGATAGGGCTGTTGCCAAAATACAACAGCTCGGCCGGATAATAGTAGCTCTTTGCATTGCTGGAGCTGGTAGCTGCTCCGCCCATGGCCGAAATATCAAAATCCTGAGGATAATAGAACATCTTTGAGGTCTTGTCGTACGCGATGTAGGCAGCACCTCTGGGTAGGTTGAAGTTACCGGGGAAGAGTGCAGGCGAAATGGATGCGATACCGGCAAGATCAGTCGCTGTCGGCCAGGTAAAACCTGTGGGAAGGGTACCATACGCAGGACGTGTAGCAACCTCAGCCTCATCACTATAAGCAGTAAGGATATTAGTATGATTCTTAAATCCTACACCGGTGATAGGGGCACCCGTAGGGTTGGTAGTGGCAGCAAAATATTTCAACGTCCGCTGAAAAACCGTTTCGGCGAAATACTTGGCCACAGTTTCGGCATCGCTGATAGGGTCGGCGCAGCGTACTTCGTTGAGTACGGTCAGAAGGTCCGTAGCCATTTTGATAATGGCCTCGCCGGAACCGGCACGGATTTCATTGACTCCAGTTGGATTGGTCGTCTCATCATACGAGCCGGAACGGATCGTTGTCAGACGGGAGTATAGGGTGCTCAACTTATTCTCCAAAGGATAGCGCTCATGAGTGGGTTCAATCGGACTTTTTTCTGTCACCGCACCTGTACCGTCAAAGCAATAACGTTCCCAATAAAGATCGGAAGCAAGCGTCACGTCATTCTTGTATGTGTTCGCAACTAACTCCGGAGCATCATCCCCATCGATCTTAAGACCGGAGCTGAGATGTGTGTTCAGGAGCATCGACATGATACCGGCAATCAGGTTTTCCATCGTCGTCAGCTTGGTATATTCCGATTGGCCGATACGGGGTTGCAAGGCGATATCGACATTATCGGTTGTGGATCCGACGGTGTATTTGGCCAGTTTTCCATAGCAGTCATCAACGCTATAAGTATCGTAGGTATTACCCTGCGGGGCTTTTCCGTAGAAAAGGAGGACATTGGTCTTCAAGGGAAGGGACATTTCCAGCACACGGCGGGAGTTGTTCAGGGAGATACTTCCGGGCGATAGGACACCGGCAAGGTCGTGTTCCTTGTTGGCATTTTTATCCACAGGCATGATTCCCTTGTAGGTACCGCCTTCTCCTCGGGTTTCGGTATAAGAATATAGTTTAGCGTTGTCTATGCCGCGGAACACAAACGTGCCGGCAGAGGGATCGGCCTGAGCAGCATCTGCGGACATTTTGGTGGCAGCACCGCCCTGGGTGGAAACATTCAGAACGAATTGAGTTACCACCTCATTGGTCTCTGCATTGAAGTTGGGATTTTCGGTCCCTACTTCCTTTGCGCAAGCAGCTGCCAGAAGGGTAGCTGCGCCCACAAGGGCAATCTTCGATAAATTAGTCATAAGCATTAATGTTTTGAGTTTGAATTATATTGTTTCAATTCTTCCAAATAATCTTCATAGGCTTTCCATGCCTGTTCGTATGCTTCCAACTTCCGGAAATAGTCCAGTACGCCTTCGCTGCGGGGATCTTCCTTCACGGTTTGGATAATCTCCCGGGCCAGGGCCACATCTCCTGCCTCAATGGCATCAATGGCCCGGTTGATGGTACGGGCGTGTTCGTCCGGGACGTAGTCGTAATATACGCGGACATAGCCGGCATTGCGCTGGTCGCTCAGCACGTCGTCCCGCAGGCTGGCATAGATGCTGCCGCCATCCAGGGCCTTCAAGGCACGTTCGCGGCGGGCAGGATCGGGCTCGCCGTCCATGATTTCCAATACCTTGCGAAGCTGCTCCACGCTTAGCCCGGCACCGCCTCCCGCCAGTAGCAGGTCGTTTATCTGATCGCGGAATTCGGTCCAGGCCTCGGCGCCGCCCACCGTCTCGAAGAGCGAATCCGGAACGGCCAGGCGATCCTGAATATAGGACTGAAGAGCCTGTGCACGCGAGAGGGCCAGTTCCGCATTCTTGGACGGGGTGCCGTCCACGGAGGCCAGGCCCACAATCTGGATGCAGGATACGGCGCTGGTGGTATCGGCCAGGACGCTGGCGGTGATGTGCAGGATTTCGTCCAGGACGGGACCATTGTCGCGCGTGTGCTCCTACTCAGTGAAGCTGCGCCGGAGGGCCGACTGGCCCAGTTCGAAGACCACATACAGCGCGCCTTCCTCCTTCCGCAGGATGCGGTCGGGGGTATAGGGCCGATATTCCGATGAGGGACGCAAAACCGGATGCTGCAAGGCCAATTCTCCGGCCACGCCCTTCCATTCTTCCACTTTGGGAAGTTCCGGCTCCGGCGCCACGGGCGCAGGAATGGGGACGGGCCGTTGGATTTCTTCCAGCACGGCCTCCCGCTTGCGCTTGACGTCGAAGGCCAGGTTCACGCCCAGCTTGGGCACCAGCACCACGCCATGGGATTCGCCCACCTGGGCACCGCAGTGCGCACATTCGAACTTATCGGCCTTGTGATACCCCACGGCCACGCCGGCCTCCACTTCGGCCCGCCAACGGCTGTCTCCCAGCCGCCAGGCGTAACCGCCGAAGAGACCCAGGCCCCAAAAATCTCCCTGCAGCCGGTGATCCCGCACCTGGGGATACAGGCCGAAGGGGAAGGTTACCTGGCCCACGTTGAAATGGGTATAGACCAAGTCGCTTCCGATGAAGGCGCCTTCGAACACCTTGCCTTTGTCTTTGTCGAATTTGCTGAAATAGAAACGAAGTTCCGGAGCTACCACAAAGTTCCGCCAATGAACGGGATTCTGCATATCCCAATCCCAGGCCAGCCAGCGGGGCCAGCTCTTGAGGCCCGCATTGCCGCCCAGGGTGAAATGCCGGCTTAGCTGGAACTCAACCCCCAGGTTGGGTTCTGCCAGGCCATCCCACAGCAGGTTGGTGCGTACGGAGGCATTCTGCGCCTTGGCTTCAAAGCATAGCGCAAAAGCTGTCAGCGTGAGGGCCGACAGCAGAAGTTTCCATATGTTTAATAAACACTTTTTCATTTTGTGTAAACAAATTTACTCCTATACACGCGAGCGCGAGTTTCAAAACTCAAAAAATCGACGGTATTATTGAGAATTTTTATTAATTTTGAAACATAATTCCGTCCATAAACTATGGAAACTTCCTATTTGGTGGCCCTGGTTGTCACCGCTATAGAGATGGCTGTGTGTCTGGTTAACGCACGCCAGCTATGGCGCCTGCGAGAGCTTTGCTTCGACCGTTCACGCCGCATGCTCACCCTGGGAAATGCCCTTAGCGGTCTATTCGCTCTATCGGTATTGGTGTTTAATCTTTTGTCCAACAAGCATCAACTGTTCACTCCGGTGCTGAACCCCTGGATTGTCTGGTGCTATATGGTCATGAACATTGTCATGACCCTTTACCCCATTTCGGTGATTCAGCCGGAATGGCTTTCCACCCGCAGATCTTTCTTCCTGTTCCTGCCCACTTTAATCCTGGGTCTGGGCTGCCTGCTTTTTGGGGGCCGATGGACCCCGCTGGCTACCCCAGCCGATATCTGGGCCCACGTTTGGGCTCCGGATGTATTGCTTAGACTGGTGACCTTATTCATCATGTTGCCCTACTGCTTTCTCATCCTGCAGCTTCCTCACAATTATAAAAGCAGGAGCGCTTCTTTCTGGTGGATTCTCAATTATTCCAGCGGCCTGTTTATCATATGCACGGTACACGTGGTACTTATGCTCACCAATCTCCATTGGCTCATTATTATTTTGCCCTTATTGGTGTCGGCCTTTTACCTCCTATCCACCGAATATGAACTGGAAGAGCGCATACTCCCCTGCCCCCAGCCCGAAGAATTGCCTTCCGTGACCCCTTCCACCCCGCTCCCGGAAACGGAAGAACCCACGCCCCAGCCGGAGCCCGAAACAGTCGAGACAGACCTGTGGGACAGAGTTTGTTACTTCATGGACCAGGAAAAAGTATGGAAGGACCCGGACCTTACCCTGGTTTCGCTCTCAAGGCTATGCACCACCTATATCACCTATCTAAACCGCATAATCCGGGAGAAAACCGGCAGCGGCTTCAAGGAAATGGTGAACAAAAAAAGGGTGGCCGATGTGGTCACCCAATTGGAGCAAAATGCGGATATGGATTTACAAGCCGCCTTCTTCAATGCCGGTTATCGTTCCCGCACCACTGCCTGGCGCAATTTCAAGGAAATCACCGGGCAATCCCCCGCAGAATACAAGCAGGGACTGAAGAAAAACTGATTACTTGTCCAGCAGAAGTTTTAAGATCTTTTGAGCCACCTGTTCGTTGCCCTGTACACCCATGAAGTCCTGGGCGTGAGGGCCATAGGCGAAGATGGGAACGGGCGTGGCGGTGTGCCAGGTGCTCACGTACAGGCCTTCTTCGTTGCCCTTCTTAGGATCACCGTTCATAACCACCATACCGCCGGTTTCATGGTCGGCCGAAATCACCACCAAGGTGTTGCCGTCTTCATCGGCAAATTTGATGGCCTCGGCGATGGCACGGTCGAAGTCCAGCAGTTCCTTCACGGCGCTGGGGAAGTCGTTGCCGTGGCAGGCTTTGTCGATGCGGGCGCCTTCCACCATCAGGAAGAAGCCCTTGCCGTCCTTGGCGCGCTGATGCAGGAAGTCAATGGCCTGGCGGGTGGCGCGGGGCAGGAAGTCCGTACGGCCCTTCACAATGTAGCCGGTTTCAACGGCGGGCGGAAGCACACCCACGCGGTCGGCGGCTTCAATCTTGGGATCGTCCAGGGAGTTCACCACGGTAAACACCTTATTGATGGCCTTTTGCGTTTCCAGCGGACGGGCCTCGAACACTTCCTTGCTGCCGGCGGCGAAGTACTTGAGCACGCTGGCGGGGAGATCGGCCCAGATTTCATCGGTCATGCCGCGCTGGGGCTGGTGGGCGAAGAAAGCAGCAGGAGTGGCACCGTTAAGGTCGTCGGTGGAGACCACGCCGGAGATAATGCCGTTTTTGATGACGCGCTCCGGGATATTGGGCTGCGGGCGCTTTTTCACATCCACGCCCACGGCGCCGTTATAGGTTTTGTAGCCGCTGGAATAGGCGGTGCCGGAAGCGGCCGAATCCGTAGTGAAATTGTCGGCGCTCTTGGTGGTAACCCAACCCATATGCTTCAGATTGGCATAGGTAAGTTCTTCATTGTTGGCAAAATAGCCGGCCGATATCTGCGCCAGGCCGGTGCCGTCGCCAATCATCAGGATCACGTTCACGGGCCGATAATCGGCGCCGTCCGAAGAGTAGGTGGGATGGTACGAGCCCTGGGCGGGAACGCCTTCGATGGAGCCCTTCACGATGTTCTGCGCATTCAGCTGGAATGCGGCAAAGGCTGCCAGAGCCAGGATCAGGATCTTTTTCATTGGATATCGATGTTTTTGATTTTATCAATGGAATCGGCCACAAGGTGCTTCTTCATATGCTTCTGGGCCCATTTAAGCATGCCGAAGCACAGCAGCAGGATGGCGATGGCAATGGCGCCGCTCATCTGCGGATTCACTTCCTGGCTCATGGCAATCCAGTCGTACACGCCGTGGCCGATCACAGGCAGCAGCCACATGTACAGGCCGGCCCGCGGAGCGCGGTAACGGTCGAAGTAGTAGAGTGAGAAGTAATAACCCATGAGCACGGCAAAGCCGAAGTGGCCGGGGATGGCCGTAAGGGAACGGCTGATGCCCACCGTGACCCAGTTGGTGCCGGAAGCCAGGAGGTATTCGATGTTCTCGAAAGCCGCGAAACCCATACCCACGCATACGGCGTACACAATGCCGTCCATGCGCTCGTCAAATTCCCGGCACTTGCGCAGGAACAGCCACAGCATCAAGAGCTTGGCGGTCTCTTCCGGAATGGCGGCGCCGAAGAAGGCGCAGCGGAAAGCGTCCATACTGCTGTGGATTTCCGCGGGGAACAGGCCCAGCCGCATGAACGGCACCGAGATGCACAGCGAGGCCAGCACGGAGGCACCGCCGTAGAAGAACGCCTTCACCAGGTTCCGGGTAGGTTCCCGCTGCAGTTTGTCCTGCTGGTACACCAGGTAAATCAGGATGAGAGCCGGCAGCACGGCCAGGGCAATGACAGATAGCATAGTTGAATGGTTTGAGCATGCAATTTAGCCATTTTTCCCGGGAAATCAAAAGCGCTTGCCGTAAGAATCTTTTTTACGACCGGCGTTTTATCTGCCGATTCCCCTTTATGAAATGGGAAAATCACCTGAAACAACGCTGTCTTTTTTACGATGTTAGGATTTCATTGTTTTGTTGGCGAAGTTTGCCAGACGAACGAGATTTGCGGACGAATATTTCGACCATAAATCATAAAAAGAGATGATATCGTTACTGAATATTGTAAATATGCAACAAATTTGCTACTTTTGTAGGGTCAAAACAATCTATCGGGTTTATGAAAGTATCTGAACTGAAAAGATTGTTGAGACTGGCCGGTTGTTATGAGACCCGGATCGGTTCCGGTGGACACGACGAATGGTACTCCCCTACCACGGACATGCGTTTCCGGGTTCCCAGACACCAGAGCAAGGAGATTGCCACTGGCACGTTGAATAGTATCATGAAAGCCGCAGGGCTCAAGTAACAGAAAACAATGAAGATAACAGCCATTGTAGAACGCAGTTCAGACGGATTGTACAGCATCTATTCCCATGACACCATTGGGCGGGACTGCTTTGGCGGTTTCGGGGAAAGCGTGGAAGAAGCCAAAAAGGATTTTTACTCCAGTATCCGGGAAGCAATTGAAAATGCACACAAAGACGGATTCGACAACATCCCCGTCTTTGAAGCTGTGAATGTGGAATTCAAGTACGATATTCCTTCTTTTTTCAATTATTTCGATTTTCTCAACGTGAGCAGGTTCGCAACTTATGCCGGTATCAACGAGAGTAGGATGAGAGCGTATAAGAGCGGTGCGGCCTTCCCCGGGGAGAAAACCACAAAGAAGATTCTGAATGCAGTACAGCGAATTGCCCGGGAAATGAGCATGGCAAGTCTTTAGGTATTGCAAATCCAATTTTAATTACTAACTTTGCAATCCCTTTCGGGCGGTTAGCTCAGTTGGTTCAGAGCACCTGCCTTACAAGCAGGGGGTCACTGGTTCGAATCCAGTACCGCCCACCCTTCAAAATCAGGCACTTGCGAAAAACTCGTAAGTGCCTGATTCTCTTTCTGGTCACAGTTTTTGCCATTTTTATTGGAATCCAATCCGTCGGCGGGGTTCTTTTTTCTTCTAGTTTGTAGCTGTGGCTCAGTTACTTGGCTGCCACGGCCGATGGGACGGGGAGGTGCAGGAGCATTCGGGAGCAGAAAGGGGGTGTCTTGCTCCCGAATGATGTTATTTGTTGCTTTTGGGAGCAAAAACGGGCTGTTTTGCTCCCGGACTGTCATTCTAAGGAGCCAGAGGTTTAGGAGGGAAAACATATCCCATGGCAACTACGGATTCTTCGCTACGCTCAGAATGACAGGAACACCGGAAAGGTGGGGAGAAGAAAAATAGGGGGAATTTTTGGATATTATAATGATTCTCATTAAATTTGCTTGATTACACCCTTATGCGCACGGGTGTAAAAGGCAAAATTTGAAAGGTAAAAAAGTCATAATAGGGCTGTTGGCTGCACTTCTGCTGGCGTTTTTTCCGGGGGTGAATATCCCGGAAGCGTTGGCGCAGACACCTGTCTCTACGGAGAATGAGGGGGCAACCAAGCTGGCAAGGGTGGCGGTGAAGACCAACCTGCTGTACGATGCCGCGGCGTTGCCGTCCGTGGGCGTGGAGCTTAGGCTGGGCGCCGGCTGGACCCTAATGGCCGATTGGACCTACGCCTGGTGGCGGGTGGACAAGTGGAACTTCTCGCACCAGGCCTATGGCGGCTACGCGGGGGTGCGGAAATACTTCGGAAAGCAGACCCGGACCAGGGCCTTCACCGGGCACCACATCGGGGCGTATGCCTCTGCCCTCACCTATGATTTCGAGTACGGAAAACGTGGTTACCAGGCCGCCCGCTGGGGCTTCGGAGGGGGTCTGGAATACGGCTACAGCTTCCCCATAGGCAAATGCCTGAACCTGGACATCTCCCTGGGAGTGGGTTACCAGGACGGCGAATACAAGACGTACAACCCGCAGGACGGCCACTTCGTATGGCAGGGCACCTACATCCGCCAGTGGGTGGGTCCCACCAAGGCCGAAGTCTCCCTGGTTTGGCTGCTGGGCGGCCAGAAAAACAACAAGGAACACAGGAAATGATGCCGCGCACCTGCATATTCCGGGCAGCGATGGCAGCTGCCTGCTGTCTTCTGCTGGCGTCCTGCCAGTACAAGGAACTGTGCTACGACCACAAGCACATAGGCACGGTGCAGGTTATCTTTGACTGGAGCCTATACCCGGACGCCCATCCCAGCGGCATGACGGTCCTCTTCTACCCCGCCGCCCCGGAGGCTCCCACCCGGGCCGATGAAGAGACCACCGCCATCCGATACGATTTCTCCGGCCATAACGGCGGCAGCGCCCGCCTGGTGGAAGGCCAGTACCAGGCCGTAGGTTACAACAACAACACGGAAGCCATCCGCTTCCGGGGTATGGGCAGTGTGGCCACCCTGGAGGCCTTCACCCGCAACTCCAGCATTACGGAAGGCACCAAACTGTTCGCCACCAAAGGAGAAATGCCCCGTGCCAAGGGAACGGAAGAAGAGATCGTGATCCTGGAGCCGGACCTGCTGTGGGGCGGTGCAGGCCTGCAATTCCTCGTGGAGGTGGACGGCAACCACACCACCACGGTACAGCCCCGGGAACTGGTGCGGGAGATGGTAATCACCATCTACAACGTCCCCAACCTGCAGTACACCAGCGGCCTGGGCGCCTCGCTCACGGGTCTGGCCGGGTCGGTTTTCCTGGCCGATGGCCACATGGGAGAAGACCACGTAACGCAGGCCTTCGAGATGCGCAAGATTGACGAAACCACCATCCAGGCCCGTTTCAACACCTTCGGGCACTGCCCGCATGCAGATGAAGGCCTGGAAAACGACCACGCCCTGGTCCTGTACGCCGTGCTGGCCGACGGCACCCAGTGGTACTTCACCACGGACGTGACGGAACAGTTGCACGACCCTGACCTGAACCCCGAAGACACCCACCACATGGAAGTGGACATAGAAGAAGACATCCCCATCCCCAAACCCATTGTAAACGGATCGGGTTTCCAGCCCACCATTGACGGCTGGCAAGGGGTGGAAATAGAAGTTGGCATGTAACTTAAACTCACTATATATAAAACAAATTTTTTATTTTTATTCACCTTTTAATTTTAATGCTTATGAAAAAATCTTTCATTCTTCTTGCTGCAGCAGCCCTCACCCTGGTTGCCTGCAACAAAACCGTCACCGTGGAAGAAAACCAAGGCGACGCCATCAGCTTCCGGCCGCTGATGACGGGAGTTACCAAGACAGCAGACATTGATGCTACAGGACTTCATACTACGGGCTTCTGGGTGACCGCCATCCACAGTGTCGGTCCTACCACCTATATCGATAATCAAGGGTTTACGTGGGATGGTACTTCTACCTATACCTCTACCCCTAAGTATTATTGGCCCGCATCTGGTACTCTTGAGTTCTTTGCTTATGCACCTACTGCTGATTCTAATTCACAATTAACTAGAACAGACCACTTGATATTTACCGTCACTCCTTCTGCCACAATCACAAACCAGATTGACTTTATTTATGCGAACACTGATGGCAAGTCGAAGTCTGGTGCTTATACTCCTGTAGGAGGATCTGCTTCAACTTATGGTG
Organism: uncultured Bacteroidales bacterium; assembly: GCA_947302825.1. Taxonomy (GTDB): domain Bacteria; phylum Bacteroidota; class Bacteroidia; order Bacteroidales; family UBA932; genus Cryptobacteroides. The sequence goes on from CAMYWP010000003.1 coordinate 26,050, forward strand.
CCGCAGGCGTGCCCCTTAACTTCCGCCATACAGGTGCTAAGATTGTCGTGAAAGTGAAGAATAGCGCTGATAATAATTTGAAATTTGAAATCTCTGGCTGGAAGCTCGTCAATGTGGACGGCTCTGCAACTTTCACTTATAACAATACTGCTTCTACTGGCGATGAGACAACCGATACACAAGATGCGACGCAACTGCTCTATGCAGACTGGTCTAATAATACCGATGCGCAAAATGTTGCATATACCTCTGCTGATTTTACGACGAATACGGTAGATAAGCAATTGACCACTGCTAAGTATCTAAGCTCGGCCTCGCCTGTTGGTGACGGTTCCGCTGAAGACAACGAACTTAATATGATTCTTATTCCACAAAAAACAAGCGCCGCTGCAGCATATTCTGGTAGCACCGCAAATGATGCAGTAACAACGGGTTCCTATATTGCATTGAAGATGGTTATTAAGAACTCGAGTGATAACGTGGTGATTGCAGATGCCTCGACGACTGTTTCCGGACATACGAAATGGGCAATGTGGCCTGTTGCTTTTGACTGGGCTCCTGGTAAGAAGTATACCTATACAATTGATCTCGCTGGTGGTGGATATTGGGAAATCAATGATAAGGCTGATGATACGGTTTTCGACCCCATTCTCGAAAATGCAGAAATCAAGTTTGTTGATGTAACGGTTGATAATTGGTCCGCTAACGATGCTGGCACTTTGACTGCTCCCCCTGCAGCTTAATCTTTGACTCTTTACCTCGCCGGGGTTCGACTCCCCGGTGGGGGCCTAAGTAAAAACGTTCTTTGACATACTGACACAGAGAAAAGCCAGCCATTACGCGAAAAATGGAATTATCGCGTTACAAGTGGCTCGGGTGAGCCAGCCATTACGCGATAAATAGCATAAACGCGTAACAAGTGGCATCAAAGGGCACCTGCCATCGCAGCACAAACTCTTTTCCTTGTACAAAAGCTAATAATTCCTTACCTTTGTTTCCGACGATACATTTTTTATATATGTGTTGAGAGATATGGAGAGTCTAGGAGATATCGCAAGCGAATTGGCCAAACTGCAGGAGCTGACGGGCTCTGAGTTCATTGTACAATTGAAACGTATAACGAACCACAATGGCTTTCATCCAATTGAAACCGACCCCAACATTTTCACAATGGGTGGGGAGCAGGATGATGATTATGAGAATTTGCTGTCCGCCGCACGTAAGGCTGTTGAGTTAGGATATACCGTCTATATCCTGCCCAATCCCAGGGGCATCCGTACCGCCGACTTCATCTTCGTCCGCAAAGGCGTCTACAAGATGTACGACCTGAAGACCATTCAGGGGAAAGGTTCTGCCGGGACGCAGTTGAAGGATTCGATAGGGCAAACCAATCGGGTGTTGCTGCATATCAAATCAGAGTATAACGGTATGGCTTTGGCCCGTAGTATCAAGAAATACTTTGAAATTAACCCCAAAGCCTTGGAAGTACTTGTTTTTAAAGGAAAGAAAGTTTTGACCGTTAAACGTATTTCTCTTCAAGACAAGGATTTCTTGAACACCTTCCGGATGCGGTACTCAAAATAAAAAGAGTTGCCGAAACAACTCTTTTAAGATTTGGAGTAGTGGCGATAAGGTCTTGCTCCCGCACGGGATTCTGCCCGGATAGTCAATCATTGATTGACAATACAAAGGTAAGCATTTATTTTGAATTAGCAAGCTTCTCTGTGTCGGTATAGTTTAAGGCGAACAAAACGACACAAAGGTGAAACTTTGGAACGGACATATATCTCTTCTACTGCTGGCGGCCGGGCTGCTGGCAGGGGCCTGCACGCGGGAACCCGTGGGGCAGGAAGCGGGAGAAATCCGGTTCCGCGTGCTGAACGAGTGGCAGGATGTGACCAAGGGTGCCAGCATCTACGACGGCGGCACCATGAGCTCCGGCAGCTTTAAAGCAGCCGCCTATGAGCACGGCACCACCAACGCCTATATTTCGCCCACTACGGTGAGTTGGGTATCATCGGCCTGGGAGTTTGCCGACGGCAAGCACTACTGGCCCGCCAGCGGCAGCCTGGACTTTCATGCCTGGATGCCGGCTACGCCGCCTTCCTACATCGAACAGAGCTATTCGGCCGGCCATCCCGGCTTTACCTGCACGGCGCTGCCGCTTACATCGGCCGGACAGGAAGGCCTGCAGGAGTATGTGTATGCCTTTGCCGCCGACAAGAGCAAGGCTGGCAGCGGGGCTTCGGGCGTAAGCCTGAACTTCCAGCATCCCTTCGCCACCATCAGCTTCCGCATTGCGGTGCAGCACACGGGCATCACCCTGAACAACATTACCATTTCCGGCGTCAATAACAACGGCAGCTACTCCCACAACGGCGGCGGCAGTGGCTGGAGTTCCCTCTCCAGCAGCGGGAACTTCGTGGGCAGCTATAGCCTGGACCTGGATGCCGGGGTGGCGCCTTATGTAATGGGTCCCTACCTGGTAATTCCCCAGGGATTTACTCCCCAGAACATTTCTGTCACCTATACTCCTGACGGTGGAAGTGCCATTACCAAATCCGGCAACATTGGCTCGCTCACCTGGGTGGCTGGCCACCACTACCAGTACACCTTCCTCCTGAAGATGAACTTCACGGTTACCGTTACAGACCTGGAAACCGCACAGCCCAACGTCACCACCGACGTGACCGTGACGGACCTGGAGAACGGCGGTTATCAAGATTATACCCGTTATATCACACCATGAGCATGCTTATGAATCCTATATCTTCCCTCCTTAGACGAATCATCCTGCCGGGCGCCTGCCTGCTGGCCCTGCAGTGTACCCGCGTGGAACCCACAGGCCCCACGCCCGTGCAGTTCTTCCTGGACGAGAGCCCGGTGCAGTTCACCAAGAGCCCGGAGGAACAAGCCATGAACCCCACCGCCGTCTTCTCGGAAGGAGAGCAGCGGGACACCCTGTGGGTAGCGGCCGTATCGGGAGACTGCGGCAGCGGGTACGGACTCACCAAGGGCACCCCCCACACCACGGCCAACTTCACTGCCAACCTGGGCCTGGTGGGTTACACCTACAGTTCCCAGTCCCAACAAACGGACACCACCAGATGGACCCTGTACCCCGGGGCATCGGGCCAAACCCTGAGCCAGTCCGCTTCCGGCCGCTGGGTTCCCACCACCGACCTTTATTATCCCTCCACTGAAGGCTTCATCCGTTTCTTTGCCTACGGGCCCCAGGACGACGCCTCCATAACACCTGCCAGTGGAAACGCTCCCGTTCTTTCCTATACCGTTCCTTCCGCCATTGCCGATCAGAATGGCCTCCTGGTGGCGGCACCCGATCCTATCCAGACTCCGCCCCAACTGCAGGACATGTGCGTACCCCTTACCATGCAGCATGTGCTGTCGGGCGTACGCTTTGCCATAGACAACAGTGAGAATTTCCGCCTGGCCTCCGTTACGGTTTCGGGCGTATATAACCGGGGAAACTACAACATGCTCAACGGCGAATGGTCCGGCCAGAAACCGGTGGATTCCCCAACCTATACCATTACTATCCCCAGCGAAAGCTACTCCACTTATATGGAGGGAGACGGGGCGTACGACCGCCTGAAGTCGGCCTATACCCTGATGATGATCCCCCAGACGCTGCCCTCCACCGCCAGGATTTCCGTTACGCTCGTGGACACCAACGCAAGGGACGATACGGACTACAACACCTCCTTTACGGTGGACATCCGCGACCAGGTGTGGCAGAAGGGTAAACTCACCACCTACATCATCGCCCACGACAAGGACAACCTGCTGGTGATCCGGGGTATGCTCCCCGACTTCACCGAAGAAAGCCTTGACGGCGCATGGTAGCCGTTTGCCCCCATAAATGCTCAAGTCTGCATCCCATATCTCCCTCCAGGCCGGCATCAAGATTGTGGTGGTGGCAGCCATAACCTTGGCCGCCACCACTTTCTTCCAGCTCTATTTCTCGCATAAAGTAATCCGGAGCTATGCTTCCCAGCGGGCCGCCAGTGAGCTGGACGGGGCCAGCGAAGAGATTATGGACATTGTGAACCAGACCGAAGCCGCCGTACGCAACAGCATCTGGATTTCGGAACTGTGCCTGAAAAAGCCGGACACCTTGGCACGGGTTCCGGTGCGGGTGGTACAGGCCAATCCTGTTGTGACGGGATCTACCGCCGCCCTGGTTCCGGGGTACAGCAAGCGCTTCCCGCTTTACGCCCCCTATGCCCTTCGGGACACCACCTTCCAGGAAGGCGTCCGGCTGCTTTCCCTGGCCACCCCGGAATACGATTACCCCTCCCGGGAATGGTTCACCGGCGCCCTGGCCAACCAGGACGGACACTGGTCGGAGCCATATTTCGACGAAGGAGGCGGCAACCTGCTCATGACCACCTACTCCATGCCGGTGAAAGACGCGGAAGGGAATATCGCCGCCGTCCTTACGGCCGATATTTCACTGGAATGGCTGAGTTCCTTAGTACATGAGATGCGGCTGTATCCCCATGCCGTGAGCACCATCGTAAGCCGCAACGGCAATACCCTGATCAAGGATGGAGAATGGGATGTGGACAAGGAAAAGAGCCACCTCTATACCGTAGAAGTACCCCGCACGGGCTGGGCCCTGTCCGTCACGGTCCCGGAAAGAGACCTGATGGCCGATGTCCGCCTGATAGGACTGGGCATGGTCCTGCTCTCCATACTGGGCCTGATGATGCTGGTCCTGATCATGAGCTTCGTGGCCAAAAGTCTGGCCAGTTACCAGGAGGCCCGCGATCAGCAGGAACGCATCCAGCGCGACCTTCAGATCGGCCACGACATCCAGATGTCCATGGTGCCCCAGACCTTCCCGCCCTTCCCGGAGCGGACCGATCTGGACTTTGCCGCTTCCATGGTTCCCGCCAAGGAAGTGGGCGGCGACCTGTACGACTATTATATCCGCGACGAAAAACTGTTCTTCTGCATAGGCGATGTTTCCGGTAAAGGCGTTCCGGCTTCGCTGGTGATGGCCAAGACCTGCACCCTGTTCCGGGCCATTTCCTATCACGAAGACTCCCCTTCGCGCATTGCCTCCACCATGAACAACACCCTGGCCCGGAACAACCAGAACCAGATGTTCGTGACCTTCTTCCTGGGTGTGCTGGACCTTGTTACGGGCACGGTCCGCTACTGCAATGCCGGACACAATCCGCCGCTCATCCTCACCGATGCCATCCGCACCTTACCCTCGGATCCCAATCTGCCCCTGGGTGTTCTGGAAGATTTCGAGTTTCAGGAGCAAGAGGTGGTCATGGAGTACGACGACGCCCTCTTCCTCTATACCGATGGCGTTACGGAGGCCGAAGATGTCAATTCCCAACAATTCGGCGAGGAACGGATTCAGCAAGTCCTGCACGGACGCCGCCCTTCTGCAGAGCATTTGCAATCCATGCAGGACGCTGTTAGCGAGTTTGTAGGTGAGGCCCCTCAAAGCGATGACCTCACCATGCTCTTCATCCACTATTTAGGTAAGGCCGATACCTCCAGCGCAGGCCGATAAGCGGAATTGGCCCTGTAGTGCGGAGCATAAAGGGACTCTATCACCAGCACGGGGGCCTGGAAGCATCCGGCCTGCTGGACGTAGAATTCTTCGGACAGCTCCGTATTCTCCTCCGGATAGGAATCGAAGTAGAATTCGGTGCAGGAAGGCTTCATGTTCCGATAGCCCTGCGGCACAAATTTCCAACTGCTGCGTCCCATGGGACGATAGAAGCTATAACCAATATGGCCGGAAAGCTGGTTCACCGGCTGCAAGGTGGCTTCCCTACCGGCCGTAAGCTTCACAAAGCTGCGGTTCTCCGCATTCCAGATCACATAATTCGCCACAATCCTGTCACCTACCGATACAGGGTCTCCGGGTTGGATTTCCACCCCATCCTTATAGAACTTGCGCTCAATCTTGAAGCCGTTGCCGGCAGCTTTCACTTTCTCGAACGGCGCCTGATAGGTGGCCGACAGCGCCAGCACGCGCGTATTCAAAACGGCCTGGGAACCATCCATAATAGAGGTAATGGCATCGATATAGGCCGGTTCGGTGTCCCAGTGCTGGGTTTCCTTCTGCAGCATCAGCCACAGCCGTACCCCATCTGCTATAGTGGAAGAAGTGACCCTTCCCGTAGCATCGGCCTTCTTTTTTGCGGAGGGAAGGGTTACTTCTTCCACCGAGGCCATCAAATCGCAGAGTAACGCGTGGGCATAGGCTTCGCTTTCCATGAGCCCGCGCCAGGGCATTACGGCGTTGGGATAGTACCAGCCGCCGTCCCGATGCTCCACGGCATATTCCATCAGGGAAAGGATATCGGCCTTCATGGAGGCGGTGAGCCGGGCCTTGGCGCCGAATTTCACGCCCCAGGCCTGTGCCAGTTCCACCCCGCCGTCGCGCTCCAGCAGGCCCTTCAGGGTAAGAAGCCGGCGGCTCTTGGCCAGGATCTGGCCCTGCAGTCCGCGCCCGTCCTTCTTGGAAGGCACCAGGTAATCCTTGGCCCACTTCTGGAATTCCTTCCAGCGCTTCTTTTCCGTGGCCGATACCGGCTTCACCGTAAACGGAACCGCCGGATAAAGGGAACGGATGTGCAGATACTGTGCATCGGAGATGCCGCCCCGCCAGTACGGGAAATCGTCGTCGAACTGGCTCACATCCAGGAATTCAACGGCAGACACCACGTCCGGAACCTCGAAGCCGCGGTCGCGCAGCTTCGCAAAGCGCTCCAGCAGCACGGCGGTAATGGCCGGCGACGACTTCATCCCCTCGAACCATCCAAAGCCGCCATCGGAATTGTGGCATGCCAATATTTTTTCTAATAACGATGCGCCTACAGATTCTTCGTCGCTGCGCTCCTCAGAATGACAAGAAGCCAGTAGGCGGATATACCAGGCTTCGGAGAGAGAGAGAACGTCCTTGCCGGTGGGATCCACATGGGAAGGAATGGCCTCACGGACCATATCCAGGATGGAAACTTCCTTTAAGGAAGCGCCCGATCCCGGCACATTCACAAAGCGGGAACGCAGGGCGGAGAGCAGGGCTTCCCGGTCTTCCCCATCGTGCAGCACGGCCGAATGGGCCTCCACCAGAGCCTGGGAGGCCGTATACACCGGCACAGTGGCCTTCACAGCATCGGAGAAATCGGCCGCCTTGAACGAGGCCACCAGCTCCAGCGGGTAGTAGCCCTCCGCCGTCATGCGGAAGCGATGGGTCACGGTCTCACGCGGATTCACCGTAATGGGAATATGATGGCTGGTGGAACCTGCCTGAAGGGACATCACGCCGGACACGGGCTCATCCACTATGCTTGAAACGGTCACGGCAGCCTCATATACGTCGCCTCTGTAAAGGTAGCGAGGCTCCAGCAGCGACACTTTCACCGGCAGCGACACCACCATTTCCTGCTCCACCATGGCACTGCGCATCTGGGCATCGTGCGCGAGCGCCCGCACATAGTAAGTGGACAGTTTATCGGAAGTGGTGAAGCGGAATTCCAGCGTACCATCGGCTGCAGGACGCAGATGGGGTTGGAAAGTGAGGGCCGATGCAAAATCACTGCGTACCTTCACGTCTGTAAGGTCGGCGGATTCCTCCGCCTGGCTTGCTATTCCATCCGATTCTTCCATCACCAAGGCATTGTTGGCCGCCGCACCGGGTGCCGGCAGGGCTTCCAGAACTGCGCCGCCCTTGGACAAGGCACGCTCATAGAGCACCGGCGGACCGTCGTTTCGGGCGCCCACTGAACCGCAGGCTTCGCTCACATATATGCGCTCCACGGAGTAATCCCAGGTGCTGGCGCGGGACCAGTAATTGGAGTCGATGGCATCCAGGCTCTTGTCCCAGGCCGCCACCAGAACCTCGGTATCCGGTGCCGTCTTCAGGGTGAAGCTGTACTCCACGCCCGGGTACGCCTTGTCCTGGAAGCGGGTGAACTGCAGGGGCAGCGTATAGCGGTCTTTTTCGCGCCGATACTGTTTGTCGTAGTACACGGAACGCCCGTTCAGGAAATAGAACACCTGCAGACGCACGGCGTCCGGATAGGCGGTCTTGTAGGGGAACGACAGGTTCTCCAGCGTACCATCGGCCACCTTTATCTTCTTGGTTTCCAATACTTCGCCATCCTTTCCGTACAGCAGCACCACGGCATAGGCCGTTCCTTCCGAAGTGCCCACGCGGGCCTGGATGGACTCGCCGGCAGCCACAGTGAGCGGGCCGGGGATAAACACCCGTGCGGCCTGCGGCATCAGGCTGCGGCTTTCCGGCGGGATGCAGAACAGCAGCATCTCCTTTTCGGCCTTCAGCTCCGATCCGTCCTTCCGCCGGGCCGATACTTCCGTCTGCACGCGGTAGTAACCGGATCCGGGCAGTTTCAATTGAACCTTGCCGCCGGAAGGAGTTTGGCCGGACGTTAACTCGCTGTCATCGGCCTGGAGTATCTTATATTTAACCGGAATAGGGACGGGATTGCCCTGACCGTCGCAAGCATCCAGCGTCATATCCAAATCTGTGCTGAGAATGATAAAACGAGGCTTTTCATTGCGCCAGTAGATTCTGTCGGAATCACCCTTCAGGGTAAGGTCGGCTGTTGTAACGCTGCCGGCCACAGATGCATCCACGCTCAGTTCTTCGCCGATATACACGCCGCGGCTGAACAGCAGCGTTTCGCCGGTGGCGTCCGTCACATTCGCCTCCACGTTGTAATAACCCTTGCTACGGGCCGGGAAAGTGAACTGGAAACAGTTATTCTCGTCGATCGGAACTTCCTGTTCCAGAATCACTTGGTCGTAGAAAAGCACCCTGGCGGCCAACTTCGCGCCGCTGAGCGGATGGCCGGAATAGCTTTCCAGCGTACCGCTCACGGGAACGTCGTCGCCAATCAGATACAGCTCCTTGGCTTTGTCCCAGCTTAAATCGAAGGTGGGAAGGACGAATTCGTCCACGGTAAAGGAGGTGGAGTTCAAATCATTGACCACCAACTGGAAGCGGCCGTTGCGAAGGCCGCGGGGCAGTTCGAACTGCCCGGAAACCGCACCGAATTCATTGGTGGTGAGATTCTGGCTCTCCAGCTCGTTGCCTTCCGAATCCCGTAGCCGTACGGTCACGGCTTTGTCTTTGCAAACCGCCAGCGAAATGGAAGGATCGCCCTGGTACACCACCGCTTTGAAGCGAACAATATCGCCGGGCCGATAAGCCCCCTGGTCCTTATAAATCAGGCAACGGGTTCTGTTGCTCGAATAAGAATAATAGGATGGACTGTTACTGGCCCTGAGCCGGTACGACCTGCGGTCTCCGCTCACGGCTTCCAGTTCCAGATACGCATCCGTCTTTTCGATCTGACGGACCAGCGCCTTGGGCAGCGGCGTAAAGCCGTCCAGGCGCATACTGCTCGAGGCCAGCTCCTTATTATCTTTCAGCAGACGCAGCGTCACCCTGGAAAGCGGGGCGCCGGTCTTGTAATCGGCCACATAGACGCAATGTCCACGGCTATCGGTGCGGGTGGCGACGGACAGGGTGTACTGGGCATAGCCGTCGCTGTCGCTGAGCTTTCCGCTCACGGCCTCTACGCGGTAATCGCCATCGGCCAGCTTGGGAAGGGCCAGCAGCAGGCTGTCCTTCACGTAGAAACTGCCCACGGGGTTCACGGCTTTCCAGGTTTTGATGGTTTTTCCGTCGTGAGTCAGCGTCACCTTGGCTTCTTTCAGATTCCGGAAAACAATGAGGGCATTCTTTTCCTGGAAGCGGACCGTAATGTCGCTGGCCGTGAGGTTGTCTATGAGGTTTTCGGCCACGGTGCAGCCGGCGGCTATGTCGGCTTCGACGCCTTTGTATGTCTTGCGCTCTTTCTCCAGCGCCCGGGCTTCCTCACACAGGGCCTCGTACTCTTTCCCAGAAGCTATTTCCGCATCCAGGTCGATCTTCTTCATATACAGTAAATCGGCCTTCGGGTACACGGAAACGGCTTTTCCGTTATACTCATCGGCCAATGCCCGCAGGGCCCGACGCCTTTTCTCCCGGTCGATCTCGTTCCGGTAATTCCGGTTAATCACATAGTATTTCAGCGCGGCTTCGTTGGGATAACGGTCCTTCACCAGCGGCTGGAGCATCTGGTACATGGCATCGTCCTCCACCTGGATAAAATAGCGGTCCTTGAGCAGGCGCCAGAGCACATACTCTTTGTCCGAACTTATGTACGGCATGAGGCGGCCGCCCAAATAGTTGGTGACATCTCTATAAAACGCCGGATTGTAGCCCCGGAAACCATCCTCATTCGCCTGCACGAAGGCCCAGAGGGCATCGGTGGAGGCATGCTTCCAACGGTTCATCCAATGGAAGGTAACCATGGGCTCGTCGAACGCCTTCACTTCTGCGGCCAGATTATCATACAGATAGTCCCGCTGCTTCCAGTCGCGGCGCTGCACGGTGTTCACATAGGCCGTGGCGGCATCGTAGAAATCCACGGGAAGATGCTTCTGAATGGCTTCCTCCTTGATTTGAGCCAGGATGTCGGCCTCCAACTGGGGCCTGTCGGCCTTCTGAGCTTCCTCGTACTGCTTCCAGAGGGCGGTAAGGATGTGACCGTCAGACATAGATTGGGCATGCATTACGGCACCGGCGCACAGCGCCAGCAACCAGGTGAATAGGACGCGTTTCATAGGCAATCATTTTTTCATGCTCTGCAGTTCAATTATTGTGCCTTGTCCTTTCCGGCGAACAAGGGAAGGGCTTCGGCCACCACGTAGGTGCTGCCGCCGATATAGATAAGCGGCGAGGCCGGTTTTTCGGCCGATGCGCTGCGGTTCAGCTGCTGCGACAACGTATGCGACAGAGCCACAGCCATTTGCACGGCCTGACGGACCGAGGTGAAGGCGTAGGTCCGGGACGATCGGCCCAGATGGTAGTAATCGTTGAAGCGGCGCAGGAGTTCGTCGGCCTGCAGGGCGCGGGGCGTATCCGGCGCCGTAAAGATATAGGTGGCGTCTTTGGGCATCAGCGGCAGAATGGCGTTCAGGTCTTTATCGGCCATGATCCCATACACAATAATGAGCGAGGAACAGACGCCTTCGTCCAGTAACTCCTCCATTTGCTGGAAGTTATACTGCAGGGCGTGGGCGTTGTGGCCGATATCGGCAATCACCAGCGGCTGGCTGGAAAGGCGCTCCCAGCGGCCGTGGAAGTTCATGTCGCGGGCCGTGTGGATGATCCCTTCCTGGACGGCGTCTTTCTTGTTCAGTGCTTCGAAACCCGGCAGCCCCCGCAGGATGTCCACGGCGGCCAGCACTGTGCGCAGATTCTTTACCTGCGCCTTGCCTTGCAGGTCCATTTGCCGGAGCAGGGTTTCCGAACGGCCCCAAAGGGAGGGTTTTACCCTATCGGCATACTCCAGGGGGCAGAACATCCAGGATTTTTCGGCAAAGACGGAACGGGTTTCGGGCAGGCTCTCCCCTACCAGCGCCGGAACGCTTTGCTTGAAGATGCCGGCTTTCTCTTCGGCAATCTCTTGCAGGGAGTTTCCCAGGAGGTCGCAATGGTCCAGGCCGATGGAGGTGACGATGGTAAGGCTGGGCTGTTCCAGGATATTGGTGGCGTCCAGACGGCCGCCCAAGCCCGTTTCCACAACGGCGACGTCCACACCTTCATCGGCGAACCAGCGAAAAGCCAGGCCGGTGGTAATTTCGAAGAAGGAAAGATCATGCGCGATGATCCAGTTCATCCACTGCGTGAGGAAATGGAAAACGTACTCCTTGGAGATGCGCTGGCCGTCCACCCGCATCCGCTCCCGGAAATCCAGCAGGTGCGGGGAGGTGAAAAGTCCCGCTTTCAGACCGCAGGCCTTACAGGCCGATGCCAGCATGTTGGCCACCGAACCTTTCCCGTTGGTGCCGGCGATATGGATGCTCCGGAACTGGCGCGAAGGGGAGCCCAGCGCCTGATCGAACTCGCGCATCCGGTCCAGGCCGGGCTTGTACGCCCCGGTGGTGAACCCATCTTTCTGCACCGAAGGAAAACGGTGGAAAATGTCCTGCACCAGCTTCAGATAGCCGGTTTCCGAGTAGTTTGTATCCATTTCTGTACAAAGATAATAAAAAGTATTTGAATTGTCTACTGGTAATCAACTCCCTGATTCTGAACCACTTGCACAAAGTAATCGTTCGATTTTTGAACGATTACTTTACGTAAGGTGTTGAGTGTTAGGGGATTAGTTGCCAGGAGGTGTGGGGTGTTTGGGGTTGGGTGTTGTCTTTCTACTGTTTTTTCATTAAATTTGAGCCATGACAGATATGTTGCACTGCAATTATATCATCGACGGGGTCCAGATGGCACTGTCACCGCTGCGGATGCTGCGCGAATGCAGCGTGGAACCGCCGCTGGAGCCGGACGGAGATCCGGATACCCTGGCCGATGAACAGCTGGACCTGAAACCGGACAATTACTGCTTCCAGGACCAGCTTGTCGAACAGTATGCCCAGTCGCTGCCCGTCAAGCGGAACTTCCCGCTGGCGTTTGCCGGGCCTTATACCGCCGGAAAGGTGGCGCAGGCCCTGCTGGATGCCATCTGGATGAGCGGCCACTTCCGCCTGGGAGACCTTACTCTTAAGGCCGATTGGCGCTGGAATCATAAGTCCATGGGCCACGCCGCCGCCTTTTACCATTCGGTGGAAAGCGCCTGCTCCTATCTGGACGCCCTGGGCCTGAAACTGGACCAGTTCAATCTGTGCAATGGACAGCCGGCCGTGGCCTTCAAAGCCGGAACGGTGGCCGAAGAAGACGCCCTGGACGAGGAAACCTCCCTGTTCCGGGAACTTCCCTACCGTACGGCCAATCCCCGCATCTCGCGGCGGCGCAAAGCCCCCGCGACCCTGCTCCCGGAGCCCAGTGACTGGCTCATCTATATTCCCTTCGACCCCTGCGATTACCGCCTGGGCGGCAGCGCTTTGGCCGAAGCCCTGGGCGTGCAGCCGTCCACGCCGCCGGACGTAAGCGACGCAGACTATTTCATCGACTGCTATGAAGTGGTGAGGGAACTGGTGGAAGACGGCATTGTGAAAGCCGGCGCCACGGTGGGCGATGGCGGCCTGATGGCTTGCCTGCAGGCCATGACCGGCGCCGGAACGGGCGCCGATATCAGCATCCGGAACATCTGCAAGGCCTACGGCAATGAGACCCAGGTGCGCGTTCTCTTCGCGGAAGTTCCCGGAGTGGTGTTGCAAATCGCCGATATCGACTACGATTATATAGACGCAGAGCTCATCCTGCAGGACGTAGTGTATTATCCTATCGGCCATCCCAGTTCCGCGCACGGCGGCGTACGCCTGACGGAAAGCGTTGAAATCCCGCAAATCCTTGAATCCCTGTTAAATACCCTGGAGGGCGAAGATTAATGGCCAAGATTTTCGTTTTAGACACCAACATCATCCTTCACGACTACCAGAGCGTGAAGCAGTTCCAAGACAACGACATCGTGATTCCCATGGCCGTGGTGGAGGAACTGGACAAGTTCAAGAAGGGAAACGACGCCCTGTCCTTCAACGCCCGCGCCTTCATGCGGGAAATCACCAAGCTCACGGACAAGTACAAGATGGGCAAGCGGGGCTTCCCGCTGGGTCCCGGCCTGGGCTTTATCAAGATTGAACCCAACCACCCCTTCGCGCCGGAATTCCAGGACCTGTTCAGGGACGACATCCAGGATCACCGCATCCTGGCCACCGCCATGTGGGTGCGCGACAACAATCCCCGCCGCTTCGTGGCCCTGGTCACCAAGGACATCAACCTGCGCCTGAAGGCCAAGGCGGCCGGCATGGAAGTACAGGACTACCTCCGCGACCGCATGGACGACGAAGTTACCGACAGCCTGGAGCGCGAGGTGATCCAGATGGACGCCACCTCAGAGGCTGTCCAGCGCCTGGCCTACGGACAGGACAACTTCATGGACTGGAAAGAAGTATCGGCCAAGGAACCCACCCCCAACCAACTGTATATTTTTAATATAGGCGGCGACAGCGTCTGCGCCCGCTACGACTCATCCCGCAAGCAGATTGTCCTGGTTCCCACCCGGCAGGCCTGCGGCATCAAACCCCGCAACACAGAGCAGAAGTTCGCCCTGGATGCCTGTCTGAACAAAAAAATTCCGCTGGTGTCCCTTACCGGTGGCGCTGGAACCGGCAAAACCCTTCTGGCTCTGGCGGCCGCCATGGAGCTGGCCGATGAATACGACCAAATCATCCTCTCCCGCCCCACCGTGGTGCTGGGCGGCCAGGATATCGGCTTCCTGCCCGGCGACCAGCGAAGCAAGATGAGCCCTTATGTCCAGCCCCTCATGGACAATCTGGATGTAATCAAGCGCTGCTTCCGCCCCGGCAGCAAACAAGTCCAGCGAATTGAAGCCATGCTCCGGGAAGAACGCCTGCTGATCTCGCCGCTGGCCTATATCCGCGGTCGTTCCCTGGGAAAGGTATACTTCATTGTAGATGAGGCCCAGAACCTTACCCCGCATGAGGTAAAAACCATTATCACCCGTGCCGGCGAAGGCACCAAGATGGTGTTTACCGGCGATATCTTCCAGATAGACCAGCCTTACCTGGACCAATGGTCCAACGGCCTCACCCACCTGGGTGAAAAGATGAAAGGCCAGGCCCTCTTCCAGCACGTCTTCCTGCGAAAAGGCGAACGCTCCGAACTCTCCGACATGGCCGCCAAACTGTTATAAAAAAATCTCCCGGTTGTTCGCCGGGAGATTTTTTCTTGTAGCAGCTTCGCTTACTTGCTCTGCTGAATTTCGGCCTGGGCAGCGGCGAGGCGGGCGATAGGCACGCGGAACGGGCTGCAGGACACGTAGTCGATGCCGATGGTGTTGAAGAACTCGATGGACTTGGGATCGCCACCGTGTTCACCGCAGATACCGCACTGGAGGTCCTTGCGGCGGCTGCGGCCCTTGTCCACACCAATCTTCACCAGCTGGCCCACGGCCTTGGTGTCGATGGTCTGGAAAGGATCGGCGTCCAGGATCTTGTTGCCAAGATAGTCACCCATGAAGGTACCGATGTCGTCGCGGCTGAAGCCGAAGGTCATCTGGGTGAGGTCATTGGTACCGAAGCTGAAGAACTGGGCTTCGCGGGCCATGCGGTCTGCGGTAAGGGCAGCACGAGGGATCTCGATCATGGTACCGAACTGGTAATCCAGGAGAGCACCCTGCTGGGCCTGGACTTCGGCCTTGATCTTCTCGCAGATGGCCTTCTGGAAGCTGAGCTCACGGGCGGAGATGGTGACCGGGATCATGATCTCCGGATGCGGGTGCAGGCCTTCCTTCTGGAGTTCGGCGGTGGCGGTGAAGATGGCACGATACTGGGTTTCGGCGATGAGCGGGAAGCTCACGTGCAGACGCACGCCGCGATGACCCATCATCGGGTTCACCTCGTGCAGGCTTTCGCCGCGCTTCTCCACTTCCTTCACGCTGATACCCAGATCCTTGGCCAGTTCCTTCTTCTTGTCTTCACCCTGCGGGACGAACTCGTGGAGCGGCGGGTCCAGGAGACGGAACACGACCGGCTTGCCGTCCATCACGCGGAGCGTGTCCTTGACGGCGGCCTTCATGAAGGGCTCGAGCTCGGCCAGGGCGGCCTTGCGCTCCTCGTCGGTGTCGCAGAGGATCATCTTGCGGAGCTTGGACAGCGGGAGTTCGCTGTTGCGGCCGTAGAACATGTGCTCGATACGGAACAGGCCGATACCCTGGGCACCGAACTTGAGGGCGCGGGCGGCGTCCTCCGGGGTGTCGGCATTGGTGCGGATCCCGAGCTTGCGGTACTTGTCGCACATGCCCATGAACTTCGCGAAGAGCGGGTTCTCGGAGGCGTCCATCGTGTCGATGGCGCAGCCGTAGACGA
>CAMYWP010000004.1 GCA_947302825.1 uncultured Bacteroidales bacterium
ACCTATGAGGACGAGGGTTCCAGTTCTAGTTTATCGGAGCTTTATACGGAGGATGATAATCGCCGTACTACGAGTTATGTATCTGATACGGGTCGATGGATTCCGTCCCCCGACTTGTATTTCCCTTCCGGAAGTGGATATATACGCTTTTTTGCTTTCGGCCCCAAAGATGCATCCGTGACGGATGTTTCGGCGGGGGATGGCGCCGGCCCAACCTTTTCATACACTGTTCCTGCGAGCATAGCCAATCAGCATGGGCTTCTGGTAGCCACGCCTGATGAGCAGAGGTATCCGCCCAGCCGCCTGGATCAACAGAATGTGTTGCTTAACATGACGCACGTTCTGTCCGGAGTTCGTTTTGCCTTAGATATTCCCCAACAACTTGTTTCTATTGAGGTGTCCGGGGTATATAATGAGGGAGAATATGATGTGCTTGGCGGGAGCTGGTCCAACTTCAGTAAATCGGGAGGAGTATCTCCTACCTATACCATCTCCATCTCTGATTATAGGGTAGACATGGTCCCGGTTAACGCGTTATTGGCTCGTACTGCGCCTGAACACACCTTGATGATGATTCCCCAGCGATTGCCCGCCGAAGCAAGAATTACCGTACGGTTAAACAGTGAAGTAACACCACGAGTGATTAACGTAAGTGGGCAAAAATGGTGGAAGGGAAAGGAAACCACCTATATCCTGTCTGATGAACCTATCGATGGCTTTACGATAACCGTGGATGACTATCCCACCAATGTGGAAGGCCCCTTGGAGGACGAATAACCGC
Source organism: uncultured Bacteroidales bacterium (assembly GCA_947302825.1). Classification (GTDB taxonomy): domain Bacteria; phylum Bacteroidota; class Bacteroidia; order Bacteroidales; family UBA932; genus Cryptobacteroides. Next base: position 782 of record CAMYWP010000004.1, read on the forward strand.
CCCGCCCAACCGCTCATTGACATACTGTTTACCGTAGCCAACTGTCGCAGGTCCGTGTTTTGGGGCTTACCTGCGACGGAGAAAGGCCATAGGGAGCGTAGAGTGTTGCAGGTCGGCCGATTTTTGCGGACCTGCGACGCTATTCCGGCGGTAAACAGTAATTACGGTTGCCGCCTTGACGCGAAAACGGCATTTGACAGCATTCTAATTGTTAAGGCGGCAGCAAAAATAAAAAAAAGACCGACACACGTACCGCTTTGACAGAGAATCGGCCCCAGATTGCATTCCGGCCGCCAAGGCGGCAAAACCACCGCTCATTGACATACTGTTTACCGCAATCGTAAGAAAATAAACGTAGAACAACGGTTGTTTCAGGAGATCGTAAAAAAGAAATGCTGGTTTTTTACGATAAGTCCGGAATTTTTTGCATATTATTGTAGCCATAAATATTTGATCTATGGCGAAGTATGCAAACATTCTGAACGATGACGCCTGGAAGGTGGTCATCTTTACCCCGGGTAACGAGGAGCTCGTGGCCCGGATGCTGGAAGTCCTGATTCCCGGCAAGAATATCAGCAAACTGGAATTCCGTCCCACGGAACAGCACGGTTTGTCAGTTTCGGACAAAATTAGTAATTTTGATGCGGTATGTACCTCGGACACAGGTGAGATGTTCATCGTGGAGATGCAGGGGCTTCCGCCCCCCTCCCATGGACTACAGCCTTCTTCCCATCTATGTGGTGAGCCTGGTGAACTTCGCCATAGGGCATGAGAAGGAGGAGGTCCTGGAGGACGGACTGGTGAGCCGATACTGTATCTGTTCGCCCACGACGGGCGAAGTGATGACGGACAGTCTCCACTTTGTGTATCTGGAACTGGACCGGCTGAAGGTGAAGTTTGGGCGTCCCGACCAGTGCACAAGCATTGTGGAGCAGCTGGCCTATAGTTTGAAGTACATGCGTGAACTCACGGAGTGCCCAAAGGAGTTTGTGGACAGGTTGTTCAAGCTCCTTTTCGAGGCCAGTGAGTTCGCCAACATGGGAATAGACAAACAACTGAAAGTCAGCGAAATTATGAGAACCGAACTGGATCGCATAGCCGAAAACAATTACGCCCGTGAGCAGGGACTCAAACAGGGAAAGGCAGAAGAAAAGAGAGTCACGGCGATGAAATTCCGTGATTTGGGCGTGGACATTGCCATTATTTCCCAGGCCACTGGCCTGAGCGAAGAGGAGATTCGGGCCCTGTAGCCCAGTTCCTACTTAATCACAACGAAAGCGGTAAACAGTAAAATGTTTAACCGCTTTTTTTGTGACCATTATGCCAGCAAGCATACGATACCCTGATTCCCTGCGCAAGCAGGCCATTGCCCTCCACCTGCAGGGGAAGGGCTACAAGACCATCGGCCATACGCTGGGCCTTACGCGGGACACGGTGCGCAACTGGATTGCCAGTTACCGGGCCACGGGGCGTTCGGAGAGCGTGCAGACCACCGGCCAGATCCGGAACGGCCCGTCCTTCCAGCGGCGGGAGGAACGCTTCGCGGCCGCCCGGGAGGAGTACGAGACCTCATCGGCCTCGCTGCTGTCCATCGCCCAGAAGCACGGGCTCACCTACAATAACCTGCGGAACCACCTGCGACAGTATCATCCGGAGAGCGCCTTGCTGCATACCTACGCCAAGCAGTCGGCCAAGATGCAGGCCGCGTTGGACGAGCAGATGGCCGCCCTGCAGCAGCGGGGTGACGAATACCTGCAGCAGATGCGGGCGGAACTGGCCGGGCAGATGGAACGGCTGCGCCAGCCGGGGCAGTCGGATTAACTGTTGATAACTTTCCCGAAAAAGAAACACGAGAGTTATATTTTAGAATAATTCTAAATTATAAACATGACGCTTCTGTTTGTTAATCAGCGAATTAACAAGCGGAAGCGCTGGTTGTTAATAACTTTTTTTAATAAAATCGTGGGAAAGTAGAAAGGAATAATATAACTTTGTTCCCACGGGCTTTCCCCGCAGAAACGAATCAGAAACATAACGCTATATGGTAAAACGTGTACTAAAACGCGATGGGCGTCGCGTCGACTTTAACAACCAGAAAATCGTAGCCGCCATCCTCAAGGCCATGGATGTGACGGAAGGAGGAGAAGACATTGTATTGGCCGCACAGATTGCACACGACATCTCGAAACTGGACAAGGAAGAGATGACCGTGGAGGAGATTCAGGACGTGGTGGAAAACCACCTCATGAACAGCCCACGCCAGGAAGTGGCCAAGGAATACATCCGCTACCGCAACAAGCGCAATATCGCCCGTAAGGCCAAGAGCAATGAGATCTTCGAGACCATCATCCAGGCTCAGGCCAACGACATCACCCGTGAGAACGCCAACATGAATGCCGACACGCCCGCCGGCATGATGATGAAGTTCGCCTCCGAGGCCACCAAGAGCTATGTGGACGAGTGCCTGCTCAGCGATCCCGTGCGCGATGCCGTGGCCAACAACTACATCCACATCCACGACAAGGACTACTATCCCACCAAGTCCCTCACCTGCATCCAGCACCCGCTGGACCTCATCCTGGAACACGGCCTCAAAGCCGGCCACGGGGAGTCCCGTCCCGCCAAGCGCATCGAGACCGCCAGCGTGCTGGCCTGCATCTCCATGGAAACCGTCCAGAACGAAATGCACGGCGGCCAGGCCATCCCTGCCTTCGACTTCTACCTGGCACCCTATGTCCGCAAGACCTTCGAGGAAGAGGTGGACAAAGCGGCCGACCTGTTCAACATGGACCTGGACGACGTAAAGGCCAAGAAAGTGGACGACTACATCAAGCATGACCTCATCGGCCTGCAGGGCAAGGACCGCGCCTTCCAGCATGCCATCAACCAGACCGTGAACCGCGTACACCAGGCCATGGAAGCCTTCGTGCACAACATGAACACCATCCACAGCCGTGGCGGTAACCAGGTTGTGTTCTCCTCCATCAACTACGGTACCGACACCTCCGCCGAGGGCCGCTGCATCATCCGTGAGATCCTGAACACCACCTACGAAGGCGTGGGCAACGGCTCCACCGCCATCTTCCCCATCCAGATCTGGAAGAAAAAACGCGGCGTCTCCTACCTCCCGGAAGACCCCAACTATGACCTCTACAAGTTCGCCTGCAAGGTGAGCGCCCGCCGTTTCTTCCCCAACATCCTGAACCTGGACGCCACCTACAACCAGGACGATGCCTGGAAGGCCGATGATCCCAAGCGCTACGAACACGAAGTGGCCACCATGGGCTGCCGCACGCGTGTGTACGGCAACAAGTTCGGCCCCAAGACTTCCATCGGCCGCGGCAACCTGAGCTTCACCACCATCAACATTGTGAAACTGGCCATCGAGGCCATGAACGAGGAGGCCGACAAGAACCTCCGCATCCAGAAATTCTTCAAGAAGCTGGACTGGGCCCTGGAAATCGCCGCCCGCCAGCTGAACGAGCGTTTTGAGTTCCAGAAGACCGCCCTCAAGAAGCAGTTCCCGCTGCTGATGGCAGGCCTGTGGCTGGGCAGCGATAAACTGGACGACGAAGACACCATCGAGAGCGTGATCAACCAGGGCACCCTGTCCATCGGCTTCATCGGCCTGGCCGAATGCCTCATCGCCCTTGTGGGCAAGCATCACGGCGAAAGCGAAGAAGCCCAGGAACTGGGCCTGCGCATCATCTCCCATATGGCCGAAAAGATCAACGGCTTCGCCGAGACCTACCAGCACAACTTCACCTTCCTGGCCACTCCGGCGGAAGGCTTGTCCGGCAAGTTCACCAAGCGTGACAAGAAGACCTTCGGCGTGCTGCCCGGCATCACCGACAAGGACTACTACACCAACTCCAGCCACATCCCGGTGTACTATCACTGCACTCCGGAGCATAAGGCCAAGATCGAAGGCCCGTACCACAAGTACGAGAATGCCGGTCACATCTTCTATGTGGAAGTGGACGGCGACGCCACCCACAACCCGGAGGCCATCATGCGCATCGTGGACCTGATGGACAAGTACGACATCGGCTATGGCAGCGTGAACCACAACCGCAACCGCTGCATGGACTGCGGCTACGAGAATGCCGATGACAACCTGAACGAATGCCCGCACTGCCACGGCCACCACATCGACACCCTGCAGCGTATCACCGGATACCTGGTGGGCACCACCGACCGCTGGAACGCCGGCAAACTCGCGGAACTGCACGACCGTGTAGTGCATAAATAGTGCGTATTAAAGTACTCGATATCCTGCATCAGACAATGGCCGACGGACCTGGGTTCCGGACGGCCATTTACTGTGCCGGCTGCAAGCATGCCTGCAAGGGCTGCCACAACCCCCAGAGCTGGAGTTTCGACGCCGGGAAATGGATGTCTACGGATGAATTGCTGGAAATTGTGAAGGCCGACACCATGTCCAACGTGAGTTTCTCCGGTGGCGATCCCTTCTATCAGGCCGACGCCTTCACGGAGCTCGCCCGCCGCATCAAGCAGGAGACCGGCAAGACCATCTGGTGCTGGACCGGCTTCACCCTGGAGGAAATCCAGGCCGATGCCCATCTGGCCCAGCTGCTACCCTGGCTGGACGTGCTGGTGGACGGCCCCTTCATCCTGGAACAGCGGGATACGGACCTGCTGTTCCGGGGCAGTCCCAACCAACGCATCATCTACCTGCACGGAGCACCGCCGGAAGATGACATCCCCGGTACCGTTAAACTGAAGCCGTTACGCTAATTGGCTTATTTTCCCAAGTTGAAACGCAGACCTAACTCCACATCGAAGCGGAGGGGCTGGACGGTGCGGATGGAACGGGGCTCCCATTCCGTGGCGAAATAATAGCGGAAACTGGGATCCAGATAGATGCCCAGAAAAGGCGTGATGCGGAATTCCACACCTACACCCATATCTCCGGACCACTGCGGACGGGCGTGTCCGCCATGGTAGTGGATGTCGTTGTTCACACCGTGCACCAGGTAATCGTTGTCCAGGAGGAATTCCACGCCGACACCCAGGAAAGCGTGCACGCGCCAGGGACCCCGGTTCACGAATTCATAATAACCGTGAACGGGAACACCCAGCCAGTGCTGATGGTTGTCGATATCTGTCTGGAGGAAACGGAAACCATCTCCCACATAATCTCCCACGAACGTGCGGCCCAGATTGGTGTAACGCACCCCGACGCCCAAGGCCCAACGCTCGGAGAAATAATATTTCATGCCGATACCGGCCGAGAACGGCAGCGTGAAGCTGTCCGTACCTTCGTTGTAAATGCCCTCCGTGGCGTTGGCGATGGGGGCGGCATACGGGCGCTGGAATTCACCCAACGCACCACGACGCTTGTCCTGAATGTTACCCTGGGCCGAGATAGAGAATCCTTGGCTGGTCGGCTGCTTGTGCTCTTCTTCGTACAGCAGGCGGTTCATGCGTTCCAAGTCTTCCTGATAAGCCGTGCGGGAATCCTGGGCGGGCTGCTCCGGAACGGTTTCCTTTGCATGCTCAACGGCTTCTTCTGTTACCGGATTGTCTGCAACTGACATTTCTTCCTGTTCGGCAACAACTGTTTCTGCCACCTCAGCAGCAGGCTGCGGGACAACGGCCTGGGCCAGACGGGCTGAACGGGACTGGGCAGAACGGACCGTGACACCTTCTTCCGGCTCTGTTTCCGTTACGGGGGTGGGTGCCACCTCCGTAACGGGAGCCTCTGCTAATATAGTAGGGTTAGAATGTTCTGTGGGGACGGTTTCGGGGCGGAGGAAGACCACACCCGCAATCACGGCGGCAGCCGCTGCCACCACGGCAATGCTGCGCCAGACGTACATGGGAACCACCCGGCGCTTCTTCTCCAGCCCGGCTGCAACACCCTCCCACAGATGAGGGGAAACCTCCTCCGTGGCCTGCTGCAGTAAGTTCCTTACTTGTATGTCAAATTCCTGCTCAGTCATACTTTTCCTTTTATCATTTCCTGCAAACGAAGCCTGGCGCGCTGCAGTTTCGAGCGCGAAGTTGCTTCATTGCATCCCAGTTCCTTGGCGATTTCCTTATGCGAATATCCTTCCACCACATACAGGTTGAAGACGGTTCTGGCATCGGCCGGAAGGGCCGCCACCAGACGCAACAGTTCCCGGTATCCCATCTTTTGCACGGGTGTGGGCTCTTCCGTGAACAGGCCGCGGGCCTCCTCAATATCGTCGCTGAGCCCCAGGGCGTCCGTGCGCCTGAGATGCATGAGTGCAGTATTGACAAAGATCCTTCTGGCCCAGCCTTCAAAGGAGCCTGCTCCCTGATAGCTGTCGATTTTGGTGAACAAGGTGATGAAACCCTCCTGCAGGATGTCTTCTGCATCTTCCCGATTCCCCATGTACCGCAAACAGACGGCCATCATTTTGGGCGACAGGATGTCGAAGAGCTGCTTTTGGGCTTTCCGGTCCCCTTCCTTGCAGGCTTGCGCCAAACGTTCCGCGGACGACGACCCGGCAGGGGACTCATCGTCCCTTGTCCAAGTAATTAGATGCAATTTGTCCCGAAAACGTTTCAATGGGTCCGAAATTTGTTTTTTTGCGAACACAAAAATATGTGCAAACTAAGAGAAAACAAAATATTTCCCGTATTTTTGTATTTATGAAAAAATGGGTCTTAACTCTTCTCGCAGGCTTTCTTGCCGGGGTGTCTTTGGGCGCCCAAACGGTGGAGAGCAATCTCATAGATGCGGTTACGCTCTATGGGAACGGCCGCTATAAACAGGCCCGGGAAGTGCTGGAAACCCTCTCCAAAGCCGCTCCGGAAGACGATGCCGTCTGGTATTATCTGGCCCAGACCCAGCTCCAAGCCCAGCAGACCGATGCCGCCGAAGAATCCCTGAAAAAAGCCGTTTCCCTGGACAGTACCAACTATTGGTACCGCCGGATGCTGGGCCGCCTGTATCTGATGCAGGGCAAGATGGACCAGGGGCAGGCCCAGTACGAAGCCATCGTAAAAGCCTTCCCCGACAAATCATCGGCCGTATATGAACTGCTGGACATCTACCTGGCCCAGCAGGAATACGAAAAAGCCCTGAGTACCCTGGCCGATATTGAGCGGCAGCGCGGCCCGTCGGAAGTGGTGGCCCGCACGCAGTACGATGTCTACACCGCCATGGGTAAACAGGAAGAAGGCGCGGAGCTCCTGGAAAAATTCAACGAACAGTATTCCTCCCCCATCATCCTGTCCATGCTGGGCGACTATTACCTGGCCGATTTCGCCGATTCCCTGGCCCAGGCCCGCTACACGGAAGCCCTTTCCCTGGACAGCAGCTATATTCCCGCCGTGTTGGGTATATCGGAAGTGTATCGCCACCAGCGTCGTTACCAGGACTATTTCAACACCCTGGAGCCGTTTTTCAATTCGGAAGATGTGCCTGCGTCCAGCAAGACGATGTACATCACCAACATGACCCGCAGCATAGATCCTAAGATCCTGCAACTGCACAGGGAAGGCTTCGACAGGATGGTGCGGGAAACCGCAGAGGTTCATCCGGCCGACAGCAGCGTGCTGGCCGCCGTGGGCAGTTATTTCTACAGCACGGGGCGCGAAGCCGATGCCGGCCAATGGTTCCAAAGCGCGGCCGACCAATTCCCCGAAAGCTTGGGACAAGTAGCCACCTATGTGCAGTATCTGTCCTTGCAGAAACAGTGGGAGCCCCTGCGGGAGCGTTCCATGGCCGCCTTTGAACATTTTGGCGAACTGGGCTTTCTGGACTATGCCAATATGGCCAACTACCAGTTGAAGGACTACGACGCCATTATCCAGAATTGCCAGTATCTGTTGTCGCACTACCCTAAGGATAAGCAATTGTGCCTTAGCGCCTGGTCCATGATGGGCGACGCCCTGCATGAAAAAGGGCAGGAGAAGCAGGCGTATGCAGCCTATGAAAAGGCTCTTCGGCTGGATCCGAACTATGCGCCGGTGCTCAACAATTACGCCTATTACCTGAGCCTGCAGGGCAAGAAGCTCAAGAAGGCCTACACCATGTCCAAGAAAACCGTGGAAGCCGAACCGGACAACGCCACCTACCTGGACACCTTCGCCTGGATCCTGCACCTGATGGGCCGGGATCTGGAAGCCAAACCCTTCTTCAAGCATGCCATGCTGTACGGCGGCAAGGAAAGCGCAGTGATCCTGCGTCACTATGCCACCGTGCTGGAAGTCTTGGGAGAAAACGATACCGCTAAAGTATATCGGAATCAGGCCGCGCGCCTGGATGCACAGGAAAAGCAATGAAAAGAATCCTCACGCTCCTAGTGCTCACGCTGTGCGTGTGCCTGCCCGCCCTGGGCCAGAAATCCAACATGAAGCAGCTGGAAAGCCAGCGGGCACAGTTGGAGAAGGACATTGCCGTGCTCAACCGCCAGCTGGCGCAGAATGCCAAGAACAGTTCGGCGGCCATGAACAACCTGAGCCTGGTGCGGAGCAAGATATCGGCCCGCGAAAAACTCATTGCCGGGTGCGACCAGACGCTGCGCCTCCTCACGGACTCCATTCGCGTGGTCCAGGCCGAAATAGACCGTCTGCAGGCCCGCCACGACACCCTTTCCCTCTATTACGGCCGCCTTATTCGCGGGGCCTACAAAAACCGCGACAGCCGCATCTGGTACATGTACGTGCTTTCCAGTGAAAATATGGGACAGGCGTTCCGCCGTTTCGGCTACCTGCGGGGATTATCGGCCGAAATGAGTAGCCAGGCGCTCAGAATCCGGGAGACATCGGCCAGCCTGGAAGTGGAAAAAGAGCGGCTCTCGGAACTGAAGGAAGAGGCCGATGAAATGCGCCGCAAGGTGGTGCAGGAACGCACCAGTTTGAAGAGCGAGGAATCAGAACAGAACCAGTTGGTGGCCCAGCTTAACAAGGATCGCAAGAAATATCAGCAGCAGCTCCAGGAGAAAAACCGCCAGAAGGAGGCCCTGAACCGCAAGATCGCCGACCTCATCCGCAAAGAGCAGGAGGCCGCCGCCAAGAAGGCTGCCGGCAAGGGCAAAGGCAAGGCAAAGACCGGTGGAAAAACTACCTCCACGGAGATTGACACCAAACTGTCCAACGAGTTTGCCTCCAATAAGGGCCGATTGCCCTGGCCGGTGGAAGGAGCCATTGTGGAGCGCTTCGGCAAGCATAAGCACCCCGTATACCAGAACGTGGACCTGCCGCAGAACAACGGCGTCACGCTGGCCGTGAAGCGGGGCACGCAGGCCAAGGCCGTCTTCAACGGCAAGGTCACGCAGATTGTGGTGCTGCCCGGCTACAACCAGTGCGTACTGGTGAACCACGGCGAATATTTCACCCTGTACAGCAAACTGAAATCCGTATCCGTGAAGGCGGGAGACAAGGTAACCACCGGACAGGTGGTAGGTATCGTGGATACCATAGGCGGCGAAGACCAGTTCCACTTCGAGCTGTGGAAAGGCTCCACCCCGCAGAATCCGGAAAACTGGCTGCGCCAGTAATCCCCTAATCTTCCCAGGAAAGCGTCCGGGAACCGTCGGGCGCCACTTCAATGTGCACCTGCAGGGTTTCTTCCGGCAGCAGGGTCTCTACATTTTCCGGCCACTCCATCAGGCACAGTTCCCCGCTGTCCAGATAATCGTACAGGCCGATATCCAGGGCTTCGGCCGGCTGTTCAATCCGGTAAAAGTCAAAGTGGAAGAGGGGCCGTCCGCCCCTGCCTCGATACTCGTTTACGATGGCAAAAGTAGGGGAACTGATGGCATCCTCCTCCACCCCCAGGGCCTTGCACACCGCCGTAATGAAAGTGGTCTTCCCCGCCCCCATAGGCGCATAAAATGCTATCAGGTTATGCTCTCCGATGGCCCGCAGAAACTCCTGTGCGGCACGATCCAGGTCCTCCAGACCAATGATATGGATTTCGTGTTTCATAGTGCTGCAGAGATGGCCTGTTTGATAAACTTGTTGAGGCTGACACCCAACTTTTCGGCTTTTTCGGCCGCCTCACGATGCATTTCAGATGTCATACGCAGGACTAGTTTCCCGCTGTACGGTGTCTCAGGTTCAACACCATCTTCCATACAATCCCGTAAGTAGAAATCAATGGATTCTTCGAAATCTTTTTTTAGGCTCTCTACGGAAGTACCTTCGTATAGAATACCCGTACGCTTCAATCCCAATACCATTCCAAAGAAACAGTTATCTTCTTCGGAGAACTCTACGCTACCCGTATAGCCTTTATATCTTAATCTACCCATATTACAGTAGTTTCCGTTGTTTCATCAGTTTTTTGAGGCCCTTCATGCATCCCTCTTTTAAATGCTTGCCTGGATGAGGTTTATGTAGTTGTATCCGGTCTTCCCCTTTCTTGAAAACCACTCTGGATCCCGATGTGGGACCCTTGTTGTCCATAGTATATCCGAATGAGGCAAATAATGTTACCAATTCTTCAAACGTAAAGTCCTTGGGCAACTTTTTAAACCTCTCTATCAGTTTGTCTTTCGTTGACATGGCGAAGATACTAAAAATGATACTATTTTACAAATCCAGCAGATTCCGCCTGTCCAGGAAGCGGTAGCTGGCGGCTTCGGCTAAGTGGACGGGCTGAATGTCCGGGGAGGCGTCCAGATCGGCGATGGTGCGGGCAATCTTGATGATGCGGGTGTAGGCCCTGGCGCTCAGGCCCAGGCGGTCAATTACCTTCTCCAACAATTGTTTACAGTCTTCCGACAAGGGGCAGAAGCGTTCCATCTGCCGGGAATCCATCTCTGAGTTGGTGAAGATAGAACTGCCGGCAAAACGTTGCCGCTGCACTTCCCGGGCCTGGAGTACCCGTTGCGCGATGGCGGCCGACGGCTCTGCTTTTGCGCCTCTCAGCAGCGCAGTAGTTTCCACGGTTCTGCAAAGTAGTTGAATATCAATACGATCCATGATCGGTCCGCTGAGCTTAGCGAGATAGGCCTGGCGCTGGCCGGGTGTGCAGGTGCAGCGGTTTCCCTCCCCATAATAACCGCAGGGGCAGGGGTTGGAAGCCGCCACCAGCATAAAGGAGGCGGGGTATTCAATCTTGGCCTTCAGGCGCGAAATGCACACTACGCGGTCTTCCAGCGGGGCCCGGAGCGCTTCCAACGTGGATTTGGGCGCTTCGCAGAATTCGTCCAGAAAGAGGATGCCGTTGGTGGCCAGGGACACTTCCCCGGGCATAATGTTCTCGCCGCTGCCGCCGCCCAGCATGGCCGCCTTGGAGGCCGATATGTGCGGCGCGCGGAACGGGCGCCGGCGCAGCAAGCCCGGTGAGCCCGTAGTCCGGCCTGCTACGGAATACACCTTGGAAGTAATGGCGCTCTCTTCCAGGCTCATCGGCGGCAAAATGCCCGCCAGGGCCTTTGCCAACGAGCTTTTCCCGCTGCCGGGCGGTCCCAGTAAAAGTACGTTGTGTCCTCCGGCGCTGGCAATTTCCACCCCGCGTTTGGCTCCTTCCTGGCCGATGATATCGGCAAAATCCATAAACGAACCGAAGGGAATGGGCGGTTGGGAGAGCGCCTGCCGATACCGTTCCGTATTCCAGATGAGTAGCGAGGAAGGGTCTTCCCGCTCTTCCAGTATGAGCAGGACGTCGTCCAGCGTGCGCACGCCGTACACCTGTGTCTGGGTGAAATCGGCCGCCTCCAGGGCGCTTTCTTCCGGAAGGATGCACCCCCGGAAGCCCAGTTCCATGGCCAGTTCCACCATGGGCAGTGCGCCACTTACGGGCCTTATGCTGCCGTCCAGGCCTAATTCACCCATAATCAAGTATTTGCCCAGTGCCGGCAGGGGTCGCTGTTCCGATGCCGCGATGATGCCCAGCGCGATGGGAATGTCGTAGCCGCTCCCCTGCTTGTGCAGATCGGCCGGAGCCAGATTGATGACTATTTTCTTTCCAGGAATATGGAAGCCTTTGGCCTGCAGGGCAGTGACCGTGCGCAGAAGGCTTTCCTTGACGGCGGCATCCGCAAGCCCGACCAAATGAATTCCGATTCCCAGCGTGATGTTCACTTCGATGGTCACAGGAACGGCGCGGATGCCGATGCACTTGGCGCCGTAAATATACACCAACATAACTCAATGGATTTGGACGGAGGTGAAATAGCCGTTGAACTCCAGGGTTTGCACTTCCCGGCCCCGGATGAGCAGGTGCTTTTGGCGGTCCGGAGTGCTGAGCGCCAAACCCAGCACCCCCTTTTTGAGCTGGATGCAGCGGGACGATGGCAGCTCATAACGGTCCGATGTAAACGTGATGCCCGCCTTGTCCAGATAGGCTGTCCGAACCAGTCCTTCAGGGCTTTCCACCAAATAAGCCACATGCTCCCCGTCCGTGACCATCTCGCGGATGCGCTGGTTGTCCGTAACCATGAACGGAATCTCGGAAGGGGTCCGCAGCCAGTAGCAGTATTGCTTACCGCCGATAATACCGGTACTATACCCTTTCAAAAGGATTTCTTCATTTACGACGGTCAGTTTCCAGTAATGGGGAACCTCGGTGGTGGCCACCTCCACGGCCTGGTAGGTTTCATCCTTCACCAGGCAGAAGGTGTTCCGGATGCTGCTGCGCAGTTCGCTCCGGTACACGATCCCATTATGGACCCGGATGTCAAAAATGGCATCGGCACTGCCGGCTGGCAGCGTTTTGAGCACCTGATTCTCCCGCATCACCCGGTATTCCCATAGCAGTTCCTCTCCTTTCCACAGGGGAATGCCGTAAGTGTAATACACGCCGGAGGTGTCCTGTGAGAAGGCGCCGCCCTCCCATTCGTTGTCGTCCGGCCCGCCCAGGATGGTGCCTGTGGGGGCGCTGAAGCGTTCTTCCCCGTTCACGCGGAGGCTGAAACCCTCCTTGCCCTGGCGTTGCCCCAAAGTATAGAGCTTGCCTTTTACCTCCAGAAAACCCCGCAGCAATTCGTCGCCGGGATAGCGGAAACGCTCTTCCCCGTCGCGCGAAATTACCACTTCCGTTCCATCGCAGGCGTCCGTCCACAAATGCCCTTTCAGAAGACGGTGGCGCTCCGGCTCCGGACGGCCGGAAACAGGCACCCGCAGCACTTCTTCACCGTTTTTGAACAGGACCACATCGGCCGATTCATCCTCGCCGAAACAAAGTGCCGTGGCATAAAAGTCCGGCGGCGGTTCCGGCGCATCCGGGTCCAAAATGCCGGTACTGTCCCGACGCGTTCCGTTCCAAGACGGGTCCGAGCGGGGCGGGGTGTCGAAAAGGGATTTTTGGCAGGACAGCACAAAGGCCGATAGAAGAAAAATTCGAATCAACTTACACATGGCTCACAGTTTTTCTGGGCGGCAAGGTCGGAATTGAAGCGCAAAAAACCTACAATCGTAAAAAAGATTGTGTTGTTTCAGGTGATTTTTCCATGTTTCTTACGATTTTAGCATGTATCTTTGCAGTATGATCGGCTATCCCAACGTAAAAATCAACCTGGGCCTGCACGTATTGCGGCGGCGCCCGGACGGCTACCACGACCTGGAAACCCTCTTCGTTCCCTACACCGGTATCACCGACTGCCTGGAGGTGATTACCGGCGACGACTACAGCCGTACCCTGGCCAGCCTCAAGGAGCGCTACGGCACTCTTGCGCAGGCTGTCTCCCCGGACGGTAAGCTCATGATCAGCATTGCCCGGAAAGAAGGCGTGGACTGGGATCCGCTCCAGGATCTCACCGCCAAGGCCTATATGCTTCTGGCGGCCGATTATAAGCTGCCTCCCATGAAGATTTTCCTGGAAAAACGGGCTCCTGTGGGCGCCGGACTGGGAGGTGGATCGGCCGATGCCGCCTGGGCCTTACGCCTGATGGCGGAGCTGGCGGGCCTGGAGTTGTCGGACGAGGTCCTGTCCGCCTATGCCGCCCGCCTGGGCAGCGACTGCGCCTTCTTCGTGTACAATACACCCATGCTGGGAACAGGGCGTGGCGAAGTGCTGGAACCCTTCCAACTGGATCTGAGCCCTTATCGGCTGGAGGTGGTGATTCCGGAGGGCATCAGCGTTTCCACGGCCGATGCCTACCGCGGCATAGTCCCCCATCTTCCGGAAAAAACGCTGCGGGAAGTGCTTCAGCAGCCGGTTTCCACTTGGAAGGCCGATTTGAAGAATGCTTTTGAAGAGACGGTATTTGCCAAGTACCCGGCGCTGACCGACTATAAGGAGCAGCTGTATGAGCGCGGGGCCCTGTACGCGGCCATGAGCGGCAGCGGATCGGCCCTTTTCGGCCTGTTTCCCCAATTATAATAAATCGGCGCGCGGAAGAAGGGTCCGGCCCTGAGAATCTACCGGATAGGCGGCGTTCTCGTCTGTAAGGCGCGAAATCATTTCCTGCAGCAGACGTTGGGCCGTTTCCCTGTTCTCATCCAGGACATCGGTGGTCTCGAAAGGGTCTTTTTCCAGATTGTACAGCACACACTCGGGGTTCTCCGGATTTTCCGGATGATAGTAATAGATGAGTTTCCAGGGACCGTTGCGCCAGGTGGTGTAATAGCTGCCGCGGTGCTCGTGCGGAAAGTGGCACAGGAACACGTCTTCCCTTTGCGGGTCGGGGTTTCCTGTCAGCAGCGGCGTCAAATCCTGCCCGTCTACCGGGTGATTCCCAGGTACTTGCGTTCCTGTGAAATGGGCCAAGGTGGGATAAATGTCCATGATGGTGGCCACACTTTGGGAAACGACGTCGCGGGCCACCGGAAGCCGCCGCTGCCATTTATTGCGCGAAGGCCGAGCCCAGGCCACAATGCAGGGAACCCTTACGCCGCCTTCGAATTCGGCCCCCTTCTTGCCCCTCAAAGGGGCTGAGGAAGCCCAACCCCTGGCCGGGCCGATAGGTGCATCTCCCCCATTGTCACCCAGGAAGATGATAAGGGTTTTATCGGCCACCCCCTTCCTTTCCAGGAAATCCAGTAAATCGCCCAGGGACTTGTCCATACCCTCCACCAGGGTGGCATAGCCCAGTGCCTCGCAGTTTTCCAGACTGTCCGCCTGATAGTTCCCGGCAAAGCGCTGGTCCACTTCAAAGGGGTTGTGGACGGCATAATGCGAAAGGTAAAGGAAGAAGGGCCGATCCTCGTCGATGGCCTGTCCGGCCGCCTCCAGCGCCTCAAGCGTGAGGGCTTCGGTAAGGAAGGTGTCGGTGCCGTGGTACTTCTCCAGGCCAGGGACGGCGCGGGAACGGGTGCCGCGCAGCAGGCCGTATCCGTTTTCGCCCAGATAACTGCCAGGTTCGCCGATGGAGGAACCGGCAATGTTGATGTCGAAGCCCAGGCTGTCGGGCCATTCGGCCTCGCTGCCGATAGGGCCCAGGTGGGCCTTGCCCACGTGGATGGTCCGGTATCCGGCGTCCTGCATCAGTCGGGGCAGGAGGTAATCTTCGCGCCGCAGTCCCTGCCAGTTCCAGTCGTACGGACCGTAATCGTCGCGGTTGTTGAATTCACTCCGGATCCAGTTGGTGGTGCCGTGGCGGGCCGCATCCTGGCCCGTGAGCAGCGAGCAGCGCGAAGGAGAACTCACGCTCTGGGCATAAAACTGCGAAAAACGGATGCCCTGCTCCGACAAACGCTCCATGTTGGGCGTGTGGTACCGGCGGTTCAGCGGGTATTGCACCGGGACGCCATTGCTATCTGTGAGGAAGGGAACGGACGTGTCCATCGGCCCCATATCGTCCACCACGAAGAGAATCACATTGGGGCGCGGGGGCTGGGCCGACAGGGTAACTCCGTTCAGCAGGAAGGCGGCTGCGGCGGGAAAGGCTTTATTCATGACGGTTCTCCTTTTTGAAGGTGGTGGGGGTCACCCCCTTGAACGACTTGAAGGAGGTGCTGAAGTAGCGCGGATAGGTGAATCCCACCTCATAGGCAATCTCGTTGATGGTTTTGTCGGTGGTCATGAGCAGCTGAACCGAACGCTCGATGCGCATGCGGTTGATGTAGTCCTTCACCCCCATCCCCGTCACTTTCTTCACCTTGGCGTACAGGCTGCTTCGGCTCAGGGGCAGACGGTCCGTCAGGAACTTGATGCCCAGGTCCGGATCGGAGAGGTTTTCCATAATCAATTTGTCCAGCTTGTTCCGGAAGTCGGGGTCCGGGCACAACGGGTTCTCATCGCCATCCTCTTCCCGCGGCTCCTCCTCCTGAAGCATCTCTTCCAGGAAGTGGGCCATGGCGTTTTTGCTTTCGCTCTGCTGACGGCGAAGGATGTAACGGACCGTCAGGAGGAGGAGCACCGCCACAAGCAGGGAGCACACCATGGCGAACCAGCTGGTTTTGTACCAGGGCGGAAGCACGGTCAGGGACAGCATGCGCTGCGGAGAAGAAAAAGAACCGCCCTTGGTGCGGCAGGAAACCCACAGCGTGTAGTCTCCGGGGGCAAGGGCCGACAGCGACAGCCGGGGCTCGTCGCTCTCGTATGTCCAACTGCGGCTGCCCTCTACCCGGTAGCGGAAAAAGTCGGGCTGGAAGAGATCGGCTTTTTTCACCAGGAAGGAAGCGCTCACCTGTCGTTGGTTCCAGGGAATGGTAAGCCTGCCCTGCCGGGTCTCCGCCGCCTGTCCGTTCACTTGCAGATGCTCCAGGAAAAACTGCGGTTCCCCGGAAGAGGGGATGGGGATGCGACGGTCCACCTGTACCACGCCCTCCGAGCCGCCCATATATAGATAATGGTCGCTGAGGGCATTCTGATAGAGCATTTTTATCCCGTTGGGATAGTATCCGTCCGAGGCGCCCCACGAGACGAAGCGCCCTTCCCGCGGAAGGTAGGTGAACAGCCGGTTTCTCGCGCAGATCCACAGCTGCTCTTTCCCGGAGCATTCCAAGGCACTGACATCGTCGAACTGGCTGTTGGAAATCGTTTCATAGCGGCCGGAAGACTCCCGGAAACAGCCCAGGCCGCGGATGGTCCCCACCCAGACGTTGCCGGCCCCGTCATCCGCAATCGCCGTCACCTTTTCGTGCAGGCCCACCGAAAAACACAGGCGCAGTTTCTCGTCGGAGCGGCGCAGCTCGAACACGTGGTTGTCCTTGTAAAGCAGCGCGCGTTCCGCTCCGGCGCAGGCAATCTGCAGCCCGTGCGGAGCCGGAGCGTCCCCTTCCATGCGCATCGGCGAAAAACCCTTTCCGTGATGATACAGCCATGAATCTCCCCCCAGGAAGCAGAGCGTACCCCAGGGCAGTTGCATGGCGCGGAGCAGGGACCCGGAATATTTCTCCCGGAGGTCGGTCTCCTTGTCCACCAGGACAAAAGGCGTACGGCGCCCGGTGGTGCCGTCCACCAGATAATAACCGTCCATATAGACCGATACCAGCAGGCGCCGCCGGTCGAACCCGGCAATCGAGAGGATCTTTCCTTCACTGCCGTTGAGCCGCGTAAAACGGCCCTCCGATGCGTTCAGCTTGTGAATGCCGCTCCCGTCCGTTCCCACCCACAGGGTGGAATCCTCCTCCCGGAACAGGCTGATGACGGCGTTGTCGTTCAGGCCACGGGCATGGCCTTTGAGTTCCCGGATGTAATTGTCGCGGATCTGGAACACGCCGTCCTTCACCGTTCCGGCCCAGAGCGTCCCGAAAGTATCCTTGTACAGCGTGGTGATGGAATTGGAGGGCGGAGTGTCCGGATCTCCGCTCAAGCGCCGGAGGGTTCGGAACGCCCGCTTTTCCGGAGAGAAAATGCTGATTCCGCCCCCGTCGGTAGCAATCCAGAGTTCTCCACGGTATTCCATGAAGGCCTGGATATAGTTCGACGAAAGACCGGAATTTCCGCTGGTGTAGTTTCCCGTCAGGCGGCCTTCGGGATCGTAAAGGCGGAATCCGCAGCCATAGCCCGACACGCAAACGGAACCGTCTTCGCAGCGGTACATCGCAATCAGGGAATGCTCCGGTGCGGGAGCGAACAGTGTTGCCGTGCCCCCGGGCGTATAGCGGAAAATACCTCTCGTCCGGGTCCCGAGCAGCAGGTCTCCGCCGGAAAGGGCCGTCATGCAGACGATGTCGTAATCCCGCTGGTCCTCGCCTCCGGGGAAAGGGTGGAGAATCTGCGGCGAGGATTCTCCCCCACAGATGCCGAAGAGTTTCCCGCTGGAGCCGAAGTAGAGGGTCCCGTCCTGCTCGGCCGCACTGAAACACAAAAAAGGCAGCACGGTCCGGAAGGCGTCCTCCTCCGGAAGATAGCGGACCACGCCGCTTTCGCACAGGACCCAGAGATCCCCGCCGCTGCCCTCGAAAAGGGCGTTGATCAGCTTGTCGGGAAGGGAAGAAAGGTCATCGATACGGGAACTGTACATCCGCACCCGCCGGTGGTCGAACCGATTGAGCCCGTTCTTGGTTCCAATCCACAGGGATCCCCTGCTGTCCTGACAAAGCGCCGTCACATTGGGATGGGACAGGCCGTCTTCCACCGTGATGGGAATATAGGCGAAAGGATACTGCCGCGCCTGAACAGACACGGCCGCACACAACAGCAAGAAAAACAGAAACACTCTTTTCATCCCATTCGCTCCCTTTTCATGCAAAAGTAATACTTTTTTAAAAATAAGACACTCTTTGAGTCTTTCTGGATATTTTCGGATTCTCCCGGCAGAATCCGGGTAACCACTTTTGAAATAGTTTTGTACTTTTGTATATAACCACAAACACATTTTTTCCAATCTTTAAACTTTCTAAATTTTAAACACTATGTCAAGACCAATTCGAACAGCCATCCTGTCGGCGATTGCCTTCTTGCTGGCATGTACCGTTTCTTCGGCGCAGACGCCGCAGACGGCCCGCGGAACGGTTACCGACGCTTCCGGCGAACCCGTCATCGGCGCCACCATCATCATCAAGGGAACGTTGAAAGGAACGTCCACGGACGTCAACGGCAGCTTTACCCTTTCGCAAGTCAATCCGGGAGACATCCTGCAAGTCTCTTCCATCGGCTACCTCCCGGCGGAACTCGCCTGGAACGGGACCCCGCTTACCTTTGTCATCAAAGAAGACACCCTGGCCCTGGAAGAGTCGGTGGTGGTCGGTTACGGTGTCCAGAAGAAAGTGAACGTTACCGGCGCCGTGAGCATGGTGGACGGTGACGCGCTCTCTTCCCGTCCCGTCCAGACAATCTCCCAGGCCCTTCAGGGCCAGGTTCCGGGCCTGAACTTCGGCGTAACCACCGGCGGCGGCGAGCTCAACCAGAACATGAGCGTCAACGTCCGCGGTACCGGAACCATCGGCGACGGCTCCACGGCCTCTCCCCTGATCCTGATCGACGGCATTGAAGGAGACATGAACACGATCAACTACAACGACGTGGAATCCATCTCCGTCCTGAAGGATGCCGCATCCTCCTCCATCTACGGCGCCCGCGGCGCCTTCGGTGTGATCCTGATCACCACCAAGAGCGGAAAGGCCGGGAAGACCCACGTCTCCTACAGCGGAAACGTCAACTTCAACAGCGCCCTTCATCTGCCCAAGATGATGAGTTCCGACAAATTCGTCCGCTACTGGAACCGCGCCCGCGCCCTGGCCGGCCAGCAGCCGCAGTTCGATACGGAAACGGTTCGCCGGGTCGATGATTTCATCGCCGGGGTGAGTGACGTCCAAACCATCCGCGACGCCGGAAACAACCACTGGGGCACCTATGCCACCGGCAGCGCCAACACGGACTGGTTCCAGGTTTTCTACGGCAGCAACGTTCCCTCCCACAACCACAATGTGAGCGTGAGCGGCGGAACGGACCGCCTGAACTACCGCGTGAGCGGATCCTTCCAGAATACAAACGGTCTCCTGAAGTTCGGAAAGGACAAGATGAACCGGTTTAACATCGACGCCAAGATCGGTGCAAAACTGACAGACTGGGCCAGGCTGAACTTCTCCACCAAATGGACCCGCGAAGACTATACCCGTCCCACCTACCTCACCTACCAGGGACGCCTGTTCATGCACAATATCGCCCGTCGCTGGCCCAACGTGCCGGTGTATGACCCCAACGGTCACCTGATTGGCGGCATGGAAACCGAAACCCTGCGCGACGGCGGTGAACAGTTTACCCAGAAGAACTACTACACCAACCAGCTGGCCCTCATCTTCGAGCCCATCAAGAACTGGCACATCAACATCGAGGGCAATATGCGCACCTATACCAACCAGGACCACCAGGTCTTCCTCCCGGTCGTCTCGTATGACTGCGACAATCAGCCCTATTATGACTCCTGGGACAACGGTGTCGGTTCCATCGCTCCCGGCCAGAGCCGCGTTCTGGAATCCCGCTATACGCAAGACTACTTCACCACCAACATCTACACGGACTACAGCTTCTCCCTGGCCGAGGCCCATAACTTCTATGTCCTGGCCGGTGTAAACGCCGAGCTCACCTCGTACGACACCATGTCCGGACGCGGCGACTACCTGGTGGACAACTCCGTGCCGTGGCTGAGCCAGACAACGACCAATCCGGTCATCAGCGGCGGCCGCGAACACAACGCCATCGCCGGTTACTTCGGCCGAATCAACTACAACTACAAGGAACGGTATCTGCTGGAGCTGAACGGCCGCTATGACGGTTCTTCCCGCTTTATCGGCGACAAGCGCTGGGCCTTCTTCCCCTCCGTTTCCGTGGGATGGAATATCGCCAAGGAACCTTTCTTCGAACCCCTCTCCGAGCAGATCAGCACCCTGAAGCTGCGCGCGTCCTGGGGTTCCCTGGGTAACACGAATACCAACAACTGGTATCCTTTCTACCAGACCATGCCCGTGAGATCCGCCGCCGGCAACTGGATCATCAACGGCAATAAGCCCAACATTGCCTCCATCCCCGGCATCGTGAGCGCCCTCATGACCTGGGAAAGCATCCAGACCCTGGACTTCGGTATCGACATCACCGCCCTCAAGGGCCGCCTTAACTTCACCTTCGACTGGTTCCGCCGCGTGACCAACAACATGATTGGTCCCGCTCCGGAACTGCCGGCCGCCCTAGGCGCCGCCGTTCCCAAGGTGAACAACGCCGACATGCTCTCCCGTGGTTGGGAAATGGAACTGAGCTGGCGCGACAACATCGGCCGCGACTTCTCCTACGGAGCCCGCCTGGTTCTGTCGGACGCCCGCCAGTTCATCACCCGCTACCCCAACGACATTAACTCCCTCTCTACCTATTATAATGGCATGGAAATGGGTGAAATCTGGGGTTATCAGGCCAGTGGCCTGGCCAATTCGCAGGCCGAGATGGACAGCCACCTGGAGGCCAACCGGCCCGGCTGGGGCTCCGGCTGGGGTGCCGGCGACCTGATGTATGTGGATGTCACCGGCGACGGAAAGGTCAATCAGGGAAACAACACCCTGGAGGACCATGGCGACAAGATAATCATCGGCAACAGCACGCCCCGCTACAACTTCGGTCTCGTCCTGGACGTTGCCTGGAAGGGTATTGACCTGCGCGCCTATTTCCAGGGCGTGGGCAAGCGCGACTACTGGGTAAGCGGTCCTTACTTCACCGGTGCCGGCGCTTCGGGCATGTGGCAGTGCGCCGCCTTCGACTCACACTGGGACTTCTGGCGTGACGAAGGAGACGAACTGGGCGCCAACCTGAACGCCTACTTCCCCAAGCCGCAGTTCGCCAATGGATCCAAGAACTTCCAAGTTTCTTCCCATTACCTGCAGAATGCCGCGTATATCCGCCTCAAGAACATCCAGCTGGGTTACACCCTTCCCAAGAAATGGACGGAAAAAGCCGGCATGTCCTCGGTCCGTATCTACGCTTCCGGCGAAAACCTTCTTACCCTCACCAAGATGTTCAAGGAGTTCGATCCCGAGACCATCGGTGGTGACTGGGGCGACGGAAAGGTTTACCCGCTCATGAAGACCTACTCCATCGGTATCAACATTAACTTCTAAGTCAGCCTGATCCTATGAAAAAGATTTATACCCTTTTGGCGATTGCCGCTACACTGCTGCTGGCTTCTTGCGACAAATTCCTGAACCGGGAGCCCATTACCAACATCACGCCCGAGAAATACTTCAAATCGGCCGATGAACTGGCAGCTTATACCATAAACTACTATACCACCTTCTTTACCTCCTACGCCGGCAACTACAGCGTGGGCGTAATCTGGGAAGATGCCTTTACGGACAATCTGGTGCGGGACGGATCCGGAAACGGAACGGCGCTCCAGTATTTCTCCGCCTCCAACACCCGCTGGCTGGTTCCCACCGGACAGGCCACCTCTACCCTGTTCAGCAACATCCGCGTGTGCAACTACTTCTTCGAGCAGGTGCTTCCCAAGATGGAAGACGGCACCCTCTCGGGCAAGGAGGTGGAGCATTATGTGGGTGAAATGTATGTGATGCGTGCCCAGGCCTACTTCAGCGCCCTGCGCACATTCGGCGACTTCCCCATCATCGAAGAAGTTCTCCCGGACGACCGGGAAGTGCTCATCGAGGCCAGCAAGCGCGCACCGCGCAACGAGGTGGCCCGTTTCATCCTGTCGGATCTGGACAAGGCCGCTTCGCTGCTGAACCTTACCGACAAGCGCCGCATCACCAAAGACCTGGCCCTGCTGATCAAATCCCGCGTAGCCCTGTATGAGGCCACGTTCGAGAAGTACCACAAGGGCAGCGGACGCGTTCCCGGCGATGCCGACTGGCCCGGTGCTAAAATGAACTACAACAGCGGAAAGGGCTTCAATATCGAAACGGAAGTGAACTTCTTCCTGGATCAGTGCCTCGCCGCTGCGGAGCAGGTGGCCGACGCCCACACCCTGGTGAACAACACCGGCGTGATGAACCCCACCAAGGCCGCCACCCCTTACGGCTGGAACCCCTACTTCGAGATGTTCAGCCAGCCCGATCCCAGTTCCGTGAGCGAAGTGCTCCTGTGGAGAGAATACAACCGCGAGCAGAACGTCGCTTCCGGCCAGGGTCCCTACATCTACGAAGGCGGGAACTGCGGTGCAACCCGCAGCCACATCGACGGATTCCTGATGAAGAACGGCCTGCCGATTTATGCCTCCGGCTCCGGCTACAAGGGTGACGAAAGCCTGGATATCCAGCAGGAAGGCCGCGACGAGCGCCTGCAGCTGTTTGTCTTCAGCAACAGCGACATCCTCCTTCTCCGGGATTCCGAAGGCCAGTCGGACATGCCCTTCAACGCCCCCCTGTTCCTGGCCCAGGCCGAACACCACGACAGAACCGGTTTCCGCATCCGCAAAACCTACACCTACGATTCTTCCCAGACGGCCGGTGCACATGGTAACATCATCGGCACCAACGGCCTGGTCCTGTACCGCGCCACCGAGGCTTACCTGAACTACATCGAGGCCTATTATGAGAAGAACGGCAATGTCTCCGGTAAGGCCGACACCTACTGGCGCGCCATCCGCAAGCGGGCCGGCGTGGACGAGGACTACAACAAGACCATCGCCGCCACCGACCTCTCCAAGGAAGACGACTGGGGCAAGATCTCCGGCAGCACGCAGGTGGATGCCATGCTGTTCAACATCCGCCGCGAACGCCGCTGCGAGTTCATCGGCGAAGGCTTCCGCTGGAACGACCTTATCCGCTGGCGCGCCTTTGACCAGCTTCTCACCAAGAAGTGGATTCCGGAAGGCGTCAACCTCTGGGGCGGATACCTGTACGAGAACGATCTGTACAAGGAGGACGGCCAGACGAAGTTCGTGGAAGGTGCTTCCGGAGTCAGCGGCGCCAATGTATCGGCCAGGACCGACTCCAAGTACGTGCGTCCGCTGCGGATCATCTACGACAACAATGAACTGTTCGACGGTTACACCTGGCACAAGGCCTACTATCTGAGTCCCTACGGCCTGCAGGATCTCATCCTCACGTCCACTGACGGAACGCCGGAAACCTCCGTTGCCTACCAGAATCCCTACTGGCCCAGCAAGGGTTCCGAAGGCCCTCTTGAATAATCCACATTTCTTATGAGATTGCCCTGCCCCGTGCGGGCAATCTCTTTTTTATCAACAATCTGCTATCCGATGAAAAGAACCGCAATTCCCCTCCTGCTTTTTGGCCTGCTTGCGGCCTGCACTCCACGCGAGAAAGGCTGGTCCCTGGTATGGACCGAAGATTTTAACGGCGACCGGATCGACCCGTCCGTCTGGACCCGGGTAGAGAAAGGTCCCTCCAATTGGAATGACATGATGTCGCTGCGCGAAGATCTCGCCTTTGTAGAAGACGGGGCCCTGGTACTTCTGGGAAAAGTGAATGACGGATCCATGGCCGACACCACCGCCTTCGTCACCGGCGGCGTACACAGCAAGGGCAAGAAGTCCTTCCAGCAGTGCAAAGTGGAAATCCGGGCCAAGTTCAACAGCGCCAACGGTTTCTGGCCGGCCTTGTGGCTGATGCCGGACCTGTCGCTCCCGGAACCGCTTTATGCCGAGCTGGATATCATGGAACATCTGAACCATGACGACTTCGTGTACCAGACCGTCCATTCACGCTACTCGCTGGACGTGAGCCGGGAAGACCCGCCCAATTACCGGACGGGAAAAATTGACAAGGACGATTGGAACACCTACGCCGTGGAAGTGTATCAGGACAGCATCTGTATGTACACCAACAACATCAAAACCCTCACCTATCCCCGCGTGGAAGGCAAGAAGTACCAGTTCCCCTGGCCGGACTATCCTTTTTACCTGATCCTGTCCAACCAGCTTGAGGGGTCCTGGGTGGGGCCTGCAGACAAGCCGGAGGAACTTCCCTCCGAACTGCGCATCGACTGGATCAAAGTGTATCAATGGAAATAATTCTTAAAACATGTACAATCCGAGTTTACCCGGAGCTTTGATGATGACAGGAGCCGCGGCGCTGGCCGCAAGCTCCTGCACATCGGAGCATTCCGCAAAAAAATCGATGCCCAACGTGGTGTTCATCCTGGCCGACGACCTGGGCTGGGGCGACCTGTCCTGCTACGGGCAGGAGCGTTTCACCACGCCCAACATCGACCGCCTGGCTGCAGAAGGAATGCTGTTCACGCAGTGCTACAGCGGCACCACAGTAAGTGCCCCCTCGCGCTCCTGCCTGATTACCGGCACCCACAGCGGCCATGCCCCCATCCGGGGCAACCGCGAGATGGTTCCGGAAGGGCAGTTCCCGCTGCCGGAAGGCGTACAGACGATTTTCCACGACTTTCGCGAGGCCGGTTACACCACCGGAGCCTTCGGAAAGTGGGGATTGGGCTTCGTTGGCACTTCCGGCGATCCCCGGACGCAGGGAGTGGATCGCTTTTACGGTTACAACTGCCAGTTGCTGGCCCACAGCTATTATCCGGACCATCTTTGGGACAACGAGAGACGGTTGGATCTGCCGGAGAACCGAAACGACGAAAGCTATGGAAGCGGCTCCTATGCCCCGGACCTGATTCACCGGGAGGCGCTCGCTTTCATCGACAGCGCGGCCCGGGAAGGAAAGCCCTTTTTCCTGTGGTATCCCACCACTCTTCCGCATGCGGAACTGCTGGTTCCCGAAGACAGCCTGATGCAGGCCTTCCGCGGCCGATACCCGGAAACGCCCTATGCAGGCGCCCGTCCCGGGGATCCCTATTTTCTCAAAGGAGCCTATGTCGCCCAGGAGCACCCTCACGCCACTTTTGCCGCCATGATCACCCGCTTGGACCGCTATGTGGGAGAGCTGGTGGCCCGTTTGAAGGAAAAGGGCCTGTATGAGAACACCCTGATCATCTTCACCAGCGACAACGGACCCCACCGCGAAGGCGGGGCAGACCCCGATTATTTCAACAGCAACGGTCCCTGGAGGGGATACAAGCGCGATTTGTATGAAGGCGGCATCCGGGTACCGATGATCGTGTCCTGGCCGGGACACATCGAACCGGGCTCCCGGACAGCGTTCCTATGCGCGTTCTGGGACCTGATGCCCACTTTCCGGAATCTGGTGGGCCAGGCGGAAAAAGAAGGGCTGGACGGCGTGAGCCTGCTGCCCACCCTCACGGGGGACATAGGTCAGCAGGAGCATGACCACCTGTACTTCGAATTCCAGGAACTGGGCGGCCGGCAAGCCGTTCGGAAGGGTCCCTGGAAACTGGTTCACATGGGTATCCGGACCCAGACGCCACAGCTGGAACTGTACAATCTGGACGAAGACCCCGGAGAAACCCGCAACCTGGCTTCGGCCTTTCCCGAGCGTGTTATGGAACTGAAGGCCCTGATGGACGCGGAACACGTCACAAACCCCGATTTTCCCGTACTGAAAGATGAATAAACTCCTGTACACCCTGGCGGGCGGCGCCGCCCTGGCAGCCTCCTGCACCCCCGGACAGAAAAACGCTCGGACAGGTGGCCCTCCGAACGTTGTCATCATCCTGGCCGACGACCTGGGCTACGGCGACCTGGGCTGCTACGGCGCCCTGAATGTCCGGACGCCGGCCGTGGACCGTCTAGCCCGGGAAGGCACCCGCTTCACCAATGCCTACGCCACGGCCTCCGTATCCACCCCTTCACGCTATTCGCTCCTCACCGGGCAATACGCCTGGCGCCGGAGCGACACCGACATCGCCGTGGGCGATGCAGGCATGATTATCCGCCCGGGACAGTACTCGATGGCCGATCTTTTCAAAAATGCCGGCTATGCCACCGGCGCCTTTGGCAAGTGGCACCTGGGGCTGGGCGAGGATGGCGGAAAGCAGGATTGGAATGCCCCCCTGCCATCGGGTCTTTCTGACATCGGCTTTGACTACTCTTACATCATGGCGGCCACCGGTGACCGCGTGCCCTGCGTGTTCATTGAGAACGGCCGCGTGGTGAACTGGGACCCGGAAGCCCCCATCGAGGTGAGCTACCGCCAGCCCTTCGAGGGCGAGCCGCTGGCCAAAGACCATCCCGAACTGCTGTACAACCTGTCCTCCTCCGTGGGACACAACCAGGCCATCGTGAACGGCATCGGGCGCATCGGCTACATGCGCGGCGGCGGAAAAGCCCTTTGGAAAGATGAAAACATCGCCGATTCCATCACCGTACACGCCCTGAACTTCATCAAGGAAAACAAAGACCGCCCCTTCTTCGTTTACCTGGCCACCAACGACGTGCATGTCCCCCGCTTCCCGCACCAGCGCTTCCGCGGGCAGAGCGGCATGGGCCTCAGGGGCGACGCCATCGTGGAATTTGACTGGACCGTCGGGGCCATTCTGGACCGCCTGGACGCGCTGGGACTGGCCGAAAACACCCTTGTGATTGTCACCAGCGACAACGGCCCCATCCTGGACGACGGCTACAGGGACCAGGCCCGGGAATTGCTGGGCGGACATGACCCTTCCGGAGGGCTGCGGGGCAATAAATACGGCACTTACGAGGCCGGCGCCCGCGTCCCCGCCCTGGTGCGCTGGACGGGCCATGTGCCGGCCGGATCCACCTCCGAGGCCCTTCTCTCGCATGTGGACCTGTTCGCCTCCTTTGCAGGCTTGCTTGACGGGCGTCTGCCCCGGGGCGCCGCTCCCGACAGCAGGGACGCCCTGGAGGCCTGGCTGGGCCGGGATCCGGCAGGCCGGGACTACGTGATTGAACAAGCCAACAACCGCTGCCTGAGCGTGCGTACCCCCGAGTGGAAGTACATCCCGCCCAGCGAAGGACCCGACGCCTACAGCTGGGCACCCGGCGCCGAGCTGGGCTACCAGAAAACGCCGCAGCTGTACCGGATTTCGACGGATCCGGGCGAGCAGGAGAACGTGGCGGAGATTTTTCCGGACATCGTGAGCGCCATGCAGTCAGTTTTGGATAATCTTTGAGAAATGCAGGACATGTTTTGACCCTGTCCTCTGTTTTTGTATCTACCTTTGTAGTAACCACACCCGATAATCGTAAACCTAAACCACCATGTCTAAGAAACACCGCCAACAAGCGGGAGCGAAATCCAGGCCGCTAATGGATACCTCCAGGCTTTTCCTCACGCTGACCGGAACGGCAGCTATGACCGCCACCTCCTGCGCCTCCGGCGGAGACAAAGCGCCCGCGCTGCCGGAGGGGCCGCTGAACGTGGTATATATCATGTGCGACGACCACTCCTACCAGACCATCAGCGCGTATGACAGGCGTTTTCTGTCCACACCCAACATCGACCGCCTGGCTGCGGAAGGCGCCCGTTTCACCAACAGTTTTGTGGCCAATTCCCTGAGCGGTCCCTCTCGGGCCTGCATGCTCACCGGGAAACACAGCCACAAGAACGGGTTCACCAACAACGAACACGGCATCTTTGACGGCAGCCAGCAAACCCTTCCCAAACTGCTGAGAGCCGGCGGCTATCAGACAGCCATGGTGGGCAAGTGGCATCTGGTAAGCGAGCCTACGGGGTTTGACTACTGGGACATCCTCGTCGGCCAGGGAGACTACTACAACCCCGTTTTCATCCGGAACGGTGAACGGCTGGTACGGGAGGGCTACTCCACCGACATCACCACCGACGTGGCTTTTGACTGGATCTCCGGGCGGGACCCCGAGAAGCCCTTCTGCCTCTTCCTGCACTACAAGGCCCCGCATCGCAGCTGGATGCCCGACACGCAGGATCTGGGGGCCTTCGACCAGGTGGAATTCCCCCTGCCGGAAACCTTTTACGACGACTATGCCACCCGCGAGGCCGCCCGCCTGCAGGAAATGAGCATCCTTGCCGATATGAACCTGGTCTATGACCTGAAGATGGCCGACCGGGAGAACGAAATCCATACGCCCGAATCGCCGCACCTGGAGCGCTACGGACGGGACCTTTACCGTCAGGACCTCCCCCCCGGAGAACTGGTTCCCGGACGCATGAACGCCGCGCAGCAGGCCGCCTGGGATGCGTACTACGATCCCATCATCGACGATTTCAAACAGGCCGGCCTGTCCGGAAAAGCGCTTTATCAGTGGAAGTACCAGCGATACATGAGGGACTACTGCAGCGTAATCCGCTCGGTGGACCGCAACGTGGGCCGCGTGTACCAGTACCTGGAAGACAACGGATTGCTGGACAATACCGTCATCATCTACACCTCCGACCAGGGCTTTTTCATGGGAGAGCACGGCTACTTTGACAAGCGCTTCATGTACGAGGAAAGTTTCCGCACGCCACTGCTGGTGCGCCTGCCCGGCGGGCAGAAGCTCGGCGACGTGGATCTCTTCGTCCAGAACATCGACTACGCTCCCACCATCCTGCAGCTGGCCGGATTGGAGGTGCCTGAGGACATCCAGGGAGAAAGTTTTCTGCCCCTGCTGCTGGGCAGCAGGCCCGCGGACTGGCGCAAATCCCTCTATTATCATTACTACGAGTATCCGGCCGAACATTCCGTCAGACGGCACTATGGCGTGCGCACGGAACGCTACTCACTCATGCATTTCTATCATGACATTAACGAGTGGGAACTGTTCGACCTGGAGAAAGATCCGATGCAGCTGCACAACCTGTACGGAGCGCCCGGAACGGAGGAACTCACCCGGGAGCTGAAGGCCGAACTGCTGCGCCTGCAGCAGCAGTACGACGACCCGGTCTCGGAGCTGAACTAAAGGCTTCTGACCGCTGTTTCCACTTCCTGTTCCCGCCCCTGAGGGATGACCGGGGACAGGAACGACAGCATCTGAAGGGTCCGGGCCTCGGCCTCCGGGATGCCGCGGGAGCGCATATAAAAGAGCTCGTCGGCATTGAGCTGGCCTACGGTGGCGCCGTGGGAGCACTTCACATCGTCGGCATAGATTTCCAACTGGGGCCTGGTTTCCACCCGGGCCTGGTCCGTGAGTACAATATTGTGGTTTTCCTGGTAGGCTTCGGTCTGTTGGGCGTCCGGCGCTACCACGATGGTGCCGTCAAAATGCACCTCGCCGCTGCCGCCGGCGATGCCCTTGATCATCTGGGTGCTATGGCAACCCGGGGCGCGGTGATGCATGACGATGCGGAATCTCACTTTTTCGTCGGCCCCGCAGAGGTACAGGGCCTTGATATGTGCCTCCGCTCCAGGGCCGATCAGGTCTATGCTCACGTCGATGTCACGCGACTCGCCCGGCAGCACCACGAACTGCAGGTTCAGCGTTTCACCTGCCTGAACCTGGTAGACCGGAGATTCTTCGCTTCGCTCAGAATGACAATTGTCTTCCTGAGGAACGTTAGTGACGAAGGATCTCCCGGCAAACGGGTCTATGTATTTACCATGTCCCATAATCAGAACTGGTCAAAGCCTTTGGCCTCGATGGCATCGATGAGTTCCCGTCCGCCGGTTTTCACCAGGCGGCCGTCCTTGAGCACGTGCACCACATCCGGCTGCACGTATTCGAGCAGTTTCTGGTAGTGCGTGATGATGATGGCGCTCCTTTCCGGGCTGCGGAGGGTGTTCACGCCATCGGCCACGATCTTGAGGGCATCCACGTCCAGACCGCTGTCTGTTTCGTCCAGGATGGACAATTCGGGCTCCAGCAGGGCCATCTGGAAAATCTCGTTGCGCTTTTTCTCGCCGCCGGAAAAGCCCACGTTCACTTCCCGCTTGGCAAATTCCGGCTTCATCTGCACCAGGGCCATCTTTTCCTTCATCAGTTTCAGGAAATCGCCGGTCTTGAATTCCGGCAGTCCGTGGGCCTTGCGCTTGGCGTTCACGGCCGCCTTCATAAAGGCCGTGATGGTGACGCCGGGAATCTCGATGGGGTACTGGAAACTGAGGAACAGTCCCGCCCAGGCGCGCTCTTCCGGCGTCATGGCCAGCAAATCCTGGCCCTGGAACAGGATGCTGCCTTCCGTTACTTCGTAGCCGGGTTTTCCGGTGAGAACGGCAGCCAGGGTGCTCTTGCCCGCCCCGTTGGGGCCCATGACGGCGTGCACTTCGCCGGGGCCGATGGTCAAATCATTCCCCTTCAGGATTTCCTTGTCCCCTATCTTTGCGTGCAGATTCTTGATTTCAAGCATTTTTCCTATATAGTTTGATCCAGGTCCAAAGGGACCACAGTCCGTTAATCAGGTACAGGGCGCACACGATGGGCATGAACACATTGCCCACGCTCAGGTGCAGGATGATCTGGGTTACGTTCACCAGCAGCCATACAATCCAGCATTCCCACTTCTTGAGCGAGCTCAGCAACTGGGCCAGCAGGATAAGGGCGGTGACGATGCAGTCCAGATAAGGGTGAGGGTCGGAGGGGAACAGACGGTCCAGCGTCCAGCCCCAGAGGCCGGCCACCAACAGGGTTCCCACTACGCAGATAATGGCCGACGATGGACTCAGACGGCTCACTTTTAAAGACTTGCCATCCTGTGAGCTCTGCTCTTCCGGCTTGGGATGCGTCCAGCGGTAGTGGCCCAGGATGTTGATGGCCAGGGACACCGGCTGCAGCAGCAGGTTGGCATACAGGTTCTTGTTCCAGAACAGGAAGAACAGCGCCGCCGTGTAAAGGTAGCCCACCCAGAAGTTGTATTTGGAATTGCGCCCGGCCAGGATCACGCAAGCGAGGCCCAACAGGCTTGAAACCAAGTCTATGAGCAGTACCGGCCGACCGGCCAATTCAAATATGACGGTGTCGATCATCCTACCGAACCTTCAAGGGAAACCTGTAACAGTTTCTGGGCTTCTACGGCAAATTCCATGGGAAGACGGGACAGGACTTCACGGGCATAGCCGTTCACGATAAGACCCACGGCTTCTTCCGGGCCGATACCCCGCTGATTGCAGTAAAACAGCTGGTCCTCACTGATTTTGGAGGTGGTGGCTTCGTGCTCCACCGTGGCGGAAGGCTGATGGCTCTGTATGACCGGGAAGGTATGGGCGCCGCAGCGGCATCCGATGAGCAGGCTGTCGCACTGGGAGAAATTCTTGGCGTTCAGCGCATTGCGCCCCATCCGCACCAGGCCGCGATAGCTGTTCTGGCTCTGTCCGGCCGATATACCCTTGGACACGATACGGCTCTTGGTCCCCCGTCCCAGATGGATCATCTTGGTGCCTGTATCGGCCTGTTGATGATTGTTGGTGACGGCCACGGAGTAGAACTCCGAGCTGCTGAAATCTCCTTTCAGGATGGTGGAGGGATATTTCCAGGTAATGGCCGATCCGGTTTCCACCTGCGTCCAGCTGAGGTGGCTGCCGCTACCTTTGCAGATGCCGCGCTTGGTCACCAGATTCAGGATGCCGCCTTTGCCGTCGGCGTCGCCGGGATACCAGTTTTGAACGGTAGAGTACTTCACATCGGCATCCTTCTCCACGACGATTTCCACAACGGCAGCGTGGAGCTGCTGCTCGTCGCGCATGGGGGCGGTGCAGCCTTCCATGTAGCTCACGTAGGAGCCTTCATCGGCCACGATGAGCGTGCGCTCGAACTGGCCGGTGCCTTTTGCATTGATGCGGAAGTAGCTGCTGAGCTCCATCGGGCAGCGGACGCCTTTGGGGATGTAGCAGAAGGAGCCGTCGGAGAAAACGGCGCTGTTGAGGGCGGCGAAATAGTTGTCGCTGGCCGGCACCACCGACGCTAAGTACCTGCGTACCAGGTCCGGATGCTCTTTTACGGCTTCGGAGAAACTGCAGAAGATAATTCCTTTTTCGGCCAGGGTTTTGCGGAAAGTAGTGGTTACCGAAACGGAGTCGAAGACCGCGTCCACGGCCACCACGCCTGCCAGGACGTCTCGCTCCTTCAGGGGAATACCTAGCTTGTCAAACGTTTCGGCCAGTTTGGGATCAATTTCCTTGGGGCGGTCTCTGTCCTTCTTAGGGGCTGCAAAGTAGATAATGTCCTGAAAATCAATTTCCGGCATATCCAGATGCGCCCAGTCCGGCTGCGGCATATTCTGCCACTTCCGCAGGGCGTCCAGGCGGAACTCCAGCAGCCACTCCGGTTCTTCTTTCCGGGCCGATATCATGCGCACGATCTCCTCGTTCAATCCCTTGGGAATGAACTCCTGCTCCACATCGGTCACAAAGCCCTCCTTGTATTCCCCGGAAGTAAACTGCTGTATGATTTTTTCGTTCTCGGCCATAAGGTTTGCAAAGATACGAAATTATAGCGCCAAATCTACCAGAACGATGGCGGCCATAGCCTCCACGATTACAGGAGTGCGCAAGGCGAAGCAGACGTCATGGCGGCCGGGAATGCCGGCCTTGGCAATGCTGGCAGTGGGCTTGAAGGCCACACGGAACACCAGCGGATTGCCGTTGGTGATGCCGCCGTTCACGCCGCCGGCGTGGTTGGTCACAGGCGGAAGCGGGCGTTTGTGACGGCCGCAGCAGTGATGCTCACCACCTTCTTCGTGTTCGCCGTGGCAACACTCGTGGTCCGGATCATCATGGTGACAATGGTGTCCTTCCTCGTGCTCTCCGTGGCAGCACTGGTGGCCGGGTTCGTCGTGATGGCAGTGATGCTCCGGGAAGAGATCGTTGTGCTGGGAGCCGAACAGGGCGGCGGCCTGGAAGCCGTCTCCGAATTCGATGCCGCGCACGCCCGGAATGGCAAAGATGGCATGGGAAATCAGGGATTCCACGCTGTTCCAGAAGGGTTCTCCCAGGCCGATGGGCAGGTTTTCTACCGTGCATTCCACCACGCCGCCCAGGGAGTCGCCATCGGCCTGCGCGGCCTCCAGGGCCCCTTTCCAGGCCTGCGGATCCGTGAGACCGCCCACAGCCACCAACTGAGCGTGGAACTGTGCGAAGTACAGCATTTTCTTGGCCACCACACCCGCCGCCACAACGCCCAGCGTGAGCCGGCCGCTGAAATGACCGCCACCGCGGGGGTCGTTGAAACCGCCGTACTTCAGATTGGCAGTAAAGTCTGCGTGACCAGGACGAGGATGCTTGCGGAAGGACTCATAGTCCTCGCTGCGGGTGTTTTCGTTCTTGAACAGGATGGTGAGCGGTGCGCCGGTAGTATGACCTTCGTACACGCCGGTCACGATTTCCGGAAGGTCGGCCTCCACGCGGGGCGTGGTGCCCAGGGCGCCGGCCTTGCGGCGGGCCAAATCCTGCAAGAAGTCCTCTTCCGTTAGCGGAATGCCCGGCAGCACGCCGTCCAGCGTGACCCCGATATGAGGGCCGTGGGATTCACCGAAAATACTGACTCTGAATTTATTGCCGAATGTGTTCATATTCTTGTTTTTATTGCGCCTACAGATTCTTCGCTACGCTCAGAATGACAGAAAACATTTCATTAAACTGCGGGAAGGATTTGGCGACGCAGTCCACGTCGTCTATTAGTACGGGACTGTCGGCGCCCAGGGAGGCCAGTTTCAGCGCCATGACCATGCGGTGGTCGGCGTGGGAGACAAAGTGGCCGCCTTTCAATAAATTGCCGGTGGCCAGACGCTGGCTGAGGCCCATCCCTTCAATCACCATTTCGTCCTCTTCCGTATGCACGGGCACACCCATCTGCGTAAGGGCCTGTTCGATGGCGGCGGCCCGGTCCGATTCCTTGTGGCGCAGACGCTCCACGCCCAGGATATGGCTTTCGCCTGGGCAGAACGCCGCCAGCACCGCCACTACGGGGAAGAGGTCTGGACAGTTGTTCAAATCCGTATGGAAAGGACTCAGCGGAGCGCGCTTGATATGGATGGGACCGTCCGGTCCGTCCAGCTGGGACATGCTGGCTCCAGCTTCCATTAGTACGTCCATGATGGAGATATCGGCCTGCAGGGAACGGGTGTCCAGGCCCGACACTTCTACGTCGCCGAAGATGGCGCCGGCGGCCAGGAAAGGGGCGGCGCCGGACCAATCGGCCTCTATGGAGAAATCGGCCGCCTGATAGCGCTGACCGCCTTTGATGCGGAAGTTGATGCCGGTGCACAGGCTCCAGTCCTGCGTTTCCAGGAAATCTTCGCCGCCTTCCATTTCGGATCCGATGCGGATGCCGAACTTCTTGAGTACGTCCACCGTGATGAACAGGTACGGAATACTGCGGGGCTCATGCACGTAAACGACTGATTTTTCCGACGTTAACGGCAGGGCGGCCAGGAGGCCGGAGATAAGCTGCGAACCGCCTTTTCCGGACACGTCGGAGCGGCCGGGAATGAGAGGACCGGCCACCTTCAGCGGAAGGTAGCAGTCCTGTTTCCGGTTGTTGGCCCCTTCCGGGTACAAGCGCACTCCGTAGGCGGCCATAATGTCGTGGGCGTCGGTAAGGGGCCGCTGCAGCAGCGTTTTTTCGCCGGTAACCCGTACCGGTTTTTCCGATAGGGCCGATAGGATGGGCACTACAAAACGGGTGAGAAAACCGGATTCGCCGGTATGGATTTCTTCCATATCCAGGCAGCAGGGCTGTGCGCCGATGCCGGTGATCTTCACCTGGTCTCCCTCTATTTCCACCGTGGCACCCAGCGCGCGTGCTACGGTCAAGGCGCTTTCGTTATCGCCGCATGGAGTGTAGCCGCTGAGCGTGGAAGTTCCCTCAGCCAAGGCGGCGGCCACTATGGCCCGCTGGGCAAAGCTCTTGGAGGCAGGCATGGGAAGCGGCCCGGCCTGGATGAAACGGTATTTGCCGTACACGGCTTCCTTTAAGGCCTCGGTGGTCCACTGGCCGGGAGCGGTAGCTTCTTCTTCGCTTACGCAGGCATAGGTGAAGGGGGCGCCTTGTTTCAGGGCTTCCAGACGGGAAATCCGTCCCTTTTCACCCATGCAAAAGGCCACCAGGGTACCGGGGGCAGCGCTTTGGTAGAGCTGCGCGATGGTGGTATTATCGGCCTCTGAAGTGGCCGTGGTGACAATTTTCACTACTTCGCCGCCGAAACTGCGGGCGCGTTCCAGCAAGGATTGCAGCACAGGGAGCGGCGGTGTGGCTTTGAAATCATGGTGCGAGCGGATGAGCACCGTGCCCCATTCGCGGCAGGCTTCGCGGATACGCCGGCCCACGGCCGCGGGGGCTTCCATCTCCAGGTCCACGTACTTGGCGCCGGAACGGATGGCCAGTTCCAGCAGCTCCGGGGCCTGGGATTCTTCTTCCAGCCGGCAAGTTGCAATTAGCGGAACATCCGACTGGGAGAACAACTGCTCGATGTCTGCTTCCTCCAGGGCGCAGCGGTCCAGGCGGATTTCGGCCATCTCCAGTCCGGGCAAGAGGTCCAGGATCTGCTGCAGGTCTTTATGCTGTATCGAGGTGCAAATCATAAGGGTTCAATGCTTGGAAAACCACTTCTCCGGGCTTGACGGGCAGCACAAACTTCACGCTTCCTCCGCCCTGCGCCTTTTTATCCTTCCCCATAGCAACTTGCAGGCGCTCCAACGGATAAGGGCACTGCGTGGGCAGGCCTACAGCCTCGAAATCCTGCTTCAAGGCCGATGCAAGGCCGATTTCGGCCAGGCCCAGTTGCTCGCTCAAGCGGGCGGCCAGGAGGATGCCCATGGCCACGGCCTCTCCGTGGGCGATGTCATCGCCCTGCTCCCGGGCCACGAACTCGATGGCATGGCCGAAAGTATGGCCCAGGTTCAGTTTCGCGCGTTCCCCGTGCTCATAAGGGTCCCGTTCCACAATTTCGGCCTTGATAGCGGCCGCCCGGCCGATAAGTTCCGGCGTAACACCCTTCAAGGCACTACGGTAGGCTTCAGCATCGGCCAGCAGGAAAGTTTTGAGGAGTTCGGCCAGGCCGCAGTGGAATTCGCGGGGTGGAAGGGTGCGCAGGACATCGGCGCAGAGGAAGGTGTATTCCGGCATGCGGAAGGCTCCCAGCATGTTTTTGTAATGGTCCAGGTTCACGCCGGTTTTCCCGCCGATGGCAGCATCCACCTGAGCCAGGAGCGTGGTGGGCAGGTTGGCGTAGCGGATGCCGCGCTTGTAAAGGCTGGCGGCGAAACCCACCATATCGGTGGTGATGCCGCCGCCGATAGCCAGTAACAGGGCGCCGCGGGAAGCCTCGGCCTCCAATAGCCAGCGCTCCACGGCCAGCACGCTGTCCATCGTTTTACGCTCTTCGGAGGTTTCCAGGCTCCTTGCGCCCTTCACGGGCAGCGCGGCCATCACCTCTTCGGCCACCCAGGCCACGTTGGGGTCGTACACCACGAAACATTCGGCCTCCTTGCCCAGGAAGCGGCCGATATCCCCGATATGCTCCAGCGTCTGAATCATAACCATTCCTGCAGGAAGGCGGTGCGTTCAACCGTCCAGGCGGGCTCCAGCCACATGGCGTGACCGCAGGTGGGAACGCAGAAAAAGCGCTTGTTTTTCGTGCCTAAATTATTGTAAATGGAGAAGTTTGTATGCGGCGGGCAGGTAGGATCCTGCAGGCCGAACGACATATACACCGGGCATTGGATGCGCGGGGCAAAGTTCTTCACGTCGAAGTAGCGGAGCATCTGGAGCAGCTCCTCGCGCGGCAGGCCGATGGCATCGGCTTCGGCAAAGACCTCGTGCACGGGCCAGAAGACGATGCGGGCATAGTCCGGATAGTCGCCCAGG
>CAMYWP010000005.1 GCA_947302825.1 uncultured Bacteroidales bacterium
ACGTTCCTCCACGTTGTCCTCCAAACGATACGACTTGCCGTCCACAACGATAAAATGGGACGGGAAGGTAATGCGGTTGCCCGTATGGTAGTTCCAGTTGGCAAACACTTCCCAATGCTTGGCAAAGTGCCAGCTGGCTACCAGGTTCACCTTGTGGCGGTTGTCGTTGCGGTCCAGGTACCATCCGCCATAAATGGCGTCGAAGTTCCGCTTGGACCAGGAAAGGGTATAATAAGCCGTGAGCGTAAGCGGGCCTTTTTCATAGGTAGCCTCCAGCTCCATGCCGTAGGATCGGCCTTTCCCCTCCGTGAAAGTCTTTTCCCACTCCGTGATGGGCGGCACAAAGGTGTTGCTGCCGTTGTACACCAGGATATGGTCCATGGTCTTGTACCAGCCTTCCAGGTTCACGCGGAACGGGCCGAAGGTGGTGTAAAGGCCGCCGGCCACCTGGTCGCTGAGCATGGGCCGGGCGTTGGCGGTGGAAGGCATCCAGCTGTTGGACGGCAGGTCCATATACACGGCCGATACCAGGTGTGCGAACTGGCTCATCCGCGTATAGGACAGTTTGGCCGATATATTATTGTTGATGAGCCACTTGAAGGCCACACGGGGCTCCACCGACGGCCAGGTCTTCCCCGGCGTGGCGAAAAACGCCAGCCTCAGACCCGCATTCAGCGTAAGGTTGTAGCGCAGGAATATCTCGTCTTCGGCATATACGGCGGGCTCGAAGGAACGGTAGCCCTGCGCCTCGTCATCGGCCGATTCCGTGGTAACCTTCCCGTCCTCCACAGTGGAAGAATTGAAGGCACGGCCGGAATGGTACCAATGGTATTGGGTAGACAGGCCGAAACGCACATGGTTGGAGGCGTTGGGATACCAGTCCCAGTTGGAATTCAGGCCGATTTCCCTCACATAGGAGATGTCGTTGTCGTCCATGGAGGTGATGGTTTCCTTCCCGTCCCAGTTCCAGAAATTAAAACGGTATCCTGTATCCGAATTGCTTTGGGAATAATAGAGTAAGGTCTTCTCTTTCAGCTTCTTGGAGAAGGCATATTGGTGAGAGATGGAGCCGGTGAGGCTGCCCCACTGGACATCAATGTTCATCTCCGTGGGACCGGTGTGCAGGAGGCCGGTTTCGTCCGTGACCCTGTTCAGCGTCTCCTGGCTGGCGCGCAGGTGATCGGCCCCGGTATAAAAACAGGCGTTGAGTATGTGACCGGCCGAAAAATGGTGCGTGAAGCGGGCGTTGATGTCCCACATGGCATAGTTGCCGCCCACGGTTCTGTCGGCGCCGTTGCGGGCGTTGGCATACCAGATGGCCGGAATGGTCACCACATCCAGCCAGGTGCGCCGGAGACCCACATTGAAGGAATTCTTTCCCTTCACGATGGGGCCTTCTACCTGCACGCGGCCGTCGATCAGGCCCAGGGAGAAACTGCCGTGGTAGCGTTCCAGATTGCCTTCCCGCGTTTCCACATCCACCACCGACGACATACGGCCACCGTAGCGGGCCGGGAAACCGCTTTTGTAGAAGTCCAAATTGTCGATGACATCCGTGTTGAAGCTGGAAAACAGGCCGCCGAAATGGCTGATGTTGTAAAGGGGTACACCGTCCAGAAGGAAGAGGTTGTCGTTGCCGTCGCCGCCATGCACGTACAGGCCACTCATGAGCTCGTTGCCGGAGGCTACGCCGGGCAGCATCTGCAGTTTCTTGATTACGTCCGGCGAGCCGAAAACGGCTACGCCGGAATTGAGCTGCTTGCTCTCGATGTGCATCAGGCCCGTCTGGGTGGTGTTACGCATCTTCTCCCGAATGGCGGAAATGCGCGAGGCATCCAACGTGTCCCGCATCTCCTGCGCCTGCAGGCTTCCCGCCGCTAGCAGGAGCAGCAACCCTAATAGTACCTTCTTCATTCGAAGGGCAAAGGTACACTTTTTTTCCTTATATTTGTAGAAATTGCTGATTATGAAACGTACGTTCCTTCTTGTAGTTATATCGGCCTTGACCCTCTCTTGCGCGCCCAAAGGCCCCCAGCCTGTGAATCCTTCGGCCACGCCGGAGGCCCGCGAACTGCTTTCCTTCCTTTATTCCATCAGCGGGACCTATACGTTGTCCGGAGAACACAATTTCGCCAGTGACCTCAGCCGCTACGACGATGAAGTGTATGCCATGACCGGCAAGCGGCCCGTGGTGTGGGGATCGGATTTCAGTTTCAACGATATCGGCGAAGGCTTTGAACGTTACCAGCATGCGGGACCGCTTAGCATTACGGTGCCTTTCGACCGGCCTTGTGTGCATACTGGCCTAACCGTGGAAGAAGGCCGACAAGGCATTGTGAACGAGGCCATTGCCCAAGCCCGGCTGGGACGCATTATCACGCTGATGTGGCACTGCTGCGATCCCCGCTTCACGGACGGTGGCAACGACTGTAACGGCGACAAAGTCTGGACCATGGATAATGCCCCTTCGCAGGAAGAATGGGACCAGCTGTGCACGGACGGAACGCCCCTGAACGCCGCCTGGAAACGGGAAATGGACAGCGTAATCCCCTATCTGGCCCAGCTGCAGGAGGCCGGCGTGCCGGTGCTGTGGCGGCCTTATCACGAAATGAACGGCGCGTGGTTCTGGTGGGGCAACAAGCCCGGCGAGAACGGCTTCAAACGCCTGTGGATCATGACTTATGAGTATTTCACCTCCAAGGGGCTGAACAACCTGCTCTGGGTGTGGGATGCCAACGCCCCGCGCGTGAAGGAGAACGACGACGCCCTGGCGTATGAACTCTTCTACCCCGGCAACGAATATGTAGATGTGCTGGCGGCCGATATTTACGGCTGGGACTACAAGCAGTCCCATCACGACCAGCTGGTAGAACTGGGCGGTGGGAAGCCTATCGCCATGGGCGAACTGGGTCAGCTGCCCCGGAGCCTGAATACCTTCGAGGAGCAGCCGCAATGGACCTGGTTCATGGTTTGGGGCTATTTTATCGGCGGACACCGCGGCACGGAAGACCATCTGAACCTGGTCCGCAGCATCTACGACTCTCCCCGCATCCTCACCCTGGACGAAATCTCCTTCGAGAACGGCAAGCACCGGGTGAAATAGAGCTTATCGGCCTTTTCTCAAACGGTCTATCGCGTGCTCCAGGCTTTCCGTGGGCTCGATGATGTTATAATCTTTCCAGAAATCCGGATCCATGAACTCCAGGGCTTTGTCGTTCAAATAGTCCCTGTTGCTGAAGCGTTCCTTGCGGGGAATGGGTGTGGCCTCCGGGCGGACGTCGGTGACCACCAGCTCGTTCACACTGGTATAATGGGTGCGGAACAGCCGTTTGCGCCAGTCGCAGGCGAAGCGCATGGTGGAGCGGAAGTATTCCAGGCGGGTTTTACCGTCCTGCAGGTGGAAGTTCAGGACGATGGTAGCTTCTTCCGGGAAGAAGCGCAATCCCATGGGTTTTCTCACCAGGATGGCTTTGATGGCTTTGTTCCGGTCACTCATGTCCAGGGAGGCCTCTATGCGGGTAAAAGTGAGGAGTTCGCGGTCTATGTACAGCTTGCTTTTAAAGAGGGCGTATTCGGTTGAATAGGCGGGCGTTAGAGTGATTACAAACTGCAGACGGTCGCCGATATAGCTGGGTGCCTCCATCCGGAATTCGTACAGCGGCCAGTCGTCTTCGCTGAACAGGATGCTGGGATTCTTCACGATATCGTGCGTGATGGCCTGCGTGGGACCGCCCATGGTCTTGACGCTCAGGGTGTCCGACTTGCGCTGACTCACTAACAAGCGGCTCTTTTCCAGGGCGGCGGCATCGCGGTAGACGGTGCCGTCGAAGGTATGTTTATACAACCTGGCCACTGCCTCGGCCACATAGGTGTAGCGGTTGCGCTTACGCACGGTTTCCCGGTAGAAGCACTCCAGCAGCTCCGGTTCCGTACAATAGGTGTCCCAAGTCCGGTCCAAGGCCGCTTTCACGATGGAACGAGGGTCTCCGCTGATGATGGACGCTTCCAGCAGCTGCAGGTTTTCCCGCTGCAGGCGAACGGTCATGGTCTCGCCCGGCTGCTGGCGCAGTGTCTTGAATCCCAGATAGGAGAATTCGATGACCGGAATGGCCCGGTCGCTCTTCAGGGTAAAAAAGCCATCCGCGTTGGTCACCGTGGCCTGGTGCCGGCCCGGAATGGACACGTGCACCGACTCCAGCGGCCTGCCTGTATAGGCGTCCACCACCGTTCCGCTGGCCGAAAACCCCAGCCGCACTGTGTCCGTCTGGGCGGCCACAGACAGCGCCGATACGAGTAGCAGTATGACTATTAGCAACTTACGCATACGCTACAAATATACATATTTTTTTATTATCTTTGCATCCTCAATTGGAGGTGTGGCCGAGTGGTCGATGGCGGCAGTCTTGAAAACTGTTGTACCGCAAGGTACCGGGGGTTCGAATCCCTCCGCCTCCGCGCTATGCAATGCATACACCGGTGCCGCACATTTGTGCGGCATTTTTGTTTGGCGGCGCATCCGTTGAAAGCTTGCTTTCATAAGGGTGCGACGACGAATAAAAAGAGCCAAAGGCTCACCGGTGCATGCATTGCTCCCGGACAAGAGGGATAGCGCAAGCCGGCCCCGCCGGCGCCGCGGAATCCCTCCCATCAGCCAGCCCTCCCCTTGCGGAAGGTTGGTTTTTATCCTACCAACCTTCCGCAAAACGCCCTCTAACCTTCCGCACATACTACACAAAAGAGGAAAACGGCGTCGATTTTTCACCCGTTTTTTCGTAACTTTCGGAGCGAAACTAGCTTCTCCTGCCATGAAACGCTTTATCCTGCTTCTTTTCCTGACGGCCCTGTTAATGGGCTGCACAAGGACCATTAGCGTGATGACCTACAATGTGGGTGCATTCTGTAAGTACAAGGAAAACAGCATCCCGGATGTTGCCGCCGCGGTCAGGGCCGCTGGGGCCGATATCGTGTCCCTCAACGAATTGGACAGTTGCAACCGGCGCCACGGAACGTATCAGCTGGAGGACTTCGCCAAGGCAATGGGAGGATGGGATTTCGCTTTTGCATCGGCCTTCCCTTATGCCGGCGGAGCCTACGGGAACGGTGTGGCTTCACGGGACAAGATCATCGGCCGATATAACATCGCCCTTCCCAAGGGGGACGGTTCGGAGCCCCGGAGTGCCGCCATTGTGGAAACAAAGGACTATGTATTTGCCTCCACCCATCTGGATCACCGCTCAGAGGTCGCAGCAACAGCGCAGGCAGAGGTCATCAACATCTGGTTCACAGAACATTTTGATGGTTGCCGTAAACCCGTGCTCCTGTGCGGAGACATGAACGCCGAGCCGGCTTCCCCCGTCATCGCAGCACTTTCCCGCTGCTGGGAGATTCTCTCGCCCACTGATCCCACAAGCCCTTGTGTCCCGCACACATCCGATGAGCACGCGGAAAAAGGCCCTACCACCTGCATCGATTACATCCTGCACCTACGCAGTTCCGCTCCCGTCCGCGTCAAAAAGGCCGAAGTTGTGTCTGCGTTGGAAGGCTACCCGCTGGGCGTGACGGATTTCTCCGACCACTATCCCGTGACCGCAGTTTTGCTTATCCGTTAAAATAAGGTGCCTATAAAAAACGACCAAACACTTGAACGATAATCCTTTCCAGGACATCTGCCGATCCCGCCAGATGGATGGTCGTCTGCGTATGGACGAGGGTTTGGCCGGGTGCTAGGGCTGCGGCGGGGGAAGAGGATTCCATCTCGAAGAAGGGTCCCATGATGGTTCCGTCTTCCGTGGGACCGTCATTGTAGGCATTAAGGGCGTCACCGCCAAAGTCGTCTTCCTGCTGCCCCCACTGGGAGTTCACATACCGCTTACCAGGGGCGGGAACGTCCGTCTTCAGAATGGTGAGAAGCCCCTTGACCGGGTCGAACGCGCCCACGAGACCTAGGGATCTGCTTGCGGAAAGGCCAATCTTGGAGCGGTACTTCCCGTCAATGGTGAACAGCACAAAACCCTTTTCCGTCTTAAGGCGCCCCTGTGGCATCGGCCCGAAGTAATCGTCTTTCACAATGGGGCCGTCACCTTCCTGGTTAAAAGGGATGAACACCGTGGTAGTTTCCGAAGGGGAGAACATCCCCAGCATCCAGACCGAAGGCATGCCGCTTTCCTCGTCCCAAGTGAAGTCCCCGTCGTTGGTAATGGCATTGTCGCTGGTATACGCCACAAAAGACACGCCATCCGGAACAGGGCCGATGAGGGCCTCTAGTGCGTCCTTCTCCAATAATGTCACCTTCCTTTGCATTCCGATGGAGAATAGAATGTCCTTTGCATTCCGCAACTTTGCATCCCCCTTGTAGGTGACACTCCCTTGCGAACGTTCC
Organism: uncultured Bacteroidales bacterium; assembly: GCA_947302825.1. Lineage (GTDB taxonomy): Bacteria > Bacteroidota > Bacteroidia > Bacteroidales > UBA932 > Cryptobacteroides. The sequence continues at coordinate 6,380 of CAMYWP010000005.1, forward strand.
ATCACCCGGAAAACATCCGTGTCGAAAGGAGCCGGCACCACCCAGTTGGGGAAAACCTGTTCGGCCCCGGGGGCGAAGAACCAGCTGGCGGTCCCGCCTTCCGGACCCAGCCAGAAACGCTCCTCGCCGCCGTAGTTGTTGAACTGCGGGTTTCTCTCCCCCGCGGCGATGAAGGCGTGGTTCAGCCACCCATAGCTCTCCCCGTTTCCGCCCTTCGAGGTGGAAGTGGCCACGCGTCCCTGCCAGGCGGGCACGGTCGCAATGCGGGATTGTCCGTCCCGGGAGATGAGTTCCACCGTTTCAATTCCTTTTCCGTTCAGAAAGGCGATGTCATAAGCATAGGTCCCCATAGTCGGTGTATTTGATGAGCAACCCTCTATAATAACAAGTAAGGAGAGGGCCAGCATGATATCTCTGAAAACTCTGTTATTCATACCATACAAATTTACTGTTTTAATAAGCAAGAAAAAAGTTTAAATATGGATTAACGCTTCCACTGTCCCAAAATCTGGGACGATAACCGCATTTTAGGGGTGTTTTCGCTGTTACTGTCCCCAAAAGTGGGACAGTAACAGCACTCCATCTTTTAGAATTCTGTAAAGGACAAGGGAAAACAATTGGGCAATCTGCAAAAAATATCGTAACTTCACATAATGAACAAGAGACTGATATTAGCGTTTTTATTCCTGCTCAGCGTTTCGCCATTATGGGGGCAAACTGCCGATGAGTCGTTAGAAGCAATGATTGAAAGGGGCCTCGGGCGCGCCGGTGAGCAGGCATTGATACTGGCCGACAACCTGAAAGCCAAACCTGACGCCCTGCCCAAGACCTTTGAGAAGGGCGAGCTTCGGCTTACCAGCTACCGCGGCTGGGTATCGGGCTTCTTCCCCGGGGAGCTTTGGTTGCTGTACGAAGCTACGGGGAATGACGATTATAAGGCCCTGGCCCAGGCGTTTACAGAAAGGGTGGAACCCGCGAAAAAGATGACCTCCACCCACGACCTGGGCTTCATGCTGTACTGCAGTTACGGGAACGGATGGCGGCTCACGGGTAACCCGCATTACCTGGAAGTTATCCAGGAAGGGACTGGACGGCGAAGAAAGCATGGAACGGTGTGGACGTGGGCGCCGACCACCATCTGTCAAGAGTCAATTAACGTCCGTTGGAGAGGAAGGCTGCCTGGACCGGTCCTATCTTCCTATATCCTTCCTCGTTCATGTGGAGCCGGTCTTCCACATAGTATAGTTCACAATTGAACTCGTTGATTCCCTGAAGGTTAAACTGATCAAGCACAGGGATTCCATAATGGGTGCAACAGGCTTTCTGGCCCTCGATGTACTCGGTGAAAGTCTTCCCCGTCTTGTTGGGTTCCTGGGAGAAGGGGTTGTGCCCGGCATCGGAGCCGAAGAAGCGAAGAGAGGTGAAGAAATATACTTCCGCCCTGGGGTTTTTCTCCATAATTCTCCGGAGGCAGTAGTTAATGCCGCCACACTGAGTGACCAGTTTAGACTCGTCAAAACCGTCATATACCGTGTAATCCTTCCAACTGCCACACTCCCGGCTATTGGTATAGTCATTGGTAGAAGCCCAGAGGACATACAAATCGTATACTCCCGCAGTGTCCACCTGTTTCTGCAGGGTATATCCCTGCTCACTGGAGAAGCCGGCGCCCCCAACGCCATAGGTGGTTACCTCTGCATTGAGAAGATCGGCCCACATTTGTTTAGCCACGTCTGACTCCTTGTTGACCGACAGGGAGCCCCCGAAAACGGCAATCCGTTTCCCATAATTCTTCGTCCCCCGATAAGGACTCTTTTGAGCAGCTTTCTTTTCGGGAGTCAGCACATGCTGGTCCGGATGCGAGGTCAGCGTGCGGAGATAGGCTTGTATCTGTTCGGGCGTGGGCTGCTGCCGTTCCTGGGAAAAGCCCGGAAGGCAGAATAACAGAAATGTCAAATAAAGGATTTTTCTCATAGCCATGTGAATTTCTCCTTGCCGGCGCCGATTTCAAAGTGATACTTGACAATCCCCAGGTCGATGATAGTATAGCCCCAGGGAGAGAAGAAGGTTTTGGTTTCCACTTTGTTACCATCGTGAAGGATGAACTTGAACTTCTGCTGGTTCACGGCGGTGGGTGCAAGAAGGGCGGCTTCCAGGCCGGCCTTGAACCATTCCGGTACTTCCCCATCGGCCTCGAAGAATTTCTCTGCGGGCTTCAGGGGATGCTGAACACCCTGGTTCTCACCATAGCCCAGCGCTATCTCACAGTGAACGATGTCCCCTTCCCTTAACGTGAAAGCCCCGGGAATCTTCTTGTAGGTGAGCCCCACCCAGCAGGTGTTGAGGCCCAGCGTCTGCGCTAGGAGCACAATCTTCTCCCCATAGTAGCCGATTTTCTCTTCCCACTGCTTCCCTTTCGGGGCGGCCATCACCAGATAATCGTTCACTCCGGAAAATGTTCCGTATGTATGAATCTTGCTGGCAAAAGCCTTGGGTTCGTTCAGTACAAGCTGAATATTCAGCCCGCTTTCCGCATTGGCGCTTTCAATAGCACTACGGAGGGTCTCAACCACAGCCCTATCAATGGGCTGGCCTGTATATCTTCTGACAGAATGTCTCTGCCGGATAGCTTCAATAAGTTCCATAGCAATTGGGAAATCAGTTCTCTACAAAGATAAGCAAAATCGCGGAAGGTTGTATTTGACAAAAAAGTTGTACCTTCACGGAAATTTCCTGAAGCATGATAGACCCTGGAACCGATTGCCATTGCCATATTCTGCCGGGACTGGATGACGGTGCCGGTAGTTTGGAGGAATCCATTGCACTTGCCCGGAGGCAGGTGTCCTGGGGATTCCGTAAGGCAGTGTGCACATCCCATCGGGTTGGAAAGTATCCCAATGTCCCGGAGGTAGTCATCGCCACCTGCAAGAAGCTGCAGGAAGAACTTGAAAAGCGTGGTATCCCACTGGAACTAACCCCTTCGATGGAGTATCGGCTTATCCCGGAAACCTGGCCGGAGACACTGGAAAAAGGCTGGCTGCTGCCGTGGGAAGGCCATCACATCCTCATTGAGCTGCCCATTCACAAGGCCAGCCGGATTGGAAATATCGTCCCTGAGGATGAAATCAAGCGCCTGCTGGACATGGGGTATCAGCCCGTTCTGGCGCACCCGGAACGCTATCTGTACTTGGACATGGACCGCTATCACAGTCTGAAGGATGCAGGGACACTGTTCCAGCGGAATGTGGGGTCACTGGAGGGTATGTACGGCGAAGCTGTCAGCGTCCGCTGCGAAGCCCTGCTGGCCGAAAACTTGTTCGACATGATCGGCACCGACCTTCACAGTGAGCATTATGCCGATTTCTTTGACAGTTTCGGCTTTAAAGTATCATAGCTGCGCGTAGGTTTTCTCCGTCAGGCCGATCATTGGTATTTCTTGAAATCATACTTCTCCCGGATGGCAGCCTTGGTCTCGTCGTCCTGATGGGTGAAATAGGCACGGAAGCCGGGGCAGAAGTTGATATGCCAGCGCCAGAATCGGCCGATGGCAGATTTGGGATTTTTGTCGTAGTGAGCCCGGAAACGGCAGGTCTCACAAGGGTATTTCTGTTCAGCCATAGTAGTATATTGGAATTATTCTGCAGATAAAGTTACGAAAAATATGTTATTGAAGGACCAACGTTTGGCTTTCGCCGGGCTGGAGAAGGCGGGTTTTTCCGAAGGCCGATAAATAGGGATTCTTCACGATGACAACCTCTTTTCCGGCCACGGGGCCGATATTCGTCACCGTAACGGAAACGGAGTCTTCCGTCCAGACGGGTTCCCCTACTTCGAACTGCGTGTAGGACAGGCCGAAGCCGAAAGGATAGGACACTTCCGGGGTACCGGGCTGGGAGAAATACCTGTATCCCACCTGAAAACCCTCTTTGTATTCAGTGTAACCCACATTCTCTCCGTCCACTATTTTCTTGCCGGAAGGAATCATGGAACTGCCACCCTTGTAGTCGTACGGGAAATGGGCCGATGACGGCAGGTCGAAGTAGTCCACCGGGAAAGTGACGGGAAGCCGTCCGCTGGGACATATGCTGCCGGAAAGGATACGCGCCAGTGCGTTTCCGCCCTCCTGACCGGGCTGCCACGCCAGCACGATGGCATCCGGAAGGTGCTTCCAGGAAGCAGTTTCCACAACACCGCCCACATTGAGGACCACGATAACCCGCTTCCCCCGGGCATGATACACCTCACAGATATCCTTTAACATCTGTTTTTCGGCATCGCTCAGCAGGAAGTCATCCTCCAAATGACGGTCCCCTCCTTCTCCGGCCTGGCGGGACAGGGTAAGGATGGCATAATCGGCCTCCCCGACTGCCTTTTCAACGTTTTCACGGGACAGGGGCATTTCGGCACAGGCAGGGCTGCCGAGCATGTTGGACATGAATGATTTCTTGGGACTGTTCTTCTGGATATAATTAGCATATAAACTGGAGAGAGGCTCATTCGCCTGAATTCCTTCTTCGGCAAGCCCCTGGTCCAGATTAATCACATAAGGCCGATGCACGTGGCCGGAACCCGTTCCGCCGGCAAGAAGCTGATAGGAGCCCACGCCGAAGAGGGCGGCTGTCATTCCCTTTGCGAGCGGAAGTGTGCCCAACTCGTTTTTCAGAAGGACGATACCTTCTTCGGCAGCCTCCCGGGCAACGGCGGCGTGTGCTTCCAGATCAGGCTTCCCCGAAGGGACATGGTCCTTGAAGGTGGGCGTCTTTACGATCAGTTCCAGCACCCTTCTCACGCAAATGTCCAAATCGGCCTCCTGGAGTTCCCCACTTTTCACGGCCTTGACCAATTCTTTGATCTGCGATTTCCCGCCCGGCTCCATGAGGTCGCACCCGGCTTGAATCTGCGATGGGGTGTTGCGTTTCCCCGTCCAATCCGTCATCACAAGCCCTTTGAAACCCCATTCCTCACGAAGGACCTTCGTGAGAAGCCAGCGGTCCTCCTGTGTATGGACACCGTTGAGGCGGTTGTAGGATGCCATAACGGTCCAAGGCTCGGACTCTTTGATAGCAATCTCGAAGTTTTTCAGGTAGATTTGCCGAAGGACGTCTTCATCCACCCGGGAATCGTTCCAGAGACGGTTGGTTTCCTGGTTATTGGGGGCAAAGTGCTTGACGGACGTTCCTACGCCCTGGGACTGGACGCCCCTAACATAGGCAACCGCTGTCCTGCCGCTCAACAGCGGGTCTTCGGAGAAGTACTCGAAGTTGCGGCCGCAGAGGGGGTTCCGCTGAATGTTCATCCCCGGTGCAAGCATTACATCCACCCCGTATTCCAGTGCTTCCTGGCCGATTGCCTCCCCCACCTTCTCCACCATTTCGGTGTTCCAGGTACTGGCCAGGAGCGAGCCGATTGGAAATCCCGTGCAGAAGAAAGTGCCTTCCTGGCCTCTTCTCTTCGGTTCAATCCTTACTCCTGCCGGTCCATCGCTGAGGACGATGGCCGGAATACCAAGACGCGGTACAGCCCGGGTCATACCGGCAGCTCCGGGAACCGGTACCTTTGTCCGCAGTACCCTGGATAGCATACTTTTATACCCGTCGCCCACCACAAGAGAAGCTTTCTCTTTCAATGAAAGTTGTGCAATGATCTGATCAATATTGTTTTCGTTAAGAGTTGGGAAAAGCCCTTCCCGCTCCGACAAGGCCATTGACTCCATAAGCATGCATCCACCGATAAGAGCTACCAGCGATATCAAAAAAAGGATTTTTCTCATACTATATATAGACTTCCGGTGCACGGGTATTGTCCTGCTGGTTCACATTAAGCTCCACGGCAAGTGGCCAAAGGCGCTTGAAGTCCTTCTTTCGTATGAAGATGGGGACATACCGTTCGGCCCCATTATCGGTGAAATACCTATAAAGCCCCGCCCGGACAAAGCGGTCCTTGATGCGCTTTCCGTCCTTGTAGGTCCCGAAATCGTATACTATGCAGATGGTCTCGCCGGAGTCGGTCTCCATGAGGGCGCACTGGTTCGAATCCCCAATCTGCCCGGTAGTGTATCCCTTGAGGGTTACCTTCTCCCCGGGAACCATGTTGCTAAGGGCAATCCCAGTCAGGGCCAAAGTGGTGATACAGGACGAACAAACGAAGAGTACGACAACAAAGGCGAGTATTTTCAGGTATTTCTTTTCAGTCATAGGTGTTACCGCTGGCGATCAGGCTTAGAAGAATTTCACGATTTCATCCAGATCCCTGCGGGCGGGTCTGGAGGGCTCATCGGCCCGGTATCCAACGGCTATGACCGCCATGATGGCCTCCGATTCGGGAATGGAGAACTCGGCCCGGATGGCATCGGCCTGACGCATGCCCATGATCAGGGTATCGAAGCCCATGGCGCGAGCCTGGAGGACCAGGTAAGCGTTGCTGAGTCCGTTGTCATAGGCGCCCCATCCATCCCCCACCTCATTGGTTTGCTGGCCGCGGAAGAAGCCCGACTTACCGGTTTCGAAGGTAGAGACAATCAGGACCGGTGCATTGGCCACCCGTTCCTTGTTGCCGCCGATCATTTCCAACAGCGCTGCGCGCTTCTCAGGGCCGATAGCCACATAATATTTCGTGGGTTCCATGTTGGCCCAGGACGGCGCTTCCTGAGCGGCAGTGAGAAGCGTGCGGATCTCGGCCTCAGAGATGGTCTTCGAGGCATCATAACTGCGGACACTGCGGCGCGTGGTCAGGACCTCTTCAAAAGAGGGTGCGGACTGTTTGGCGGGTTGGCTGCAGGCAAGGAGGGAAAAGGCTGCAAGGGTCAGGATAATCGTTCGTTTCATATTTTACATGTATTGATAAATGCTTTGAAAAGTGCGAGGCTGTCGGCTTCTTTGTCAAAAAGATACTCGGGATGCCACTGGACGGCCCAGACAAAGCGCTTTCCGGGCATGTGAACGGCCTCAATCAGTCCATCCGGGGAGAACGCCATGGCCGATAAGGCCGGCGCCAGATCCTTAACCGCCTGATGATGACGGGTATTCACGGCCAGATGATCCTTCCCGAGCAACGACTGAAGGGGCCCTGCCAGGCTCACGGAATGGGTAGTTTGGTCATAGGGTTTCCCCTGCCGATGGGTAATCGCCGATGGATGTTCGGTGGGAAGGTCCTGCCAAAGGGTGCCGCCCAGGGCGACATTGAGGAACTGGATGCCCCTGCAGATGCCTAAAACGGGCTTGTCTGCCTCCAAAGCGGATTCCAGGACGAGAGCCTCCAGCGTATCCCGTTCAGGGCACGTTCCCACATCGGGCCCTCCTGTAAGAAGGAAGCCGTCCAGGGAGGCGACAGCCTGCTGGATATCGGCCTTTCCGGCTATTAACGGAAGGATCACCGGAATCCCCCCGGCAGTCCGGATGGCATTCAGGTACTCGGGGATCATCCAGACGCTCTCACGCTCAGCATCCCAAAGAGGCGTGACTCCAATTATCGGCTTCATTTGAGGAAGAAAAAATAGAACGCCGCCCATTTCATGGGAACACCGTCGGCGTGGCCGATACTCCTGTAACTGGAGTCCTGGACTGTACCGTCGGACTTGACGTATCCAAGGGTTCTGTAGGAGCCGTCCTGGATGGTTCCGTTGTCTTTGATGTATCCTACGGTGCGGTAGCTCCCGTCCTGAACCGTTCCATTGTCTTTAATATAGCCGATGGTCCGGTAGGAACCATCCTGAACCCGGCCGTCGCCCTTGATGTATCCGATGGTCCGGTACGAACCATCCTGCATGGTTCCGTCGGACTTGATATAGGCAACGGTCTGATAGGAAGCGTTCTTGACAGTCTGGGCCGATGCGCCAAGAGAAAACCCGCACAAAACGGCCAGAAAGAGCAGAAGATGTAATCGATATTTCATGGTATTGACAAACCTATTCATAGTAAGGATAGTTCTACGGATAAAGATACGAATTATATGACAAAAAGTTGTAACTTCACGGAAATTACTTGAATCATGAAAACACGAAACATATTATGGGGACTGCTTTCCCTATTATGCATCAGTTGCAGTGAGCAGGAACAGACTTCCGGCAATCCGCTTTTCCCCGGTTGGTACGCCGATCCTGAGGTGGCCGTCCTGGAAGGAGAGTACTGGATCTTCCCCACCTATTCCGATATCTGGACAGAGGACGGTTCGAAGCCGATATATCCGGACAAACAAACGGCGGCGTTCAGCCAGCAGTATAATGTCCAGACTTTTATGGATGCGTTTTCTTCCAAAGACCTGGTGCACTGGACCAAACATCCGCGCGTCCTCACAACGGAAATCATCCCCTGGGTAGAATACGCCATGTGGGCGCCGGCCATCTTCCCGCACAATGGGAAGTACTACCTGTTCTTCAGCGGCAACGACATCCAGAACGATGAGCAGTACGGCGGCATCGGTGTAGCCGTGGCCGATCATCCCGGCGGGCCCTACAAGGACGCTCTGGGCAAGCCCCTTATCGGCCGATTCGTCAACGGCGCCCAACCCATCGATCAGTTCGTGTTCCGCGACGACGACGGCAGCATCTACATGTACTACGGCGGCTGGCGGCACTGCAACATGGTGCGCCTGAACGACAACCTGGACGATCTCCTTCCCTTCGAGGATGGTGAACTGTTCAAGGAAATCACCCCCGAAGGCTACGTGGAAGGCCCCTTTATGTTCAAGCGCGGCAATAAATACTATTTCATGTGGAGCGAGGGGAACTGGACCGGGGCCGATTACCGCGTGGCCTATGCCATGGCCGATTCAGCCTTCGGCCCTTTCAAAAGACAGGGAACCATCCTCCAGCAGGACCCGGAGGTGGGAACGGGCGCCGGTCATCATTCTGTGCTGCAGATTCCCGGAAAAGATGAATGGTATATCGTCTACCATCGCCACCCGCTGGGAGACAGCGAGGGCCCTCACCGCGTTACCTGTATCGATAAGATGGAATTCGCACCGGACGGCACCATCCTTCCTGTGAAAATTACCGTTGAGGGCGTCGCCCCCGTCCAATTAGCAAACTGATGCGAAAGACGGAAGGTTATTCCTTATAGTCGAAATAGGAGAAGGACGCATTCCCATCCACAGCATACAGGCCGATAGTGACTCCCGTGAAGCCGCCCACCACCTCAGAGCTGAGAAGGGTTGTATTCAGCGTCCCCACTTCTTGTCCATCCGCAAAAAAACGGTACTGCATACCATCCGAAGAGCAGATGGAGAGGATGGTTTCTGCACCCTGGACCGGCACTTCGCCCAGATCGGCGCTTACCCCTTTCAGTTCCAAATGAAGGACAGCACGGCCTTTCCGTACACCCAGCGAAGCGAAGCCCGTATTATCCTGATAGACAACCAGACCGGCCTCTCCGGAGGAAACCTTCACCCGGGTTTCCACATTTATGGTAGGGCTCTCCTGGCGGACCGCCACGAAACCGGGATGGTCATTGGCCGATAACGGCGCGCCACCTTTTATCGTAAGTTCCCCTCTCTCTACCTGATAACGGGATAAATCCGGGTTCTGGATATAGATCCATTGGGGGCCGAGAGGATTATCGAACTCCTCGCGCCAATCCTTCGGCTGGGAGATATCGGCCGTCCAGGATGCCGGAACGCCGAACTGCCCCGCCACGGGATTCCCGCCGTTGACCACCGGCCAGTCTTTCTCCCAGGTAACGGGAGCAAGGAAAGTCTCACGGCCCAGGTGATGGAAGTCTCCGCCGAAACGGCGGTATGCCAGGAACACTACCCACCAGCTGCCGTCCGGAGCCTGCACCAGGTCCCCGTGTCCGGTTCCCTGAATCTGGGAGCTTTCCCCGGCCTGACGGCAATGGGTTAGAATGGGATTGGCCGGATTGGACTCATAGGGACCGTAGATGTTCCGGCTGCGTGCCACGGTGAGCCCGTGCGCCAGTTCAGTACCTCCCTCGGAAATCAGGAGGTAATACCAGCCGTCCTTCTTATAAACATGGGGGCCTTCCGGATATCGGCCGCCGGTGCCGCGCCACAACAAACGGCTCTCAGTGAGCTGTTTACCCGTCTTCGGGTCTATTTCGGAGAGATGGATGCCTCCATCGGGATTGGAAACGAAATAGCACTTCCCGTCCTCGAAGAGGAAGGAAGGGTCGATGCCACCCTGCTCCAGCCAAATGGGGTCTGACCAGGGACCTGCCGGGTCTGTGGCCGTGACAAAGAAGTTCCCCTTTCCGCTCACGTTGGTGGTAATCATATAATACGTCCCTTCGTGGTAACGGATGGTAGGGGCGAAAATGCCACCATAGGAATTAGCCTGCCTCAGCGGCAGCTGGCTCTCCCGTGTGAGGACATTGCCCAGCAACTCCCAGTTCACCAGATCCTTGGAGTGATGGATGGGCACACCCGGGAAATACTGGAACGACGAATTCACCAGATAGTAATCCTCCCCTACCCGGCAAATGGAGGGGTCTGGGTGGAAGCCCGATATGATAGGGTTCCGGATGAGCAAAGTATCCATCTGGAAAGTCATGCCACCCTTGTCACTTGTTTGCGCGCACGATACGAACAGAGCGGCCGCCGCAAACAGTATTATTTGAATCTGTATCTGTTTCATTCTGCAAAAATCCAATATATACAAAGATAGTGGAAATGTATCAATTATTGAAAACGCTCCGTTGCGGAAGGTTGGTTTTTATCCCACCAACCTTCCGCATCTGACAGTATATGACAAAAAAATTGTAACTTCACGGAAATTAATTGAATCATGAAGATGCGAAAGAAAACCTTCATAGGGATTCTCCTGCTGGTATTCTGCGTGGCATGCCGATACTATACTCCCGTGGCCGATTTCTATGCGGAGAGACTCTATCCGTTGATTTCCCGATGCCTTTCCTGGCTGGGCTCCCTCCTTCGGATCTCCCTGGAGGAAATTGTCGTACTGGCTTTTGCCGTAACCTTCGTGGACATCCTGGTAAAAGCGGTCAAGCACAAGGAAGGCTTCTTCCATTGGCTGGGGAAAACCCTGGTGGTGGCCATGTGGCTATTCGTCTGGTTTTACATGGGCTGGGGAAACAATTACTATCGGACCGGACTGTATCAGCGGAACGGTATTCAGCGGGTTTCCTATAGCGAGGAAGCATTCTCGGCATTCCTGAAGGAATACACTGCGGAGCTCAACCAATCGGCCGCAGAGGCGGGAAACTATGACAGGGATGTACTGGAGGCCGATCTCAAGGCTTATTATAACGAATCCGTGGTCCCCTATGGATACACAGCCCTAAAGCGCTGGCAGCATGTGAAAAAACCCCTCATGAGTTCCCTCTTCTCTGCGGTAGGCACTCAGGGATACATGGGCCCTTTCTTCTGCGAATCGCAAGTGAACTCGGACGTGCTGGAAATCGAGTACCCTTATGTGACGGCCCATGAACTGGCACATCTGGCTGGGGTAACCAGTGAGGCCGAGGCAAGCTGGTGGGGCTTCGATTACTGCCGGAAATCGGCCAACGCCGCGGTGCGTTACAGCGGGTACCTGTCCATCCTGTCCCATGTGCTGTCCAATGCCCGAGCACTCCTGCCCGAAGAAGAATTCCAAGCATGGAAGGCAACCCTCTGCGAGAAAGCCAAGGCCGATTACACCGCCTCCCACACTCACTGGCAAGAGATGAGGATAGGATGGCTGGATAAAGCCCAGACCTGGTTCTATAACCTCTACCTCAAGTCGAACGGTGTGTCCCAAGGCATCAAGGATTACTCCGGTGTGGTAAGCATGATCATGACCATGGATGCCGCCGGAGGAACTGCAAGGCTCGTCAACTCAGTTATTCTCGATGAGCGCGTTCACTAGTTTGGCACCGCCGACAGAAACACCGTTGGAGCGGTCCACGCCGGCAAAATCCATCATTACAATGCCTGCAGGGGCCCGTTTTTGCATGATATAATCGGCCGTTCTGCCGTTGATATCACGGGCGTTGGTCCGGTAGTCGGGAAGTTTGCCCACATAAGCCGATGCGTGGTTGATCACCAGCGGACGGGCGTCTCCGGCAGAGGCCGATGCGTCCAGGAGACCCTTGACGGCGGCCCATTTGTCTTCGGCGCCATTCGGATGATAGTAATCCTGCACCCACAGCGGGAAGGAATTTCCGTTACGATCAACGATGGACGCTCCTTTCTGGGACGAGAGTCGATCGCTGTGTAACCAATCCCGGATATCGCTGCGGGACAGTACAAGAATCTTTCCCCTTAGATCACCCAGGGTAAGGTCCGGCGTATAATGGTCTGCCAAGGAAAGGCCGATACTGTTCAGGTAGGCATCCATCGCATCCTTCCAGCCCGGCGCATTCCCATCGGCCTCCTCTTCATGACGGATGATGACGATGGCGCATTCGCCGGGATGCTTTTTGAGCGCAAAAATAAACGCCTGCATCACTTGCGGGAAACTCACATGGGCGCTGTATTTGTCGTGATAGATGCCCAGTTCCCCGTCCACCAGGGCGGGCCGAAGGTCGAAGGCCCGGACGCCGCAGTTCCAGAGTTCGGCCACGTTCTTCTCCTGCGTGCGCGTCCAGAGCGTCCAGCTGGTGATGCTGGAAGAAGCGGCATCGTGTGCTCCAGGGATGGTGAGGGCGGTCAGCGGCGTGTCATCGGCCAGCCTTTCCATCCAGCAGACGGCCGAATCTTCCCCCTCGATGATATCGCCCTCCAAATCCAGCTTGACAGTGCAAGCCGGAAGAAGGGCGACCGTTAGGAGAACCAGAAGAAATCGGCGCATTTAGAACTCGATTTCTACTGGATCGGAGGTGAAGGAGTTGAAGGAGGCCTTTGCGTTGGTCAGGAAGTAAACGGCTGTGTTATCGTCGTTTTCGTTGTACATGGCGCGAAGGCTGGGATTGGCGTCCAGCATGGCTTTCTTGATCTCCACACGCGGATCCTCCACCAGGGTGGCTGTAATTCGGAGCCACTGCTGACCGTTATAGGCGCAGATGGCCACTTTGGGGTTGGCGGCAATCTGCTTGGCCACCTTCTTGACATGGCCCGTCTGGATATAGAGCTTGCCTTCGATAATCTCGGCCGTGCCGAAAGGACGCACCTGCGGCTGCTCCCCGTCCACGGTGGCGATGAAATAGTAATGGGTGTCTTTCAGGAATTCTTTTTCATATGACTTAAAATGTATAACGTTCTTTTAAAATGGCAATATCGCTGTCTGAAAGCCCGATAGGACCTTTGAGATAGGCTTCCAGGGAGCCGTACTGCACATCAATGGTATCCAGGGCCTTGATAAAGTTGTCGGTGTTGGCGCCCAGGAAAGCTTTCACCGTGGCAATCTCCGCTTCCTTTCCTCCCATGAACTTCACCCGACGGACATACTTTTTCACATCTTTCTCATAGACTTTGTTGGTGGCATCGAAGTCTTTCACAATGGTTTCCTTATCGGCCCCTAGGGCAGCCAGAATGAGGGCGGAAGCAATTCCCGTGCGGTCTTTCCCCTGTGTACAGTGGAATAGGACGGCCCCGTTAGGGGTATCCACCAATTCACGCATGAAGGCGGCGAATTGTTGCTGGCAGTCCGGATGAAAAAGGAGCGTGGGATAAAGATCCCTGGCTATCTGCTGGGCCTGTTCGTTGAAGGCGGCGAATAAGATCACCTTATTGACATTGAACTTCTTCCGCTTGGCAGCCTTTTTCTTATCCTTCCCAGAGGACGAGGCCGATAGTGAAGGGGAAGCATTGATGGGAAGGCTGATATTCTTCGCTCCGGGAATATCTTTGTCCACCCGCCCTTCTTTCTCCGGATCCAAGCGGAAATCGATAACCTTGACGGTCCCCAGTCCCTGCAGGTAGGCGATATCGCTGTTGGTGGCATCGGCAAGTTGGGCGCTTCGGATGAGCTGCCCACTCTTGACATGCCGGCCGTCCGGCAGGATATACCCTCCCAGGTCGCGGGCATTGACGATGCCCTTCACCGGAAGGAACTGCTGGGCGAAGAGTGTGGTGGACGCCAATAAGGCGAACAGAAGTAATAAGCGTTTCATTTTCACTTAATCAAATCATACAAAGTTAAATAAAATCTTAGTAATGACAATTTGCCAGGTTTTGGTTATCTTTGTATGTTATGACAGAAAAAGAATTAATGCTATCCGGACTCCCCTATTCGGCCGAAGACTTGATTTTGCTGAAGGAGTTGAATGCCACCAAGGATGTAATCCATCGCTATAATGCCCTGATTCCGTCTCAGGAGGAAGAGAAAAAAGCCATCCTGAAGGACCTGCTGGGCCATATCGGCGATGACACCATCTGCATTAACCAGCCTTTTTACTGCGACTACGGAAAGCAGATCAGCGTGGGCAAGCACTTCTTTGCCAATTTCAATTTCACGGTGCTGGACGAGGCAACCGTGACCATCGGGGACAATTGTTTTATCGGCCCTAATGTGAGCATCTACACGGCTTGCCATAGCACCGACCCCGTTGAGAGGAATTCCCGTAAGGAGTGGGCCGAACCTGTCACTATCGGCGATAATGTGTGGATTGGCGGCAGCGTGACCATCCTTCCCGGAGTGACTATCGGCAACAATACCACCATCGGCGCCGGCTCCGTTGTGACAAAAGACATCCCGGATAACGTTGTAGCTGCAGGGAATCCTTGCCGGGTTATCCGGAAACTTCAATAAAACAGCATGAAAATGAAAAAAGCTTTTATCAGCGTTTTGGCGGCCCTGCTCACTGCAACGGTCCTTTTTGCCCAGACTCCGGAAGAAGTGATAGCCAGAATGGACCGGGAAACAGCCCGCTTCAATACAGAAGGCTTTTCCATGGTCATGGACATGAAAATACCCCTTTTAGGCACCTTCCCTACCCAGATGTACACCTTGGGAAAGAAATACAAAGCCATCATCGAGGTCAAAGGGAAGAAGGCCTTCACATGGTCCGACGGCGTGACGGACTGGGACTACGATGTTTCCAAGAACGAACTCACCGTCACTAATGCCACCTCTTCCGACGCCGAAGACAGCATGGCGACGCTCTCCGGCATCACGGATGGCTATGATGTAAAGTTCAAAAAGGAAACGGCCGATGCCTGGCACATCCTCTGCACCAAATCCAAAACCAACACCAATAAGGACGACCCCAAAAAGATGGACCTGGTAGTATCCAAGGCCACTTATCTTCCCATCAGCCACTCCGTCACCATAAAAGGCGTTACAGTCACCTTACGTGACTTCGTTATCGGCGTCACGGAAGAAGAAGTCACCTTCGACCCGTCCCAGTATGCCGATGCCATTATTATAGACAAACGATAAACTATCGGAAACCCGTTCAGTTTAGAAGCCGGAGCCGAATTGGAGCCAATATTTGTCCTCCAGGGCCTGCCAGCGGCGGACACTTTCCTGATAGATGTATTCCGTATAGGCGTTGAGGGCAGCCGTAGAAACCGCCCCGGTGGGAGCGCCGTCCAAGGCCAGATTTTCCAGAGCCAAAATCTCTTTGTTGAATCCTTTCTTGGTGCTTTGCCAGGAGAGGGTGGCCAGTTTGTTGGCCCGGCGGTACTGCCAGAGAGCGCAGTCGGGCACATACTGCTTCTGTCCGCAGATTTCGAAAGCTTTGGGCAGGGTGGTAGTGCCGCAGAAAACGGGTATGCGGGGGCTCTGGCCGGGGTTATCCAGGGAAAGCCAGCATACGCCGCCCACTTCGTCGGGCAGCCAGGAACGCAGCTGCGTGATGTGGGAATAGGCACACCAGGCCACGGCCACGGTCCTTCTGAACTCCACGGTTCCGGGGGCGATGGTGTTGAGGGTGTTGCGCATAGTGGTGGTGAGCCAGGGGTTGGCAACGGGGCTTACCACGGTATCGGCCGGATGCTGTTTGGTGGCAGACCGGGCCAGTTTCACGTTCCTGGTCATGTCAAAATCCGTCCCTTCGTAGGTTTCCCGGTAAATGGCCATCACGTCGCGGATGTCCACCAGCTTATCCGGCTTGACGGAGAAGGGGAGCTCGTCCATGTCGTAGGTGAGTCCGAGGGAAGGGGCCAACTTGTTGAGGATAAACCATTCGCGGTCATGGAAGTTCCGACCTTTAGCATAGTTCGTGTTGAAGTACTTCCAGAACACGAATTCCCCCTTGCCATCCCAAAGAGCGTTGTCCTTGGCCACCTGCTCCACATTGGCCGATGCCATCATGTCCTTGTCCTTGCGGTTGATCTTCCCGATGCGGGGGATATTGGCCGATATGGCTACGTGGTCGTCCGGAACGCGCTTCGCAACCCAAGCGGCGCCGATCTTATCCTTTCCGACACCCACGATTTCGAACTGCCAGACCTCGTTCTTATCGGCCACCGTGAGGCATTCGCCGCCGTCGCCATAGCCGTATTGTTCGGCCAGGGAACCCATGAGCCGGATGGCGTCGCGGGCATTGTCGCAGCGCTGCAGGGCCACCCTTTCCAGCTCCTCGATGGTGAACCATCCGGCCTTGTTCACCAGGGTGTCCGGGCCGCCGAAAGTGGTTTCGCCAATGGCCAATTGCTTCTCGTTGAGGCAGGGATAGGCCGTATTGAGATAGGCGTAGGTGTGAGCCACCTGGGGGATTTCTCCCATCAGCTTCACGCCCGTGGTGTCTCCGCGGAACTTAGTGTGCATGGTGCCCCGGAGGACGGGATGCATGGCGCCGGGTTCATAATCGGCCGCGGGCTCCCATTGCACCCAGGTGCGATAGCGCCCGTCGCAGGTGTGCGAGGTCATGACGGAGCCGTCAGTGGAGGCCTTTTTGCCCACCATCAGGGCGGTGCAGCTGTCGCCCACATACTCTTGGGAGAAGAGCGGCAAACAGATGGCCAGCGAGGCCAGAAGGAAGAGGATACGTTTCATGACAGTCAAAATATTTCCACTAAGATACAAAAATATCCTATTTTACCTTAATCTTCAGGCACCAGATGTGCTTACAGGGAAGGGTTTTTCTCAAGGATTCGGGGATGGTGACCACAACGCCGCCATCGGCCGATTTTTGCCATTTCAAGGCCTTCCTGGAGCCCAGCAGGGTCACGGCCTTTGAGGAGATCGGCACGAAAGAAGGTATTGCTATCTGGGCAGGTATGGACTCCCCTTCCTCAGGGATATAGAAGGCATAGACGGAATCCCCCTTGGCCGTATAATAGACCTGTCCGTCCTGATACGGGGCCACAGCCTTGGTGGAATAGATACCCTCCGAATTCACCTGCATCCAGTCGCCGATTTCCCTGAGCCGATCATAAGCGGTGTCCTCCAGGGTGCCGTCCGGGCCGGGTCCCACATTCAGGAGGAAGTTTCCGCCGCGGGAGACAATCTGCACCAGCATGGTGAGCAGGGTTTTGGTGGACTTATACTCCAAGTCGGGCCGATAAGACCAGCTATAGGTCATGGTTACGCAGGATTCCCAAGGATAATCCAGCGCTTTTTCCGGGATGGTCTGCTCCGGAGTCTGGTAGTTTTCGTAGATGGTGTGCTGCCCGCGGGCCACCATGATCATCCCCGGCTGATTGCCTCGAACCACCCTGGCGAACCGCTCCCAATCGTGTTGGGCTTCCCCGGAATCGTCGGTGACCGGCATGTCGTACCACATCAGGTAAAGGTCGCCGTACTCTCCAGAGGTTAGCTCGTCCAGCTGGGCGGCCACATAGTCCTGGTAAGCGGCCCATTTCTCAGGATGTTCGGAAGCCTTGTAATTGGCCCGGGTGCTCTTAGGAGGGAAACGCCGCCACCAGAAATCGTTGCTGTGCCAGTCCGGGATGGAGAAATAGGCGCCCGCTTTGATGCCCCGTGCACGATAAGCGTCAAAGACCTCCTTGGCTATATTGGCCCGGGGATCCGAGTGGAAAGCACAGCCCTCATCGGTCACCTTATAGTCCGTCTGC
The DNA here is from genome assembly GCA_947302825.1 of uncultured Bacteroidales bacterium. GTDB lineage: Bacteria > Bacteroidota > Bacteroidia > Bacteroidales > UBA932 > Cryptobacteroides. The sequence continues at coordinate 24,230 of CAMYWP010000005.1, forward strand.
CGGGTGTCAAACATGCAGAATCCATCGTGGTGCTTGGTGGTGAACACCACGTACTTCATACCGGCGTACTTGGCGGCATCGGCCCATTTGCCAGGGTCGAAATTCACGGGATTGAAAGTATCTTTCAGATGCTCGTAGGCACGGACATAGTCGAAGTAATCCATGTCCTTGCGGGCTTTATACTGCCAGGAGACATCGTCGGGCGCCAGGGACCAGGACTCGATCACGCCCCACTGGCTATAGGCGCCCCAATGGATGAACATGCCGAATTTCAAATCCTGCCATTCGGCCAGTCTGGCCTGGACATCCTCCTCCACCGGAGGGATATACTGCGCCTTGGCTCCCAGGGCCGAAAGCAGCAGCACCGTAATGATTAAAGATACTTTTCTCATGATTCGTCGGTCACTAGTTTCCCAAATTTACATCTTTTAACGGATTTTTACTAATTTTGAGGAAAAGCTTAAACACATGAGAAGAATTACGGCACTCCTGCTCTGCGGGCTTCTGGCGCTGGCTTGCGGCCGTACTCCTAAGGAGGACGGATGGTGGCAGATGCGCGGTATCGTGCTGTCCACCAAGGAATTGGCGGAGGTTGACTGGGTCAGCATCGCCGCCGGCAACGGCATCAATACCATCGGCACGCACATCACGCCTTCCGAGGTCCTGGCTTTTCTGGACACTGACAAAGGCCGATCCTTCACTGCCGCTTGCAAGGAGCACGGCATTACGGTGGAGCACCAGCTGCACGCCATGGGAGAACTGCTCCCGCGCGAGCTTTTCGGCCAGGATCCCGAACTCTTCCGGATGGACACCTCAGGGGTACGGACGGCCGATTTCAACTGCTGCGTGCATTCGCAGGAAGCCCTCGAAATCATCGCCTCCAACGCCGCCCGACTGGCGGAAGCGCTTCAGCCCGACAACCACCGCTATTACTTCTGGCTGGACGACAATGCCCCAGTGTGCTACTGCCCCCTTTGTCGGGAATACTCCCCCAGCGAGCAGGCCCTGATAGTAGAAAACCACATGCTGCAAGCTATCCGCCAGGTGGATCCCCAGGCCCGCCTGGCACATCTTGCTTACTCCCACTTCATGGATCCGCCCGTGAAAGTGAAGCCCGACGAAGGTATTTTCCTGGAATTCGCGCCCATCTACCGTTCCTGGGACGTACCGCTGGTGGAAGAAGACGCGCTGTGCCCGCGGGGCTATCCCGTTACCAACGGAGACAATCTGCACTGGCTGGAAGCCAATCTGGAAGTATTCGATGCGGCCGATGCTGTGGTGCTGGAATACTGGCTGGACGCTTCCCTGTTCAGCCGATGGAAACGCCCCGCCGTAGAACTGCCCTGGCATCCGGAGGTCTGTAGCAGCGACCTGGCCACTTACGCACGCTACGGCATCCGCAACGTAACCTCTTTCGCGGTATACATGGATGCAGAATACTTCCAGCGCTTCCCCTCCACCGCCCCCATAGAAGAATACGGCTCCCTACTGCGTTCTTTCCGGCATTTTCAAGGCCTGAGCGACCCTTGGGATAGCCTGGTCGATGCCACGCAAGTATCGGTTTGCTCCAATGGCAAGACACTCCATTTCTATTTTGAGGTACCGGATTCCACGCTCATCGTCAGCTCCGGAGACACCGAACGAAGCGTAGACAACAGCGACCGCGCCGAAATCTTCTTAAGCTGTGACCCGAAGATGGGCTGCTACTACGGCTTTGAAGTGGACCCGTCCGGCAAAGTGATGGATTACAAGAATGCCTACTACCGCCAATTCAATTTTGACTGGACAGGAGAAGTGGCCACAACTGGCAGTTTGTATCCTGCTGGCTATCGGGTAGAAGCCTCCTTCGGCCTGGATTATTTGAAAGAACTGGGCGCAATGCAGGCCGATGGAACGCTTCTTATCGGCCTCTTCCGGGCCGATGCCCTCCCCTCCGGCATCATCCATTGGTACACCCTCCGGGATCCCCACACCCCTGAACCCGATTTTCACCTTCCCACCACCCTCTTCTCCTATCGGCCCTGGCAAGTAACTCACTGAAACATAATAACTTACAGAAAGTAATCGTCGCAAAATTGAACGAAAACTTTCTGTAAAACGTTGGCTATCAGTCACTTGGTTGCCAGGAAAGCGGACGCTAATCTTTGGCGAAAAACTTCCACTGGAAGAGGATCAGGTAGAAGGCGCCTACGGTGACGCAACTGTCGGCGAAGTTGAAGACGGGTTCGAAAAAGATGTGCCCGCCCAGGCCGGGAACCCAGTCCGGCCAGGTCCAGAGCGGGAAATAGAACATATCCACCACCTTCCCCTGCATGAAGGGAGCGTAAGAACCCAGCGTAGCCACCGTGGTGTAGGTGGACTCACTGAAGATGAGCCCATAGCAAAGGCAGTCGATGATATTGCCGAAAGCCCCCGCCGTAATGAGCGTAAGGCCCACCAAAACTCCGGTGGGAACGGGCTTCTCCCTTTTCAGCAATTGGGAAATCCACCAGCACAGGAAGCCGAAAAGGACCAGCCGGAAGGCGGTGAGCAGATATTTGCCGATAACCCCGCCCCAGGCCATACCGAAAGCCATCCCCTTGTTTTCCACAAAGAGCAGCTGGAACCAGTCCCCCAGGACGGAATAACTCTGCCCCAGGGTCATGTTGGTCTTGACCAGGATTTTGATCACCTGGTCAATGATTACCAATAAGACGCCCAGTAGCAGCAGGCGGGACCCTTTGGAGACCCGCGCCATTATTTACGGCCGGTCTTTTCCAGGATGGCCTTACCTTCCACCGTGGTGGTGGCGTGCGGAACCAGGCGCAAGCGCTCCTTGGGGATGAGCTTGCCGGTGACGCGGCAAATGCCATAGGTCTTGTTCTCGATGCGCACCAAGGCAGCTTCCAGGTTCTGGATGAACTTGTACTGACGCTGGGCCAGCGCACCGGCTTCCTCCTTGGAAAGCTGGAAGGCACCGTCGTCCTCAACCGTCTTGAAAGTAGGAGCCGTGTCCAGGATATCGTTGCCACCGGCGTGCGTCATGGCTTCGCGGAGGGTGTTATACTCTGCACGGGCTTTTTCCAACATCTCGTTGATAATGCCGCGGAACTCCTCGAGTTCCTCGTCAGAATAGCGGGTTTTGTTGACTTCTTCCATACTACTAAACTTATCGTTTTACAGTCAATTTTATACTTCCTTCCGTCCATTCCACCTCTGCGGCATCGGCCGGAGCCTGCTCCAGGGGATACAGGCCGATGGAAAGGGACAGGGTCTGTGCCTTCACATAATCGCCGAAGGCAGCAAGGGCGTCGGCCAGGGCCGGATCGGCGGCATAAACCGCCGTTTCGATGCGGTCGGTCACTTCAAAACCGGAGGCCTTGCGCAGGTTCTGGATGCGGTTCACCAGTTCGCGGGCCAGGCCTTCGCAGCGAAGCTCCGGCGTTACCTCCACGTCCAGGGCCACCGTAAGGGTGCCTTCGGAGGCCACCAGCCAGCCGGGGACATCCTCCGACGAAATGGTGTAATCGCCGGGATTCAGCAGGACATCGCCGCCCGGAAGGGCCAGCACGTAGGTTTCTCCGGCCGATTCCGCCTTCTGGATGGTGGCAATCACGGGCTGTTCCAGCGTGCCGAAAGCAGCGGCAATCTCTTTCATCCGCGGGCCGTATGTTTTACCCAACACCTTGAAATTGGGCTTGATTTTCAGGGTCATGAAGCCGGAAGTGTCGGAGATGAACTCCATTTCCTTCACGTTGATTTCCCCAAGGATAATGGCCTTCACTGCTTCCAAAGCAGCACGCACTTTCTCCGAAATCACGGGAATCATCACCTTCTGGAGCGGCTGGCGCACCGGGATATTCACCTTCTTGCGAAGGGCCAGCACCAGCGAAGTGGCCTGCTGCGCCAGCGCCATGCGCTCCTCCTGCTCCGCGTCGATGACGCTTTCATCGGCCTGCGGCATGGGCACGTAATGCACGGAATCTGCGCCGGGGACCAGATCCAGATAGAGCTGCTCCATATAGAACGGGGCGATGGGAGCGCCCAGGATGGCTACATCCACCAGCACCTTGTACAGCGTCTGGTAAGCGGCCTGCTTGTCCGCCGTCATGTCGCCGGCCCAGAAACGGGCGCGGTTCAGACGCACATACCAGTTAGAGACATCGTCGCAGACAAAAGTCTCCAGGATACGACCGGCGCTCTTGATATCGTAGTCCTCGTACGCAGCCCGCACGTCCCGGATCACCGTATTGAGACGGGAAATAATCCACTGATCCAGTTCCGTAAGGGATGCCGCGGAGGCAGCATCCGGCTGCCAGCCATCGATATTGGCATAGCGTGCAAAGAAGGCGTATGTGTTATAGAGCGTGCCGAAGAACTTGCGACGGACGTCGGCCACGCCGCCTTCGTCGAACTTGAGGTTATCCCAGGGATCGGCGTTTGTGAGCATGTACCAGCGCAGGGCATCGGCCCCATAAGTGTCCAGGGCCCAGAACGGATCCACCGCATTGCCCAGGCGTTTGGACATCTTGTTCCCGTTCTTGTCCAGCACCAAACCATTGGAAATCACGCGCTTGAATGCAGGCGTTCCGGAGACCATGGTGTGGATGGCATGCAGGGTATAGAACCAGCCACGGGTCTGGTCCACGCCCTCGGCGATAAAATCCGCCGTGGCGCCGAAGCCCGGGGTATGCAGGCCGCGGAGGCCTTCCTGGGCATACGGCATGGCGCCGGAGTCGAACCAAACGTCGATGAGATCGGCCTCCCGCACCATCTTCTGGCCGGTGGAAGACACCAGGTAAATGCTGTCTACGTAAGGCCGATGGAGGTCTATCTTGTTGTAGTTCTCCAGGCTCATATCGGCCGGGTTGAAGCCCTTGTCCTTAAGAGGATTGGAGGGCATTACGCCGGCAGCAACCGCCTTTTCAATCTCTTCGTAGAGTTCCTTGACGGAGCCGATGCATTTTTCTTCCTTGCCGTCTTCCGTGCGCCAGATGGGCAGCGGCGTGCCCCAGTAGCGGGAGCGGGAGAGGTTCCAGTCCTGGATATTCTCCAGCCACTGGCCAAAGCGGCCGGTGCCGGTGGAAGCGGGCTTCCAGACAATCTCCTTATTCAGGGCCACCATCTGTTCCTTCACGGCCGATGCCTTGATGAACCAGCTGTCCAGCGGATAATACAGCACCGGAAGGTCCGTGCGCCAGCTGTGCGGATAGCTGTGCACGTGCTTCTGCACCTTGAAGGCGCGTCCATTGGCCTTCATCATTACGCAAAGGTCGATGTCCAGCGTACCTTCCTCGTCCTCATGTTCGAAATACTGCTTGTACCCGGCCTTTACATATCGGCCGGAATACGGCTGGTACGAAGCGTCCACCGTGGCGGCATAAGCGGGTTCCATATCTTCCAGGCGCATGAAGCGGCCCTGGCGATCCACCTGGGCCTGCGGGTTGCCGGCCTTGTCCAGGGGCATGATGGCGCCGATACCGGCCGCCGCAGCCACCCGTTTATCATCGGCGCCGAAAGTGGGCGCGATGTGTACGATGCCGGTACCCTCAGAGGTGGTGACATAATCGCCGGCGATGACGCGGAAGGCGTCTCCGTCCGGTTTGAACCAAGGGATGAGCTGACGATAACGGATACCCACCAACTCCGAGCCCTTGAAACTGCCGCCCAGTAGCTTCCAAGGTACTACCTTGTCCCCTTTCTGGTAGCTTTCCATGGGCACATTCTCCCCCTTGGGATTGAACCAGGTGTTCACCAAATCCTTGGCCAGCACATAGATGGCGGGATCCCCGGTATAGGGGTTCATGGAAAGGACACGGACATACTCGATTTCCGGTCCCACGCACAGGGCGGTATTGGACGGAAGGGTCCAGGGCGTTGTGGTCCAGGCCAGGAAAAAGACCGGGAACACATACGTGCCGTAGAGCGGCTGGGATGCGCCGTCCTTGATAACCTCAAACTGGACGGTGGCGGTGGTGTCGCTCACATCCCGATAACAGCCAGGCTGGTTCAGTTCATGCGAGCTGAGGCCCGTACCGTCCGTGGGAGAATACGGTTGGATGGTATAGCCCTTATAGAGCAGGCCCTTATTGTAAATATCCTTGAGCAGGTACCACAGCGTTTCGATGTAGCGGTTGTCGTAGGTGATGTAGGGATCTTCCATATCTACCCAATAGCCGATACGCTCCGTAAGCGCTACCCACTCCTTGGTATATTTCATCACCTCCCGACGGCAGGTGGCATTGTATTCCTCTACGGACACCTTGGTGCCGATATCGGCCTTGGTGATGCCCAGTTTCTTTTCCACACCCAGTTCCACAGGAAGACCGTGAGTATCCCAGCCGGCGCGGCGCTTCACCTGGTAACCCGTCTGGGTTTTGTACCGGCAGATGGCGTCCTTGATGGAACGGGCCATGACATGATGGATGCCCGGCATGCCGTTGGCGCTGGGCGGACCCTCGAAAAAGACAAACGAAGGGGCCCCCTCGCGGAGTTCCAGCGACTTCTCAAAAGCATGGTTCCGCTTCCACCGAGTAAGGATTTCCCTTCCGGTTTCCGTCAAATCCAGCCCCTTGTATTCTTTGAATGTCATATTTTTTATCTAATTTTGTACAGCTGATTTTAAGACTACAAAGGTAATCATTTTTAGTGGGATTAACAAGATGAACACATTGGACATCGTCATCCTCCTGCTCTTTGTCCCCGGAATCATCCGCGGGCTCACCAAAGGCTTTCTGGAACAGGGCATTTCATTGGCAGGCGTGGTCCTGGCCATCTGGCTGGCCTTCCATTTCTCCCACCAGGCCAGCCTTTGGCTGCAGCAGTACATCTCGGTTCCGGAAAAAGTCCTCCCCATCCTGGGCTTTGTGTCCATCTTGGTCGGTGTCCTTATTATAGTGATCCTGCTGGCCAAACTGACCACCAAAATAGTGGAAATGGCCACCCTGGGCTGGCTCAACAAGGCCCTGGGCCTGGTCTTCGCCCTGGGCGTTACAGCATTGGTCCTGGGTTTGCTGGCCGTTGTCTTCGAAAGCCTGAATCTCCGCTTCGGACTGGTCAAAAGTCCCATCCTGCAAGACTCCGTCCTGTACGGTTATCTGAAAGATTTGGGCAACATCGTATTCCCCTATCTGAAACAATGGCTGACACCTGAATCCGCAGCGTCAGCCATTGCCTGATTTTACCAAAGGTTCTTTTTGGAAACCGTAGCGATGAAATCCTTTAGATAGAAGGGTTCGAAATACGCTACATCCTCGAATTTTCCGGCCTCGAAATCCTGCTGCGCCCGCCGCGCCATGTGCCGCGCCAGCGGGAAAGCCTCCTTGAAGCGGGCGTTGGGATGCGTAATCACCTCCCGGCACTTGAGCGCACCGTCGCCCACAAACAGTACTTCCCCCTGCTCCAGATATTCCGCAAAGGCATCCGGGCCGATGACCCGCGCCTCCACCTCCGTCAGGCGGGTTCCCTCGCCCGAATAAACGGCGGTGTAAACCTCCATCCGCCTGGCATCAATCATAGGAACGATAAAGGCGGGAGATTCTTCGCTGCGCTCAGAATGACAAATGCCTTCCACCAGGATATCCAAAGTACCCATGGAAAGAAGGGGGATGCCGGCGCCGAAGGCCAGGCCCTTGGCCGTGGATACGCCCACGCGAAGACCGGTATAGGAGCCCGGACCGGCACTCACGCACACGGCATCGCACGCACCTGCCGTGATGCCGGCAGCATCCAGCACTTCCTTCACCAGCGGAGCCGTGAGGGCCGCCTGCGAGCGAGGCCGGGTGCACACCCGTTCACAAACAACAGCCCCGTCCCGGGCCAAAGCCACGGACAGGACTGCCGTTGAAGTTTCTATACAGAGAATCATTACAGTTTCCGGCGAAGATACTCCTTCAGGGAGGCGGCATCGCGCACCAGAGCGTCCTGGTCTACAGTACCGTCCACAATGAACCAAGCCATGGGCAGGCTGCCGATTCCATAGGAAGCCACATAGGGCGACTGTACGCCGCGGGTGTCACATACGTTCACCCAGGGAAGATCCTGATTGCGGACGGCCGCGGCCCAGGCGGGTTTATCGGCGTCCAGCGACACGGCGTAAATCTCGAATCCTTTGTCCTTGTACTGATCATAAATGGGAGCCAGGGCATCCAGATTGAACATTTTCTGTCCTGCAGCGGTGGAAGACCAGAAGTACACCATGGTGACCTTCTTGAGGGATTCGCTCAGCTGTATGTTCTTTCCGTCGATACCGGGCAAAGTGATGTCGATGTACCCCACTTCCTTCGCATCCCTGATACGATTGTTCACCTCCAGCTGGGCGAGACGGCGGTTCGCCTCCTTCTCCAGGGCCTTCACATAACGGGACTCCGGATACACGGTCTTGAGGGAATCGCAGATGTTGCGCATGAGGATACCGTCTGTGGGCTGACTGAATACCGGCATGTTAGGCGTTACTTGCTGGAACAGCACGGGCACCACGGTAAGGGAATGGGCATTCCCTACTACATAGGCCAGGCGGTCACGGTAATAGGCAATGTAACGGCGCGATACGGCCGGTCCCTGATCTTCCTGGTCCAGAAGGCGCTTGAAATCCTTCATGAAGGCGTTATACTCGCTTTCCACCTGCTGCAGTTTCAGCGATTCCTCGGAGCCTTCCACGGTATACACGCCCAGGGTGTCGGTGAGGACATGCACCTTATCGCCCTTCTGCAGCAGCAGGGAGGCAATCTGACGGTTGCCGTGGAACAGGTAGATGAACTCAGGCTTTCCTTCCGCGATGTCCAGCTTATAGTCAAAGTCCCCGGCTTCGTTCACCTTCACGGTATCCAGCACCTGGAAACGATTCACGTCCAACAACTTGACAATCACTTCCTCTCCGGCGCCCTCGTGCAGGTTGCCGGTAATACGGGTATTCTTCCCACAGGAAAAGACCATGGCCAGCAGGCCGATGGCAGCAATGAGGCGGCTAAAGTTTTTCATACGCGGCAAAGATTCGGCTGGCAATATCCTGCATCTCGGCGGGATCCAACTGCAGTTTGGGTTTGCGGAAATCCATGTCCCCTTCCGTCTGGAGCGGAATCAGGTGGATGTGCGTGTGGGGCACTTCCATGCCCAGCACGGCCACTCCCACGCGCTTGCAGGGGACGGACTCCTTCACGGCCTTGGCCACCTTGCTGGCAAAAGCCCAGAGGTTCTGGTAGGTGTCGCCGTCCAGGTGGAAGATATAATCGTCCTCCACGTTCTTGGGAATGACCAGGGTATGGCCCTTGGCCAGCGGTGCGATATCCAGGAAGGCGTAGAAATCTTCGTTTTCGGCGCACTTGTAGGACGGAATTTCGCCCTTGGCGATTTTGGTAAAGATGGTAGCCATGGCTTAAAGGGAAATATCCAGGATTTCGAATTTCATCACGCCGCTGGGCACTTTGGCCTCTACGGTTTCGCCCTTCTTGTGGCCGATGAGCGCCTTGGCGATGGGCGTGGTGGCGGCCAGGAGGCCCTTGGAGAAATCGGCCTCGCTTTCCGGCACGATCTGGAAGTTCATGGCCATCTTGTTGGCCAGGTTCTTCACCTTCACCTTGGACAGGAGCTGCACGGTATCGGCCGAAAGCTTGCTCTCGTCGATTACACGGGCATTGGCCACTTTTTCCTTCAGGCGGGCGATTTTCACCTCCAGCAGACCCTGCGCATCGCGCGCAGCGTCGTACTCTGCATTCTCCGACAAATCCCCTTTCTCACGGGCTTCCGCAATGGCGGCGGAAATCACCGGCCGCTGGGCCAGGGCATCGGCCAGTTCCTTCTTGAGCTTGTCAAGACCGGCCTGTGTCATCATTTCAATTGCCATATGGTTTTTTCTATTTTGATTGTCAAAAAAACAGCCGACGACCGAATCCGGCCGTCGCGCTTTATGTCTGATGCAAAGGTAAGAAATTATTTCCGTTTTTCCTTCACCTGTGCTTCAAATTCTTTCAGGGAGGCAAATGCCTTGGGGCTCAGGAAGAGAATACTCACCACCGTTACCCAGGCCATGAGTCCTACGCCAATGTCGCCCATCTTCCACACAAGGTCGGCCTCGTGAACGGCGCCAAACACCACGGCACCCAGCAGCACCGCCTGTAAAATCCTGATACACAGTCGTTCCTTTTTATTCTCCTTCCCTCTGAACAGGTACATGATGCTGGATTCGGCATAGAAATAATAGGCCATGATGGTAGTGTAGGTGAAGAAAATCATGGCCACCGAAACGAACTCACTGCCGAAGCCCGCAAACACCGAATCCACGGCACTTTGGGTAAAGCCGGCATAGTTGTTTCCCAGTTCGGGCGCCTTGGCCAGCAGCATGTTCCCATTGGCATCCAGGATATTGTAGGTGCCGGAAGTGAGAATCATCAGGGCCGTGGCGGTACACACCAGCAAGGTATCCACATACACGGAAAACGCTTGTGCCAGACCCTGCTGGGCGGGATGGTCCACATCGGCCGATGCCGATACGATGGCACCGGTTCCCTGCCCCGCCTCATTGGAGAAGATGCCGCGCTTGACGCCCATGGCGATGGTGGAGCCGATGATACCGCCCGCTACCGGCTGGATGCCGAAAGCATTGGTGAAGATGGAAGCGAACACCGCCGGCATGTCATGGATATGGAAAGCCACCACCACCAGAGCCAACACGATATAGCCCAATGCCATGAAAGGCGTGAGGATGGAAGCCACCTTGGCAATGCGCTGCACGCCGCCGATCACCACGATGCCCATGAGCACAGCCAGGCCGATACCCGTTGCCAGCGGCGGTACCGGGAAGGAATTTTTCATGGCCATGGAAGCGCCGTTGGACTGAACCGTAACCAGGAAAAAACTGCAACTGACTAGCGTAATAACAGCGAAAACTACGCCCAGCCATCGCTTGCCCAGACCCATTTCAATGAAACAGAAAGGTCATCCGCGGAAACCACTCTTATGCGGGAACTTGTAAATCTGCGCCAGGGTGGACTCTACAAATGCAGTAGAGGCGCCGAAGAACGCCACCACCCACATCCAGAACACCGCGCCCGGCCCGCCGAAGGCGATAGCCGTGGCCACACCCACGATATTACCCGTACCAACCCGGCCCGAAAGCGCAATGCAGAACGCCTCAAAGGAGGAAATGCCCTTTGCACCTTTATTCTTCTTATTGAAGAGCGAATGGAGCATTAGGCCGAAACGACGCACCTGCACCAAACGCGTACGGAACGAAAAATAAAGCCCCGTTACCAGCAGCAACACCACCAGCGCCGGATTCCAGACAATATCATTGAGCGTCGATACAATTTTTTCCATGTTGCAATTTACGCATTTTTTCGAAAAATCGGTACCGTGGAGATAACTATTTGTTTGTCATTATTTTACAAAAAATCGATTGCACCGTTCAGCACAATCGATTTTTAACAAAGCACAATCTATCAATTACTTATCTCCACGGACCCGAAGACTGTCTTCTAGCAACTGAGCCCGCAGCGCTTCCAGCGAGGGGAATTTCCGTTCGTCGCGAATGCGGCGGAGGAAGCGGATGCGCATGGGCAGGCCGTAGATGTCTTCGTCGAAGTCCAGGATATGCGTTTCGATGGTTCTAGTGGTTCCCCCCACCGTGGGCCTTTTGCCGATATTGGTCATCCCCGGATACTTCCGCCCCAGCACTTCCACCTCTACGGCATACACCCCATTCCCCGGCACCAGCTTCAACGGTTCATACAACTGCATATTGGCCGTAGGAAATCCGATGGTCCGACCCATCCGGTTCCCGGCCACCACCACCCCATACAGCCCATACGCATACCCCAGCATCTCATTGGCCGATGCGACATCCCCGCCTGCAAGTGCCATACGGATGATGGAGGATGATATGGCCATTGACGGCGAATCTGCGCGCTGGGTGACGAAGGAAGGGCGAAGCTGGAAATTGGTTTTTTGCGCTACGTCGCAAAAAATAATTTCCGGCGGAGCTGACGGAAAAGATTCGCCGGATATTTCTGAAGCCATTCTCCGATCACTGCCGATGCGGTTGTCGTAGCCCATCACTACCAAAGAAGCTGCGAAGCGGTCGCGGAGGAGTTGGAGGTATTCTTCGGCCTTCAGGGAGGCGAACTGGCGGGTGAAGGGCAGAACCTCCACCCGGTCAATGCCGGCGGCTGCTAAAAGGGCTTTTTTCTCTTCCAGCGAAGTTAGCAGCCGAAACTCTCTTGCGTCCTGCTGCAATACCGTCCTGGGATGCGGCCAGAATGTGACCACAATGGCCTCCTCTCCCCTTTCACGGGCAGCGGAGACCACTGTCTCAAGCACATGACGGTGCCCCAGATGGACACCGTCAAAATAACCTGTGGTTACTAC
>CAMYWP010000006.1 GCA_947302825.1 uncultured Bacteroidales bacterium
GTGAAAAGGATTTTCTGGTTCACGTTGCGCTCCAGCAGGAGCAGGGTGCGGTCCAGGACCACCATCCCCCGGCGCGGGAACGAAGGTTTCAGCGCCGCGGCCATCCGCCGGTAGAAGTCTTCTTCCTCCTCCGGAACACGGGCCAGGGAGGGCATTTTCTGCAGCATAAAGATGCGCCGAAGGTCCTCCGTAGCCTGGCGGCAGAATGTTTTCTGCTGTTCCCGTACCTTCAGCTCGGCTACGGCTTCCCCCGTTTCCAGGGCCTTGAGCAGGTCACGCGCCAGGAGGGCTTCCAGCAAATCGTGGAACAGGTCTGCAAGTACGCTCTGGCCGGCGGCTTCCTTCGCGTGTACTTCGCGTTCCGCTTCCAGCGACAAAGGCTGCACGCGAAGGTGCAGGCAGCGGGATGCAATGGTGATGAGCACCTTCTCCGGGGCATGGGTAATCAGAATGAACAGCGTCTTCTGCGGCGGCTCCTCCACCATTTTCAGCAGCGCATTGGCCGCCTGGGCGTTCATCTTTTCCGGGAGGTACAGTACCACCGTCCGGTAGCCGCCCTCCACGGCACTCAGTGACAGGCGCTCCAGGATGCTCCGCGCCTCATTCACAGAGATATTGCTCTGTTTCCCTTCAATGCCGATAGCCGTATATAACTCATTCTCATAGAAATACGGATTTTCCAACAGCAACTGCCGGAACGGAGCCATATACTGCAGCGAGACCGGTTTATCGGAGCCCGCCACCGGGAAAACGAAGTGGATATCCGGATGGATGAGCTTCCCGACACGAGGATTCCCGCCGTAGAGTTCCTCCAGGAATTGCAGCACCAACGGAAAGGCGCCGCCGCCGTCGTCCTCGTGCAGGAGCAGGGCATGCGGTACGCGGCCGCTCTCCACCATCTGATGGAGGGCGTTCACCACTTCCGTATTCCCGTACACTGTCATAAAGTCCGGTCTCCCACATAGCGGGCCAGAGCCGCCAGGTATTCTTTTTCGGCCGATGCCGGGAAAGCTTCCAGGCAGGCCAGGGCTTCGTTGATATACCGGTCCATCACCCGGGCGGCACGTGCCATCCCGTCCTTGGCGCGGACAAAGGTACGGATCTCCGCCTCCCATTCGGGATGATCGGCCAGGCGGGCCACCTTGGCGCGAATGGCATCGGCTTCCTGGGTCGGAACCGTTTCCAGGGCACAGAGCAACGGCTGGGTTACTTTCTGTTCCTTCAAATCTATGCCCACGGGCTTTCCCAGGGCAGCAGACGGCTCACTGTAGTCGAAGATATCGTCTTTGATCTGGAAGGCAGTCCCCAGCTGGCGGGCAAATTCCCCCGCCGCCCGGCACTGCGCCTCCGTAGCGTTCACTGAAATGGCGGCCGATACAGCCGATGTCTCGAACAGCGAAGCCGTTTTTCCGTAGACGATCCGCAGGTAATCGGCCTGCGAGGTATCGGCCCGGCTGGTCTTTTCCAATTGCAATAACTCCCCTTCCGTCAGGTGCCCCAACGTATTGGAAAACAACTCCAAGACCTGCCGCATATGTTTTTCCGCACCCAGGATCAGTTTCAGGCAGGCTACCAGCCAGTAGTCGCCCATCAGTACGGCGGGACCGGCGCCCAGTTGGGAAAACACGGTGGGAAGCCCCCGGCGACAAGCCGCGCCGTCCACCACATCGTCGTGCAGCAAGGTGGCGTTATGCAACAACTCCACCGCCGCCGCGAAACGGTATGTGTCCGGCGTATTCTTTCCCAAAGCACCGCCCACCAGCAGCGCCAGCATGGGCCGGAGCATCTTGCCGGGATGTTCCCGCAATCGGCGGTTGGTTCCGTCCAGCAGCATCACATCCGAGCGCAGCGACGCATCGATCTGCGCCTCCACGCGGACCAACGCGTCCTGCAGGAAAGTATGGAGTTCTTTGATTTCCACTTACTTAAAGTATGACAAGAGGTCTGCTACTGTTTCAGGGAAACGGATGAGGTCCACGTCCTGCTGCGCAGTCATGTTGGTTTGGGCAAAATGATTCAGCAGCTCCTTGAGCGGATTGTAAAAGCCATCCAGGTTCAAGGCGAAGATATCCCCCTTGTAAATGTTCAGTTTGCGCAGCACATGGGTTTCCATGAGTTCGTCCAGGGTGCCGATGCCGCCGGGCAGGGCGATAGCCGCCACGGTGTCTTGCCGCATGGCTTCCTTGCGGGTGGACATGGAATCCGTCCACACCTGTTCCTTCACTTCCGGATGCTCCAGCCCCGCCATGAAACGCGGCAGTACTGCGATATGCCGACCGCCCACGCGCACGGACTCGCCGGTGATGGCACCCATGGTGCCCCGCGCACCGCCGCCGGAAACCACATCGTATCCTAACGCATGCAGGCCGCTCACCAACTGGCGGGCAGCCTGATTGTACTTCGGGTCAATGGTATTGCTCGAAGCACAGAATATCACCACCTTCTTTCCCATCTTAGAAGAAGATGCCGACAGTCACCTTGAGACCCTGATAGTTATTGATATCCTTGTAGTTGGAAGCGATGGCCTTCATCACGGTATCGGCCGCCAGTTTGTCTTCGCTGAACAGCTTGCCGGCGTTCATGAACCATTGCACGGAAACCTGGACATGGCGCATCACCTCGATACCGCCGCCAACGCCGAAACCTACCTCGAACTTGTTCTTGGCATTTCGCAGGTATTTGTTCACTTCATCCACCGACGCACCGGAAATGCTCCCGTTGAGGATTTCGCCGGGTGTCACATCATAGCCGATAAAAGGCTCCAACATGATAAAAGGACGGACCATGAGAAGGTCCAGGCCCAGCTGGGCACTCAGTTCCAGTTCTATGAAACCGGCCTGGGACTTAAGGTCTCTGATACCGTCATTCACCTTGGAACCCTTGGTCTGATAGACCAGCTGCGGCTGCAGGGTGAAGAAAGGACCCATTCCAATTTTATACGCCACACCGGCATGCCAGAGCGGGGCGTTCTTAACCTCTGCCGACCAGTTGGTCCCTTTAGGAAGCTTGGTGGAAGCAGAAGTGAAACCGCCGATAATGCCAAACTGGGCGTATGCCGCCGTAAAGGTAAGCAGCGCCAAGGCAAGCGTCAGGAAAAGTTTTTTCATAGGTTTTAGAGATTAGCTTTGATTTTTTCTACCAGGACGGCCTTGGGCATGGCACCCACGGTCTTATCCACCAACTGTCCGTTCTTGAAGAAAAGCAGCGTGGGGATGCTCATAATCCGGTACTTGGCGGCAATTTCATCGGCGTCGTCCACATTCACTTTCACAACGCTGATCTGGCCGGCCATCTCTTCCTCAACCTCGTCCAGGATGGGAGAAAGCATGCGGCAGGGGCCGCACCAGGTGGCCCAGAAATCCACGATGATGAGATTGTTGCCCTGCAACAACTCGGGGAAATTGGTATTGGTAGCTACTTTTGCCATAATATTTAGTCTTTAATCTTACAAAGATAAAAATTTTACAGAGATTCTTCGCTATGCTCAGAATGACAATTGTCATCCTCAAGAGCATTTCCTTCTGTCATCCTGAGGAGCAAAGCGACGAAGGATCTACAGGCTATCTTCCACGGGCAGAACATAGGCCCTTAGGCCCAGAGCCTTGTTGGCGGCATCGGTTTTCCTGAGTTCCTGCATGATTTTGAGAGCCAGGGCATCTTCCACCACGCTCATAAGGGCGTGGTTCTGCGTGGGCCAGGCATGGTTTCCCAGATGGGGTTCCCCGTCCACCGATCCGCGTCCGCCTATCTCCTGCCACACGGTATAACCCCGCTGGCCCAGGCCTTCCAGCATTTCTACAATCTCCTGATTGTATGCCTGATTATATACTACGAATACAGCTTTCATACGATTTCTATCTACAGATCCTTCGTCGCTACGCTCCTCAGGATGACAACTACTTTTTGCGTTTTTCCCGGTGCTCGGCTATACCACAATACAATACGGGAATCAGCACCAGGGTGATGAGGGTAGAGACGGAAAGACCCCAGGCCACGGTGGTACCCAGGCCATTCCACATTTCCGAACCTTCTCCCCGGCCCAATGCCATGGGCAGCATACCCAGCACGGTGGTGAGAGTGGTCATGAGGATGGGGCGCATACGGGCCTTGGCGGCCGTTACGGACGCCTCCCGCACGCTGCAGCCCCTTTCCTGCAAGAGGATGGTGTAGTCGATGAGCACGATACCGTTCTTCACCACAATACCCAGCAGGATGATGATACCCACGGCCGACATCATGCCGATGGCCAGGTTGGCGGCCATGTTACCCAAAGCTACGCCCACGAAGGCGAAGGGGATGGAGAACATGATCACGAACGGTCCCATGAAGGATTCGAACTGGGAAGCCATCACCATGTACACCAGGATAATGATAAGGAGGGCCAGCAGGATCATGCTGCTGAACATCTTCTGCTGCTCTTCGTAATCACCGCCGATCTGCCAGGTAAGTCCCTGTGGCAGCGGATTGGCATTCAGGAAACCCTGTACATATTCCACACCGTCACTGAGGGCATAGCCCTTGGCCATGATACCGTTCACGGAAATATAACGGTCCCGGTTCTTACGCTGGATGGTGGGCGGAACCTTGGATTCCACGATCCGGCCCAGGTCTTTCACCTTGATGTTGTAACCGGCCGCATTGGTGATGATGATATTTTCCAGGTCCTCGATGCTGGTGCGGAATTCCGGGGCATAACGCACACGGATGTTGTATTCCTCACCGTCCTCACGGTAATAGGACGCAACGGAACCGCTCATGGCGGCCGATACGGCCATAGCAGCAGTTACGGAATTGAGGCCGTTCAGGGCCAGCTTTTCGCGGTCGAAGTCCACTTCATATTCCGGCGTATACTGGTCGCGGGACAGGATGGCCTGCGTAAAGAGACCGCTTTCCATCATGTGGTTCCGCATTTCGCGGGCGGCAGCTTCCGTTTCCGCGAAATCGTAGCCATAGATTTCCAGCTGCACGGAGGCGCGGCCGCCCATACCCATGCCGCCTTCGGTCACGTTGAAGCGGTTCAGTTCAGGGAACAGTTTCAGATCTGCCCTGATCACGTCCGCAATCTCGGATACCGAGCGCTCACGGTCTTCCATGGAACCCACGTTGATGTTCATGGAAATCAGATACGTACCGTTCTGCTGCATGGAGGCGAAGGCGTTTTCGGAGTCGGCCTGGCCGAAGGCGTAGCTCATGATCTCGATTTCGGGGACATCGGCCCTGATCTTGTCGTAGATGCGGGCGGCTACTTCGCGCGTGACGTCCTGCGCCGTGCCGATGGGCAGTTCGATGGTGGCACGGATACGGCCGGAGTCGGAGTTGGGGAAGAATTCCGTCTTCATGCGGGGAATATAGATTCCCATCACCGCGCCGAAAATCACGATGGCGATCAGCGCAATGAGTTTCTTCCTGTTCATGCACCAGCCGATCATGCGGGAATATCCGGCCGAAAGGCCGTCCAGCGCCTTGTTCACCGGGCCGAAGATGGCCAGGTACAACTTGCCGGTATTGGGCTTGTTGTTCATCAGGAGGGCGCAGAGCATGGGCACCAGCGTGAGGGCGGCCGTGGTGGACACGATCATGATGATGGACACGATGTAACCCAGCTGCCGGAACATGATACCGGCCATGCCGTTGATCATGGTAAGCGGCATGAACACGCACAGCATGGTGAGTGTGGATGCAATAACGGAGATACCCACTTCCGCCGTACCGTGCACGGCAGCCTCCGAGGGCTTTTCGCCACGTTCCAAATGCGAGGTTACGTTCTCCAACACCACAATGGCATCGTCCACCACCATGCCGATGGCAATGGACAAGGCGCTCATGGAAATGATGTTGAGCGTATTTCCCGTAGCATACAAATACATGAGGGAGGCCAGCAGGGCGATAGGGATGGAAAGCACCACGATGAGGGTACCTTTCAATCGGCCCAGGAAGAGGAACACCACCAGCATCACCACCAGGAAGGTGATGAAGATGGTCTCCTTCAGGGAGTTGATGGTGCGCAGGATGTTGCGGGAGTTGTCCACCACCGTGGTAATCTTCACATCGGCCGGAAGGTTCCGCTCCAGATTGGCCAGGGTGGCCTTCACCTGACGGATTACCTCCACGGTGTTGTAGCCCGACTGTTTCTGGATGATGATCTGGGCGCCGCGGGTACCGTTGGTATAGGACTCCTGGGACTTCTCTTCCACCGTGTCCGTAATGCGGGCTACGTCGCGCAGATAAATGGTGCCGCCGTTATAGGAACCCAGCACCACGTCCAGCAGTTCCGACGGATCCTGGAATTCCTTCTTGATACGCAGGGTATAGGTATCCGAGCCGATATCGATGCTGCCGGAAGGGGTATTCCGGTTTTCGGCCGCAATGATGGAGGAGATGGCGCTGATGCTCAGGTTGTAGGCCTCCAGGCGGGAAGGATCCACGTACACCTGGATTTCGCGCTTGGGGGCACCGGAAACGGAAACCGTACCCACCCCGGTCACTCGGGCCAGAGGCGTTGCCACCCTTTCGTCCAGGATCTTGTCCAGGGCGCTCACGCTCTGGTTGGCCGTGGCCGAAAGGATCATGATGGGCATGTCATCGGCGCTGAACTTGAACAGGTAGGGGGCCGATGCTCCGTCGGGAAGGCGCTGGCTCACCATGTCCAGTTTGTCGCGCACGTCGTTGGTGGCTTCATCGATGTCGATGCCGTATTCGAACTCCAGCGTAAGGACGGCGATGTTCTCGCGGGAGTTGGAGGTGATGTCCTTGAGGTTGGGGACACCGTTCAGGGCGTTCTCCAGCACCTTGGTGAGGTTGGTCTCCACATCCTCGGCCGATGCGCCGGGATAGGAGCTCATCACCATGATGGTGTTGGATTCAAAATCCGGGAAGTTGTCCACCGGCAGCTGCACCAGGGAGAAAACGCCCAGGATGGCAAATGCCAGGAAGACCAGCGCGGTGGTTACCGGATGCTCTACGGATGTTCTGTAGATACTCATAGTACGTTCACCTTAACGCCGTCTCTGAGGAGGGCCTGGCCTTTCACCACAATCTGACTGCCTGCTTCCAGGCCTTCGAGAATTTCACATTCCCGGCCGATATGGCGGCCGATGGTCACGGGTACATAACTGACGGTATGGTCGGGCTTCAGCACATAGATGAAGCGCGTACCGGTGCCTTCCTGCTTCACCAGGGCCTGGTCCGGGACGATCACGCTGCGGCGCGTGCCGAAGTTCACCGTTACGCGTGCGTACATGCCGGGGCGCAGGATGCGGTCTTTGTTGGGAACAGTCACCTCCACCTTGAAAGTGTGGGTGGCAGCATCCATGGTGGGATACAGGCGCTCCACCTTGCCGATGAATTCGCGTCCCGGGATGGCATCCACGGTAATGTGGACCACATCGCCTTTCTTCACCTTGGTGTATTCACTCTCCGAAATGCCCACCAGGAGCTTCACGGGAGTAACCTTCTGCACGGTGAACAGCGGGGCACTCAGGGAGAACATATCCCCGGCGTCAAAATTGCGGGCCGATACAAAACCGTCAATGGGGCTGCGCAGGATAGTGTTTTCCCGGGCATTTTCCAGGTTGGTCTTGCGCAGCTTGTAGCTCAGTTCGGCGGTTTCGAAATCGCTCTGGGCTACGCCGCCTTCGGCCAGCAGACCCTTCAGGCGGGCGTATTCGATGTCGTCGTTCTTCACCTGCAGTTCCAGCTGATCCAGCTGAAGGCGGTCCATTTCGGCCAGGATCTGGCCTTTGCTCACATAGTCACCCACCTCTACGTTGATCTTACGGATGCGGCCGCCGGTCTGCGGCATGATATTGTTCACGGCCCAGGCCTGCACGTTGGCGGCATAGGTATTGTCCTGGGGGACATCGCGGAGTTGGGCAGTGGCCACTTCCACGTTGGGGACCGTCTCTTCAGGAGCCTGTCCGGCGGTACTTGTTCCGCTATTCCCGCAGGAGGCGGCTGCCACCAGGGCGGCGAGGATTGCTACATACTTGTTCATATATTTCTTACTTTTATTTTTCTGCGAAATCATAACCCAGGGTTTGCTCCAGGGTGGCTTTGGCAATGACGAAATTATAAACTGCCTGCATGGCCTGCAGCTTGGTCTGGATGAGGGTAAGTTCCGTATTGTTCAGGTCCGTGAGCGTGCTTTTGCCCAGCTGGTAGCTCTTGGCTGCGATATCGTAGGCCTTCTGGGCCGTTCCCTGGGCATCCCTGGCGGTGTCGTAGGTTTTCATAGCCGTTTCCATGGTGGACAGGCTCTGCCGGATGCTGATACGAAGCTGACGCTCGGTGTTTTCGCGCTGGAGGGCCAGCTCATCGGCCTGTACGCGCGTCTGCTTGATGGTATAATAGCGCTGGCCACCGGAGAAGATGGGGATGCTCAGGCTCAGGCCCACATAGGAATACGGGGTCCAGCGGTATTCGCTGAACTTGAAGTTGTCCGTCATGGCATTGAAGCTGTAGGCAAAACTCAGGTTCAGGCTGGGAATGTACGCGTACTGCTGCATGCGTATGGTTTTCGCCAACTGCCGGGCCTGCATATCCAGCTGCCGGAGGGAAGTATTTCTCTCCAGACCCATCTCTCCCCCTTCGTTCAGATCCCGGAACATAGTCTGGGAGAAGTCTTCCAGGCTTCCCGCAACGTCAATTTCACGCTCCAGATCCAGACCCATCACGGCTTTGAGCTGCCACAGGGCCAGCATCACGCTGGACTCTGCATTGTAGACGTCGGGAATGGACGCGGCCACATTGCTCTTGGCACGGGTCAGATCCAATTGGGTAGCCTTCTGCACGTTGTATTTCATTTCTGTCTGGCGGAAGTTCTCCACGGCGTTCTCGTAAACCTGCTTGTACACTTCGAAGACTTCCTTGGCCAACAGAATGGCGAAATAGGCCTGCTTGACGGAGGTCACCGTGCCCAGACGGCTCTCACGGGCCTTTTCCACGGCCAGTTCCACCTGGTCGGCCGACAGGGAGATGTTTTCCCACAACTGGGCGTTCACCAGGGGCATGGAAGCGTTGATGCCGGCGCTCCAGGTGTTGAGTCGGCCCACGGCGATGCCACCGGAATTATCCGACGTTTCCTGGGAAGGTTCGGGGACATAGGGCTGGATGGCGCCGGGGTGCTGGGCTATCAGCTGATTCAGGTACCATTCAATGGGTTCCAGAATACCGGAGAACATGCTGGACGAGCCGCCGCCTTCGCTGTCGTCGCCGCCGCCCATATACATCACCTGCTTCTTGATGGTTCGCTGATAAGATCCCGTACCGTTCACCTGCGGGAACAAGGCGGCATATGTTCCTTTGCGGGCATACTGCTGCCGCTGGATCTCCATATCGGCCACCTTCACGGAGGTATTCTCCGAGAGGGCTATTTTGATGGCATCGTCCAATGTGAGCACCAGGACGGAATCTCCCTGGGAGGGACGCTCCGTCCCCTGGTACTGCGCCCGGGCCAGGGCGGGGACCAGCAGAGCCAGCAAGAGGACTAATTTTCTAACACACATATAACTCACTTTTTTGAGCGGCAAAATTACTACAAAAATCGCACCTGCACAAGAAGGAAGCTTCGCTTCTGTCGGAATATTCTTTTTTTGATTATATTTGCAATCGTTATGGAATATTTGGTCATTCATTGGAATATCGACCCCGCCATCTTTCGTCTGGGGGGCTTTGAACTCAGGTGGTATTCGCTGCTGTTCGTGAGCGGTTTCATCCTGGGCTGGTATATCATGAGAAGTTTATTCGTCCGCGAAAAACTGAATCCGGAGCTGGTGGACCCCATGCTGTACATGCTGCTCATCTGCACCATCGTGGGCGCCCGTCTGGGACACTGCCTCTTCTATCAGCCGGATTATTTCCTGGGCAGCTGGACCGGCTTCTGGGAAATCTTCATGCCCTGGAAAGGCGGCCTGGCCAGTCATGGCGGCACCATCGCCATCCTGCTGGGTATCTGGTGGTATTCCAATAAATACGGAAAGAAGAACGGCTTCGACTATCTATGGGTAGTGGATCATCTGGTGATCGCCGTTTCTTTCGCCGCCTGCCTGATCCGCCTGGGAAATCTCTTCAACTCAGAGATTTACGGCGGTCCCACCAGCCTTCCCTGGGGCTTTGTCTTCGAGCGCAACGGGGAAACCGTTCCCTGCCATCCCACCCAGCTCTACGAAGCCGGCGCATACCTGCTGCTGGGCATCGTGCTCATGTGGCTGTACTGGAAAAAGCTGGACAAGATGTATCGGGGCACCTTTACGGGTATCTTCTTTATCGGCTGCTTCGGTTCCCGCTTCCTCATCGAATTCATCAAGAACGACCAAGTGGACTTCGAAGCCGGCATGGCCCTGAACATGGGACAGCTCCTCAGCATTCCCTTCATCCTGCTGGGCATCGGCTGCCTGGTGTATGCCTTCGTGAAAAAGAAGCCCGCCCGGGCCCTTCCGCCGGAGCGCCCTTCCGGACCCAAAGCCAAGCCCCAAACCCATTACGCCCGTCCTATCGGCCAATAAAACCCTTTATTATATGAAACGAGCCCTTATTTCATTGCTTGCTTGCACGCTGTGTGTGAGCATGTTGGCCCAGGAACGCCCGCCGCGTCCTGGCGCCGGTCCCGGTCCCAAAGACAAACCCGAAGAAAAGAAAGAAGCTCCGGTGAACCTGAAGTTCAGCCAGGGCCTTTTCTCCGTAGCTCAGAACGAAAAAGACTGGTATCTGGAAATCCCGGACAATATGCTGGGACGCCGCCTGCTGGCCGTCACCCGTTTCGCTGCCAACACCATGGGTGCAGGCGTTTATGGCGGTGAAGAAGTGAACGACGTCATGCTGTACTGGGAGAAAGCCCCCAACGGCAATCTGCTGCTGCGCGTGGATGTGGTGAACGTGGAGGCTCCGCAGGCCGATGCCATCGCCCAGGCCGTGCGCGTGAGCTCCGAAAACCCCATCGTGGCTTCCTTCAAGCCGGAAAAGAATGCATCGGCCGGCACCACCCGCATCAAGGCCAACAGCCTTTTCGAGGGGGACTTGCAGATCTTTTCGCTGGATGCCCGCACCAAGAAGCAGTTTAATCTGGGGGGCATCAAAAACGACGCCAGCTTCATCCAGAGCATCCGCACCTATCCCATCAATACGGAAGTGACGGTGACCAAGACCTACGCTTACAACCAGCCCACGCCGGGCGGTCCCGGTGCGGCTCCCGGTGGCCCGTCCCGCGGCACCAGCCTGCCTGCAGGCCGCGAAGCCGGGGTGGTTACCATCGTGCTGAATACATCCATCATCCTGCTGCCGGAAGTACCCATGCAGCAGCGCTGGTTCGATGCCCGCGTGGGTTATTTCGCCGGCGGCTACACCCATTTCTCCGACGAGCAGCAGGGCGTGGAGCAGATCCGTTACATCACCCGCTGGCGCCTGGAAGCCCGTCCCGAGGATGTGGAGAAGCAGAAGCGCGGCGAACTGGTGGAGCCCGTCAAGCCCATCGTCTATTACATCGACCCCGCCACGCCCAAGCAGTGGCGTCCGTACCTGATTGCCGGCGTAAACGACTGGCAGAAAGCCTTCGAGCAGGCCGGCTGGAAGAACGCCATCCGGGCCGAAGAATGGCCGGAGAACGCCGAGGAGTTGGGCATGAGCATGGAAGACGCCCGTTTCTCCGTAATCCGCTACCTGGCCTCCCCCATTGCCAACGCCTATGGTCCCAACGTGCACGATCCCCGCAGCGGTGAAATCCTGGAAAGCCATATCGGCTGGTATCACAACGTGATGACCCTGGTGCACGACTGGTATCAGGTGCAGGTGGCCGCCGTGGATCCCCGCGCCCGCAGCTTCAAGTACAGCGACGAACTCATGGGCGACCTCATCCGTTTCGTCTCTTCCCATGAGGTGGGTCACACCCTGGGCCTGCGCCACAACAAGGGTTCCTCCAGCTTCACTCCCGTGGAAAAACTCCGCGACAAAGCCTGGGTGGAAGCCAACGGCCACACCGTCTCCATCATGGACTACGCCCGCTTCAACTACGTAGCCCAGCCGGAAGACAATATCGGCAAGGACGGACTCTATCCCCGCATCAACACCTACGACAAGTGGGCCATCGAATACGGCTACAAACCCACCTATATCGCCGATCCCAAGGAAGACCACCTGTGGTGGAACAAGGAAATCATCGCCCGCCTGGAGGCCGATCCCAAGCTCTGGTTCGGCGGTGAGGGCTACGACCAGGATCCCCGCGCCCAGAGCGAAGACCTGGGCGACGACGCCGTGGCTGCCAGCGATTACGGCATCGCCAACCTGCAGCGTATTATCGGCGAACTCCCGGCCTGGAATGCCGAGGAAGCCAACCTGTACACCAACCTGAACCGGATGTACAGCGCCGTGGTGCAGCAGTATGGCCGATACATGGGCCACGTGGCCATGAACATCGGCGGACGTTACATCACCAACGTGTCCATCGAACAGAACGGCGTCAAGTATGCCCCCGTGCCCAAAAAGCACCAGAAGAACTGCCTGGACTTCCTGAACAGGCGTCTGTTCAACAAGCCTGAGTGGCTGGTGGAGCAGCCCTACATTTATCAGCTTACGGATACCCCGGAATCAAAGCTTTATCCGCTCATCAACAATGTAGTGAGCACCAGCTTCCTCCTGAGCCTGGAACGCATGGACCGCATGGGCCAGCTGGGCGACTACACGCCGGAAGCCTATCTGTCCGACCTCCACGACATGATCTTCTCCGAACTGGAGAAAGGCGGCAAGGTGTCCAGTTATAGGCGCTACCTGCAATCCCGCTTTGTGACCACTGCCCTGGAAGTAGTGAAGGCCGAACGTTCCAAGTCCTCCCCCAGCCGCGCCCTTCTGCTGGGTGAACTCCTGAACATCCAGAAAAAAGCCGCCAAGGCCAAGGGCACCGATGCCACCGCCGCCCACTGGCAGTCCATCGCCCTCCAAATCGAGGACGCCCTCAACTAGCCCTGGCAACTAATTCACTCTGTATCACATATTTACAAAAAGTAATCGTTCAAAATTTGAACGATTACTTTTTGTAAACAGCTGTCTGTGAGACAGTTAGTTGCCAGGCTAAAAGCGATAGCCGGCGCCGGCAAGGAGAATGGTGGCGGTGCTGCCGACGGTAAGTTCCGCCAGACCGAACCAGTGTTTCTTGCCAAAGCGGATGCCCACGGGCGTGAGGGTGGGATAAAGGATTACCGGGGAGGAAAACATCAGGCCCGCTCCTACTGCCGAATACATCTGGACGCTTTCCCGGGCCAGCCAGTAAAAGCGTACCATGGCGGCAGGGATAATGCCGCGGAAATCCAGGTAGGTACCCTGGTATTGTCTCTTGCTATCATCCCAGTCATAGGTCATAACCCCATAGTCGTCCACCCCTTTCTCCGGATGCTGATACTGGGAATAGATGTAACCGCAGGTGGTGGCCACTAAAGCCATTTCCCAGCGTTTGGTGAACTGGTAATTGTACGCGAGGGTAAAGGTGTAGGAGAAATGGGTCTTGTAGCCGGTTCCGGTGTGCCAGCCGTCCATGGTGTAACCGTTGTTGGCACTGCCCCGGGGATACATCATGGGCAGGATGGGCGGGATTCCGGTGGAAAGGGTAATGGAATGCCGATGGTCCTCAAAGTAGAAACGCTCCTGTGCCAGTCCTTTGGAAAATGGGACCAGCAGCAGGATCCATAATAAACTCAAGCGACGCATATCAAAAGCCTTTTTACCTAATAACACCCAAGAGGCCAATACCTTGCATGGGCTAGCGTTTAATCCGCACGTAAATGCTTAGCGGCAGTACTTTGCCGAAGGAGTCGTTGAAGGCCAGTTCGCCGGAAGTCATGTCGCGGAACTGTCCCTTGAAGGCTTCGCGTACTACGGTTTCGCCCAGGGCGGCGCTGTAGCCGTTGGAGTAGAGGTTCAGGACCATGAAGGCGTCGCGGGGCGAAAGGATATCGGCCACATTCTGCAGCAGGCCGAAGAGGAGTTCGTCCAGTTTCCATTTTTCGCCGTCGGGGCCGTGTCCGTAGGCGGGCGGGTCCAGGATGATGCCGTCGTACTTGTTGCCGCGCTTGGCTTCCCGGCGGGCAAACTTCAGGGCATCTTCCACCACCCAGCGGATGCCGTCCAGGCCGCTGCGTTCCATGTTCTCGCGAGCCCAGGTGACCACCTGCCGGACGGAGTCCAGGTGGGTAACGTCGGCCCCGGCACACTTGGCGGCCAGGGAGGCGGCGCCGGTATAGGCGAAGAGGTTCAGCACCTTGGGTGCAGGCAGTCCGTTGGCCTTGTGGATGCGGCTTAACCGGCTGGTTTCCTTGTAGATGAATTCCCAATTGGGAGCCTGCTCGGGGAACACGCCCACGTGTTTGAAGGCGGTAAGGCCCAGACGCAGATTCAGGTGCAGGTCGCTGGCGGCATGCGTTTCGGCGTCCGGTTCCCCGTTGTACACGATGCTCCACTGGTCTTCCATCTTCTTGGTCTTGTTCCAGGTGCCGCTGTCTTCCTTGCCGGCCTTGCCGAAACCCGCGCCGGGCTGGAAGGTCACATGGCTCAGGCGTTTCCAATCGGCCTCCGGGAGGGAAGGGGTCCAGAGGGCCTTGGGCTCCGGCCGGCGCAGCACGTACTTGCCGAAGCGCTCCAACTTCTCTCCGTTGCCGCTGTCCAGGAGCTCATAATCTTTCCAATAGGATGCAGGGAATTCTACCGCCATATACGTTTGAATTTTTTGCAAAGATAGTTATCTTTGTAAACTGGAACAATATTAAAACCTTATATATCCATGCAACAATTCATCGACAAGTATGACTTCACCGGCAAAAAAGCCATTGTGAGAGTCGATTTCAATGTTCCCCTGAACGAAAATTTTGAAATTACCGACGACACCCGCATCCGCCGGGCCATGCCCACCCTCAAGAAGGTACTGGCCGAAGGAGGCTCCGTCATCATCATGTCCCACCTGGGTCGTCCCAAGAAGGTGGATCCCAAGTTCAGCCTCAAGCACATCGTGGGCCGCGTGAGCGAATGCCTGGGCGTTCCCGTCCAGTTTGCCGATGACTGCATGAAGGCCAAGCCCCAGGCCGATGCCCTGAAGCCCGGCGAGGCCCTGCTGCTGGAAAACCTCCGCTACTACGCCGAGGAAGAAGGCAAGCCCCGCGGTCTGGCCGAGGATGCCACCGATGAGGAAAAGAAGGCTGCCAAGAAGGTGGTGAAGGAGTCCCAGAAGGAATTCGTCAAGACGCTCGCCAGCTACGCCGACTGCTACATCAACGATGCTTTCGGCACGGCTCATCGCGCTCACGGCTCCACCGCCCTCATCGCCGAATACTTCCCCAATGACAAGATGTTCGGCTACCTGATGGAAGGCGAGATCAAGGCCATCGACAACGTGCTCAAGAACGCCGAGCGCCCGCTGACCGCCATCATCGGCGGCTCCAAGGTCTCCTCCAAGCTCGCGGTCCTGAAGAACCTCGTCGGCAAGGTGGACAACCTCATCATCGGCGGCGGCATGGGCTACACCTTCATCAAGGCCCTCGGCGGCCACATCGGCCAGTCCCTGCACGAGGACGACCTCATGCCGGACGCCCTCGAGATCCTGAACACCGCGAAGGAAAAGGGCGTGAACGTCTCCCTCTCCGTCGCGACCGTCTGCGGCCAGGCCTTCGACAACGATACGCCCCGTCAGATCTTCGACATCTACAACATCCCGGACGAGTGGGAAGGCATGGACGCTTCCCCGGCATCCCTCGAGAACTGGCGCAAGATCATCCTCGCCTCCAAGACCATCCTCTGGAACGGTCCCGTGGGTGTGTTCGAGCTCCCGAACTTCGCGAAGGGTACCCTGCAGATCGCCGAAGATCTGGCCGAAGCCACCAAGAACGGCGCCTACACCCTGGTGGGTGGCGGCGACTCCGTAGCAGCCGTTACCCAGATGGGTTATGCCGATAAGGTGAGCTACGTCTCCACCGGCGGCGGCGCCATGCTGGAAGCCATCGAAGGCAAGATCCTCCCCGGCATCGCCGCCATCCAGGACTAATCCTGGCAACCAACTGTCTCACAGACAGTCATTTACAAAAAGTAATCGTTCAGATTTTGAACGATTACTTTTTTATAAGTATGTGATACAGAGTGGATTAGTTGCCAGGGTTAGGAACCGATTTCCAGGGAATCTTTGCGTTCCACTTCGTAGGGACTGCCGGAGGCGGCGTGGAGCAGGGCTTCCAGGTTGTCCACCATGGCATCGCCCAGTTCTTTGTCGCCGTACTGTTTGCATACATCGGCCAGATACAGGAGCACGCGGCTGGCGGTTTCGAATTCGGCCGATCCCAGCGTCCCCCACTCCAGGAAGAAGGTGATGGTGTCCAGCAGCTGGTCGCCGAAACGGGCGGCCAGCTCACGGGCCTTGCTCACCGAGCCTAAGTAGTAGTAGTTCTCGATTAACTGGGCCACCATGTAGTCGTTGGAGCTGAAGCCCAGACAGATGCTCTCCAGCGGGAAGTTCTCTTCCGGGCAGTTCTCCTGGCACAGGTCCATCATTTCCAGGGCTTTTTCATCCTCGCCGATATCGATGAGCGCATTGGCCACCGTTAAGTATAGCTGGCGCTGACCCAGTACGCCCAGGAAGGTGTACATGTTCTGGTAGTCTACATAATAGTCCGTGCGCTTGAGGGCATCCCACTTGGTCTTGAAATCATTGTATAACTGCAGGGCGTCCACCTTGCCGGCATCCGTGGAACTGGGTTTGTTCCGGATGGGCGTGAAGCGGTAGGAGAAGCCGTCGAACATGAGGTAATCCTTGATACCCACATTCAGGTCGCCGCCCATATTGAGCACGTGGAGCGGACGGTCCCACTGATAGTTGGACAGCAGGTCCAGCATGAAAATCTCCGGTTTGGACAGATAGTTCTTGTCCTTGGACATGGACAGGGTGATAGTCTCCGGAATCTGATCGGCGAACATTTCCGGCACAATGCCGTACTTGAGGCAGTTCTCCTTGTTCACCGGAATCACCAGGTTGCGGGCGCAGATGAAATCCAGCTTCTGACCACCGTCCAGCGCAATTTTCATGGCCGGATCCTTGAACACCTTCATCACGTCCGAAAGGTACATGGGCGAGCCGTCGTCGTACGCGATATAGACGAATTCGTTGGTGCCGTACAGGTATTGGCTTTGCGGAACGGTAAGGGGCAGGGGCTTGCTTTCGTTGCAGGCCCATTTCATCTGGTCGATATACCAGTCCGTGCCCAGCAGGGAGGTATTCACCACACGCACATCCGTGCGGACGCCGTCTATCTCCTGGGCATACCAGAGCGGGAAGGTATCGTTGTCGCCGTGCGTGACCAGCAGACCGTTTTGGCCCACCGACTCCAGATAATTGTAGGCCATCTCAGGTGCCGTGTAACGGTTGGAGCGGTCGTGATCGTCCCAGTTCTGGGCGGCCATGAGGGCGGGAACGCCCAGGCAGAGCACGCTCACCCCGCCTGCCAGTACGGTGGGCGATACCTTTTTCACCCCATCGGCCAGCCATTGATAGAGCGCCAGGACACCCAGGCCGATCCAAATGGCAAACATATAGAAGGAGCCTGCGTAGGCGTAGTCGCGTTCGCGCACCTGATAAGGCGGCTGGTTCAGGTACATCACGATGGCGATGCCCGTCATGAAGAACATCAGGAACACCAGCCAGCTGCCGCGCTTGTCTTTGTCGAACTGGAACACCAGGCCCAGCAGACCCAGCAGCAGCGGCAGGAAATAATAATGGTTCTTGCCTTTATTGTCGCTCAGCGGCGCCGGAGCATCCTGCTGGTCTCCCAACCGCAACGCATCCAGGAAGCCCACGCCGCTTTCCCAGTTGCCGTAGAACACATTGCCGGGCAGCGGACTGTGGACATCGTTCTGGCGTCCCACGAAGTTCCACATGAAGTAGCGCCAGTACATCCAGTTCACCTGATAGTCGAAGAAATAGGCCAGATTGGCACCGAACGAGGGTTTGCGGTGTTTGGCCCCCTTCACGCGGATGCCCTTCCCCTGGGTATAGAGCTCATAGAAATCTATGTAGCGCTGGTCGCCGCCCTGCCACATGCGCGGGAACAGCATCTTGCCTTCCGGACTGTATTTGGCGTCGGCGGGGGCATCGGCCTTGATGTATTTCCCGTTCATCGGAGCCCAGTACTTGCCCTGCGTGAGTTCGTAGGGAGCATCGTAATACTGGCCGTATATCAGTGGCGTGGAACCGTACTGCTCACGGCTCAAATAGCGAACCAGGGTGTACGGATTATCGGGCTGATACTCGTTGGTGGGCGTTTTTACGCTGGAACGGATGATCACGATGGCAAAGAGCGAGAAGCCCATCACCAGGGTGGTGACGCACAGCAGCACCGTGTTCCAGAACACCTTGCCCTTGCGCAGCGTGACAAAGAGCGCCCAGAAGCACAGGACCAGCAGACCCACCAGGAAGAACACTGCCCCACTGTTGTACGGCAGACCCAGACCGTTCACGAAGATGCGGTCGAAGAAAGCCGCCAGCTTGGGCAGGTACGGAATGAACAGGTACACCAGCAGGAATTCGATTACCACACCGATGGCAAAAATGCCCACCAACTTCTTGAAAGGCAGCTGCTTACCTTCGTTCATGCGGTAATAGTACATGAACACGAAGGCCGGGATGGTGAGGAGGTTCAGCAGGTGTACGCCGATACTGAGGCCCATCAGGAAGGCGATGAGCACGATCCAACGGCTGGAGTGCGGCTCATCGGCCTGGTCGTACCACTTGCACATGGCCCAGAACACCAATGCCGTAAACAGCGACGACATGGCATAGACCTCTCCCTCCACCGCACTGAACCAGAAGGTATCGGAGAAACAATAGGCCAAAGAGCCGATAACGCCGGCGCCGAAAATCGCGATGGCCTGCGCCAGGGTGTAGGATTCCGCCGGGGGAACATCGGCCTTCTTATTGATTCCGGCCGATGCAACGGCCCTGCTGGGCAGCACCAGCCGTTTCGCGAAGAAAATGATGGTGAAGTACAGCAGGAAAATGGTAAGGGCCGATAAGAGGCCGTTCATGGCATTCACGGCCACGGCGGCGTGCTCCGGCTTCACCGGAAGGGTGAAAAAGCGCGCCAGCAGCTGGAACACCGGGTTTCCCGGGGGGTGGCCCACCTCCAGTTTATAGGAAGAGGCGATGAATTCGCCGCAGTCCCAGAAAGACGCCGTAGGCTCTATGGTGGAAAGGTAAGTGGCGGCCGATACCACCAGCACGGCCAGTCCTACTATCCAATTCCACTTGTTGAAGGTCTTCTTGTCCATAAAGTCGTTCAAAGAATACAGAGTGACAAAGTTAAGAAAAAAATGCATATCTTTGTAGACAAACCTGACCTGATGAATACGAAACCTAACCTGGAAATCGTCCCCGTTAGCGGGCGAAAGATGCTCAAACAGTTTATCCGTTTTCCGCTGGACCTGTACAAAGGCTGCGAAAACTGGGTGCCTGCCTTCGAAGACGACGAATTCAAAGCCCTGGGCCCCGACAATCCCTCCCTCTCTTTCTGTGAACGGGAACTGTATCTTGCCCTGCAAGACGGTAAGATCGTAGGTCGCGTAGCCGCCATCATCAATAAGAAGGCCAACGAAAAGTGGCAGGAGAATACCGTCCGCTTCGGCTGGATCGATTTCATTGAGGATTTCGAGGTGGCCAAGGCTCTTATCGACACCGTGGTGGAATGGGGCCGCGCCCGGGGCGCCGTGAAAATCAAGGGCCCCCTGGGTTTCACCGACATGGACCGCGAAGGCCTGCTGGTGGAAGGTTTCGAGAAGGAAAGCCCCTTCACCGTCATCTATAACTATCCGTATTATCCGGAATACCTGGAGCGGCTGGGCTTTACCAAGGACGTGGACTGGACCCAGCGCGTGATTGACCTGCCGGACCACCTGCCGCCCATGATGCAATACGCCGATTTAGTGGAAAACCGCTACGGCGTGCACCTTTATCGGCCCCCTCATTTCAAACAGATGGTGCGCCGGGGCCGCGAAATGTTCGATGTGCTCAACACTGCCTTCGCCGGCCTGTACGAGTATTCCAAACTCACCGAAGAACAGATCGACGGCTATGTGAAGCAGTATGCCCCCGTGCTCAACAAAGACCTGGTGGCCTTTGTGGTGAACGATAAAGATCAGCTGGTGGGCTTCACGGTAACGGCTCCGCATATATCGGCCGCCGTGCGCAAGGCCAAGGGCCGGATCCTCCCCTTCGGTTGGATCCACCTGCTGCCCGCCCTTTTCTCCAAGAAGACCGAAACGGTGGAGGCGCTGCTCATAGGCGTACTGCCGGAATACCAGGCCAAGGGTGCCGCCCTGCTCATGTTCAAGTACTTACATGAGAATTATCTCCGACTGGGGATCAAGCACATGCTCTTGAATCCCCAGTTGGAAGACAATCACAAAGTTCAGACCCTGTTCGGCGACTACGACCCCAAACCCTACCAGCGCCGCCGCAGCTACGTGAAAGAAATTTAATGGCAGCCAAGTCGCTGACCGTGAAGCAATTACAAATAGTAATCGTTCAAAATTTGAACGATTACTATTTGTAATGTGCTGACTGACAGGTGGTTACTTGCCAGAAGCGGCCATGACGGCGTCGCAGACTTCGCCCACGGTGGTGGGGGCAGCGGCGCCTTCGGGGAAACGCATCTTGAACCTTTCCTCTACGGCCAGGGCAAGCAGGAGCATGGACAGGGAATCGATACCCAAATCCTTCACCAATTCTGACTGGAAATTGGTCTGACTAAGGTCCGCATTAGGACGGATCACGGAAAGGACGTCTTTCAGTCCTTCAAAAACTTCTTCCCGGGTCATACGCGCGCCACTTTCATACTGCCGGTGCGCTTGAAGTCTTCCGTGCGCACGGTCACTTTGATAATCCGGTGCGTGGAAGGCAGCGTGGCGTTGATCTTGGCCACAAGCGCATTCATATAGGCCTGAACTTCCTCGAAAGGTTTGCCCTCGAAGGCAGGCATGAAGGGCAGAATCTCCACGGCAATTACCTGCTGGCCGTTGAGTTCATCTTCCTTCACCATGGCGTCGCGGACGCAAGGATCTGCGTAGAAGGGCTCTTCCAGGGCCTCCGGGCTCACATTTTCGCCGTTGGCCAAAATGATGAGGTTCTTGATACGGCCGGTGATGTACAGGAAGCCGTCTTCGTCGAAGCGGCAGAGGTCGCCGGTGCGGAGCCAGCCGTCAGGGGTGAGAACCTCGGCCGTCTTTTCGGGATCCTTATAGTAACCGGAGAAGACGTTGTCGCCCTTTACCCACAGTTCGCCGTCCACGATCTTGGTCTCCTGGCCGGGATAAATCTTGCCGATGGAAGTGGGATGCGTAACGGCATCGGCATTGGCCGATGTGAGGTTGGCGGTTTCCGTGAGGCCGTAGCCGAAGCAGAAGGTCACGCCCATCTTGGTGAAGATCTCCGTGAGACGCGGCGGCACGTTGGCAGCGCCGGAGATGATCATCTTGAGACTGCCCAGGAACTGCGGGCCGTACATCTTGCAAAGGCCGGCCAGAATATCGCAGATACCGGGCACGATGACCAGGAGGGTGGGCCGGATCACAGGCAGTTTGCCGATGGTGGCCTTCATATCCTCGCAGGTGAACATCAGGTTACCGGAGTAGAAGCAGCCGCAAAGGCCGGCGATGGCACCGAACACGTGGCTGAGCGGCAGCAGGGCGATATAGCGGTGCACGCCGATGATGGGACCGGGTTTGAAGATGGTATTGTAGTTGCCGCGCATGAGGGCACGGTGGCTCAGGACGGCGCCCTTAGGCTGACCGGTGGTACCGCCGGTGAAAAAGATGGCGGCGGTGCTGTCCGGATTGATATCGGCCGAAGGAACGCCCTTTTCCGCGATGGAAGCGGCGGGAAGCACCTTCACGCCCTGCAGCTTGGTGGTCATGGGCATGAATTCCTCACGCACGAAAATGGCGGCGATGTCAAACTTCATGCAGGAGCCGATCACAGCCATTTCCGGCAGCATGGCCGGAAGGTTCATAACCACATAACCGGCCGATGTCACTGCCAGGTAAAGCTCAATGGCATCCTGGCTGTTGCGGTCCCAGATGGCGATGTGGGCGCCCTTGGGCAGGCCCAGGCCTTCGATGAAAGCACGGCGGCGGGCCACACGCTCACCCAGTTCCTTGTAAGTAATGGTGTCGACCTGGTTGCTCAGGGCCGGTTTATCGGCGTATTCTTTGGTGAACCAGTCTACGAATTGTCCCATGGTGGGAAGATACGGTAAGCGCTCGTATTCTTCCTTCGGGAGCAGGTCTACGAAGTAATTGGACATATCTTTTTAGGTTAAAGTTTTAGCCTTAGGTTACAAATATAATCATTTTTCCCCAACAAACATACGGCAGAGGCCCATACTGAGCGAGCGCTGCCGCACTCCGGAGAAACCGGCCGCCCGCATCAGGGCGCAGAACTGCGCCGGCGGCGGGAAGGCCTGGACGGAAGCCGGCAGGTAGCGGTAGGCATCCTTGTTCCCGGATATCAGACCGCCCACCCAGGGAAGAATATGCTGGAAATAAATGTTATAGAGCCTGCGCAAATGAAGGTTCTCCGGCAGGGACAGCTCCAGGATCACGGCCTTTCCGCCCGGCTTCAAAACCCGGTAAAACTCATTCAGACCCAGTTCCTTATGCTCGAAATTCCGGATGCCGAAAGCGCAGAAAACCCGGTGGAAACTGCCTTCTTCAAACGGCATGTTTTCCCCATCGGCCACCTGAAGGCGGATACGGTCGTGCACGCCCTCGTGGGCGGCCTTGCGCATCACCAGGGCCATCATGCCTTCGGAGATGTCCACTCCCGTTACCCGAGAACCGGAACCGGCCGCCTGGGCAATGGCAATGGTGCTGTCCCCTGTCCCGCAGGCCACGTCCAGTATTTGCTGCGAAGTACCGTCAACAATCTCTTTCAGCGCCCGTTTGCGCCAAATCTTGTCCACATCCAGGGACATCAGGTGGTTCAGACGGTCGTACGACGGCGCGATGTCGTCGAACATCTGCTGGATTTTCTCTTTCTTAGGCATTAGGGAACGGGGTCATAACCGGAGCCGCCCCAGGGATGGCAACGGAGCAGGCGGCGAACGGTAAGGTAAAGCCCTTTGAACGGGCCGTACTTCCGGAAAGCCTCCAGGGCATATTGGGAACAAGTAGGGGTAAAACGGCAGCTGGGCGGCGTGAACGGGCTGATGCACAGCTGGTAGAACTTGATCAGCACCACAAAGGGAAAAATCAGAATGGATTTGAGCGTGTCTTGGAATTTACTCATATCTGACTTTGCGCAACACGTGCAGAGACGGCCGAAAGGGCCGCCGTTATATCGGTATAGATTGTTTCGTAGGGCAGGACCTCGGTGGAGGTGTATAGGAACAGGATGTCTACGGGAGGGCCCAGGAGTTCTTTCTGGCGGCGGTAGGCCTCGCGGATACGGCGTTTGAGCAGATTGCGCTTGACGGCGCGCTTGAAATGGCGTTTGGGAACCGACACCACAATGCGGGCAGGACCTTTATCGGCCCGAATCAAATACTTGCAGCGGATGCAGCCGGCGCTGAACGTCTTCCCGGTCTCGAACAGGGCGGCCACGGCAGTTTTGCCGCAGAGGTGTTCGGACTTGGGAAGCGTATTGTCCATCATTGTAAACCCTTCAGATACAATTCAATGGCCGATGCCACGGAAGGAGCCTCGGGAGACGGGGCCTTTACATCGATCCGCAGGCCGGCCTCCTCCATGGCCCGCACGATGGAGCGGCCGTAGGAGACCATCTTGATCTCGCCCTGCTGAAAATCCGGGAAGTTTTCCTGGAGGGATTTAACATCGGCCGGATTGTAGAAGACAATCATGTCGTAGGAAGCCAGATCCAACTCCTTGAGATCCTGGCTCACGGACTTCACGAAGACGCCGGTGGTATACTGCAGGTGATTGGCCTGGAACAGGGAGGTGAGGGCATCGGATGAAGAGGAATCCGACATGGCGATAAGGAAATTCTCCCCCTTATGCTTGGGGCCGATGAGGGCCACTACGCTTTCCGGGGTGCCGGTGCCGTAAAAAATCTTCCGCTTGCGGTACACGATATGCTTCTGCAGGTACATGGCCACGGCTTCCGTGGTGCAGAAGTACTTCATGGTCTCGGGAATCTTGGCGCGCAGTTCCTCGGCCAGGGAGAAGAAGGCGTCGATGGTGTGGCGGGAAGAGAATACAATGGCCGTATAATCC
The DNA here is from genome assembly GCA_947302825.1 of uncultured Bacteroidales bacterium. Taxonomy (GTDB): domain Bacteria; phylum Bacteroidota; class Bacteroidia; order Bacteroidales; family UBA932; genus Cryptobacteroides. The sequence goes on from CAMYWP010000006.1 coordinate 24,238, forward strand.
AGGACATTGATGCGCTGGGCGCGGAATTCTCTGGAGCTGAGGGGTTCTATCTTGAAAAAGGGACGGAAGTCAAAGGTCACGCCAAACTTCTCGCTTACAGCCTCATACTGCGTGAGAACGCGGGGAGCGTTCTGGGAAACCAGGATCTTCTTGATGTTCATTTTATTCGCTTCTCTACACTACAAAAGGACTGCCGACAGCACCAACAGCGATGTGGGCAAAAATTCCAGGCCGCAAAGGTACAAAAAAGTTCTCAAAGGATTGCAAGACATGGAAAGAATTTGTGCCTTCCGAAGCAAAAAAACTGCATAGACAGCGATGGTCTCGATATATATGAAACGTCTGATTGTTAAATCGTTGCAATGAACAAGCGCCAAAACGCCCACGGTGACCAGCAAGAGCAGCATGAGCAGGATGAAGTAGGTGTAACCTGCCCTGTGTGCGAGCCGATAAAAGTCAAAGCGGCGACGGGGTTTCAGCAACACGTACAGCAACAGCCGCAGCATAAGATAGGCCATCAGTACGCCCAGCAAGGACAGCATGTACAGATTGGGCGACAGGTTCTGCAGGAATATCGGATCATAGAGCCGATAACGGTACATGAGCAGGACGGCCGGAAGAAGCAGGGTGAGGGCCAGGATGTTGCGGTCGGTGCTGACGCGGACGCTGCTTTCCAGGACGGCGCTCCCGCGGGTGCGCAGGAAACTGTCGGCCAGATAAGGGAAGAACAGCAGGAAGCGCTTGAGCATGGTCACCTCCAGCAGCACACTTACAATCACCAGGACATTGAACAGCATCTCAATTACCGCGTTTTGCGTTGTATCCCAGGGCCTTAAGCAGTTCTACCACTTTATCGCGGAAATCGCCCTGGATGGTGATTTCCCCGTCCTTGGCACTACCGCCCACACCCAATTTGGTCTTGAGCTGCCGACCCAGTTCCTTGAGATCATCGGCCTTGCCCACAAAGCCGCTCACCAGGGTGACCTGCTTGCCGCCCCGGTTGCGCCGGTCGATGCCTACCACCAGTCGCTGCTTCCCGGGCGGGAGCGTTTCGGGCTCCTCTTCCCGGGAAGTAGTGTACTGGAAGTCGGGGTTGGTGGAGAACACCACGCCCAATCGGTCTTTCCAATCGTTCATGGGCTTATTGGCCACGGCCGGCGGCATTTACCAGCGTCCGGAGATGGGCGTTGAGGGTGTCGTTGGCCTCCAGGCTCTCCAGGGTGCAGTGCATGCGGTAGCGCCAGTAATAGCGGGGAATGGCAGGAACGTTGATGCGCTCGTCCACCGGATGGCCGCCATAGCGTACCTCACCGTCGGTGGCCAGCCAGTCCTGCAGGGGCAGGATGGCCAGCATGGCCGGCGATTTCATATGCTGGGCCACGATGAGATCGGCCACCCAAGGTTCGCAGAAGTACGGGGCATCGCCTTCGCAGCCCAGGATCTCGTTGTAGTATCGCTGGGTGAGGGCACGGTCTTCCTCCCACCAGGCGCGCAGCGGTGAAGTGTCGTGCGTACCGGTGGCGCAGACGCTCCAGTAAGGATAGCGTTCCGGATGGCCGAAAGCATCCTTCGGATCCTTGGGCATGCGCTGGATTTCCAAGGACAGGATGTTCAGCTCATCCATCACGGAGGCCACGCAATTGGGAATCATGCCCAGGTCTTCGCCGCAAGACAACATGCCCGTGGAACGCAGCAGGGCCGGGAGTTTTTGCATGGCGCTGTTGCGCCAGAAGTCATCGTGCCGACGCCAGAAGAATTCCTCCGAAAGCTGATTATAGCGATATTGCAGTTCCGGGGAAAGGGCGGCGTAATGGGCCGTCAGGTTGCCGGAAATACGCGGGTGCCACCAGCCGGGACGACGCGGATCCTCCACAAAGAGCACATCCGTGCCAACGCCCGCGTGCGGGTCGAATCCCTGCCTGCGCAGTTCATCTTCCGGATACGGCAAAGCGGGGCTGAAATGGCCCATGAGGCCGCTTTTGTACGGGATGGGTATTTCCCAGATACGGAAGAAACCCAGTATATGGTCGATGCGGAAGGCGTCGAAGTATTGGGACATCTTACCCATGCGGGCCTTCCACCAGGCATAACCGTCTTTGGCCATCTCTTCCCAGTTGTAGGTGGGGAAGCCCCAGTTCTGGCCGTCTGCGGCAAAAGCATCCGGCGGTGCACCGGCCTGGCTGTCCATGTGGAACAGGTTCGGGAACTGCCAGGCATCGGCACTGGAGCGGCTGACGCCGATGGGAAGGTCTCCCTTAAGCGCCACACCATGCAGATGGGCATACTCCACGGCCTCCCGGAGCTGGACATCCAGCAGGTACTGCACGTAGCAGTAGAAGCCCACTTCTTTCTCATGTTCCGTGGCAAAAGCCTGTACCTTTTTGGGCTGGTAGGTACTCAGTTGTTTCCACTCGCTGAAATTGGGCGTTCCGTAAATGTCTCTGAGCACGCAGAAAACGGCATAGGGCAGCAGCCAGGAATTGGCCTGCACAAAGTCCTGGTACTCTTTGGATGCCAGGACTGCCTTGCCTTTAGCGCCCTCGTAAAGCTTATGGAGCATCTCCATTTTGGTGCCGTTCACAGCTTCGTAGTCTACGGTGGGGAGAGATTCCAATTGGGCCTTCATGGCCTTGTAGGAGGCATCCTGACGTACACCGGCTGAAGGCAGGTGGATGAACTGCGGATGCAGGGCGAAGGAACTCACCGCATTGTACGGGTAGGAATCCTGCCAGCTGCGAGTCATGGTGGTATCGTTGATGGGCAGCAGCTGGATCACGTTCTGGCCGGCCTTGACGGCCCAGTCCACCAGGTGTTTGATGTCGTTGAATTCGCCCACGCCGAAGCTGTCCTTTGTCCGGAGGGAGAACACGGGAACGGCAATGCCGGCGCCGCGCCAGGGTTTCGTGGGGAATTTGGGCTCCAGATCGGCGATGATGATCTGGGTATCTTTCGGGGGCAGTTCACCGAAGAAATGGTTGGGGCCTTCTTCCCAGTGGCGGATTTCCTTGGTTTTGCTGTCCACGATCACGAACTTGTATTCCATGGGTTCCTTCACGTCCAGGGTGATGAACCACCAGGGGAAGGCTTCGTCGCCCATGAGCGTGACTTTCTTCCAGTCGCCCAGCAGTTTGCCGGAACCCACGATGCCCACGGATTCGTCGGTGCGCACTTCCGGGACGGCCACGCGGATACACACGTTGCCCAGGTCCGGATTCAGGCTCTGGGGATAACGGAACGACATGCCGGAAGGACGGCGGAAAATGACATCGCTGAAGGCCGATGCATAGAAGGCCGAATTGGAGGGCCGGGAACTCCAGCGGGAACGCACGATGATGTTCTTCTGGGCAGCCGGCGCCTTGAAATGGTGGGTGCGCCATTCGCGCTTGACCACTTTCCCGTCGCGGATTACCTCGAAGGTGAATTCGTCGCCGTGGTGAAGGTCCTTGCCGGTGAGCAGGATCTGCCAAAGGCCGCCAAAAGAATAATTCATGAGGATGGAACGCTTGCCGATGCGAAGCTGTACGCTTTCTCCCCAAGCAGTATGATACTGAAGTTGGATGTTGATGGTCATAGTTTTGGTGTCGCTTTTACGATGGTTAGCAAAGGTAGTGTTTTCCGTGCGCGCGGGCAAGGCAAGCCCCCAGGATTTGCTCCGAACTGCACAGATATTGCGACGAATGAACAAATTGTGTATTTTTGCAGGGAAATCTTTCTACTGATGAAAACGGGAGAAGCCACAGTGGTCAAGAACGCCGGCAGCCATTATCTGCTGGCGGAGTTGCCTGATTGGGAGCTGTTCCCGGCCGTGCTACGCGGCAAGCTGCGCCTGAAAGCCAGCGAAATCACCAACCCCATTGCCGTAGGAGACAAGGTAAAGTATGAGGCCGATGATGACGGCACTGTCATTACCGAGATACTCCCCCGCCGCAACTATGTGATCCGCCGCAGCACCAACCTGTCGCGCCAGGCGCATATCATAGCCGCCAATGTGGACAGGGCCTATGTTGTGGTTTCCCTCTACTTCCCTCAGGTGAAACTGCCGTTCCTGGACCGGATCCTGGTCACCTGCGAGCTGTACGGCATCCCGGCCACCATCGTGCTCACCAAGACCGACCTCTACCGTTCGCTGGCTCCGGAGGAACTGGAGCACTTCCGCGCCATCTACGAGGGCGCCGGCTATCCCGTGCTGGAAACCTCCGTGGTGGAAGGATTGGGAATCGATGAGCTCCGGGAGGCCTGCCAGGGCCGCGTGAACCTGTTTTCCGGCGAATCGGGCGTGGGGAAATCTTCCCTCATCAAGGCGCTGGACCCTTCGCTGGACCCTAAGATCGGCGAAATCTCCCTGGCTCACCTGCAGGGAAAACATACCACTTCGCTGTACGAGATGTACCCCCTGGCTTCGGGAGGCTATGTGATTGACTCTCCGGGCATCCGGGGCTTCGGCCTGGTGGATGTGGAGAAAGAGGAGATTGCACGCTATTTCCCGGAAATGCTTAAGTTATCGGCCCACTGCCGCTTCACCCCCTGTACCCATACCCACGAACCCGGCTGCGCAGTGAAGGAGGCCGTAGACGAAGGTCTCCTGGCCCCGGAGCGCTACAACTCCTACCTGGGCATGCTGGAAGAAGACAAGAAGTTCCGATAGGAGATCCTCACGTCGCTTTCGGCTCCTCAGGATGACAGTGTTGTCATTCTGAACGAAGTGAAGAATCTGTATGAAGTTGAATCGGGAAATATTGCGACTGGCTGTTCCCAGTATCCTGGCCAATATCACCGTCCCTTTGGTGGGCATGGTGGATATTGCCGTAGTGGGGCACCTGGGCAGCAGCGAGGGCTTTTCCGGAGCGGCGTTCATTGGCGGCATCTCCGTGGGGGCCATGCTCTTCGACCTCCTGTACTGGAACTTCGCCTTTCTCCGTGCCGGCACCGGCGGCCTCACCGCCCAGGCCTACGGTCGGAACCTCTCCGGGTCCCGAACGGGTGCAAAAACGGCCCCATTTGCTCCCGGGGAGGTCCAAAATGAAAGTTCGGGTGCAAAATCGGCCTTATTTGCTCCCGGGAATGCGGATAGGGAGATTGCCGGTATTCTGGGACGGGCGCTGCGGATTGCCTTGTTGTCGGGGCTGGCCCTTATCGCGCTGCAATGGGTGGTGGTGCAAGCGGCTTTCCTGGTGGTGGACTGCACGCCCGAGGTGCGCACGCTGGCCACCCGCTACTTCTACATCCGTATCTGGGCGGCTCCGGCCACCCTTTCGCTCTTTGCGCTGAAGGGCTGGTTCATCGGCCTGCAGGATACTTTTCGGCCCATGTTGGTGGACCTCTGGGTGAACCTCAGCAATATCCTGCTGTCCCTGGGGTTGGGTTTCGGGCTCCGCTTGCCGGCTGCGGGCTTTCCCTCCGGCACGCTGACACTGCTTCCGGAGCTGGGCTTCGCCGGCGTAGCCTGGGGCACCGCCATCGCCCAATGGACCGGTCTTCTTTTGGCCCTGGTCCTGGCAAGTAAACACCTATCCCTCAACACCTTACGCAAAGTAATCGTTCAAAAATCGAACGAAAACTTTCAGCAAAGTACTCAGGGTGAGGAAGTTAGCTGCCAGGCCGAAAGCGGTACTCAGTCGCTTTTCATGTTGAACAGGGATTTGTTCCTGCGGTCGGTGGGGATGATTGCCGTCTATATCGGCTTTACGGTGCTGAGCGCCCGGCTGGGGGACCAGCTGCTGGCCGTGAGCGCCATCCTTATGAAACTGCTCATGCTCTTCAGCTACTTTACGGACGGTTTTGCCTATGCCGGCGAGGCTTTGACGGGCCGATTTATCGGCCAGCACTCCCTGGACGGTGTGCGCTCCACGGTGCGAGGCACTTTTGCCTGGAGTTTCGGCCTGGCGGGTGCGTTCATGCTGCTTTACGGCCTGGGCGGGACTCCCCTTCTGCATTTGATGACTTCCGATGTCTGCGTAATCCAGGCGGGCCGGACCTATATCCCCTGGCTGCTGCTGATGCCCCTGATCGGCTGCCCGGCCTTTGCCTGGGACGGCATCTTTATCGGCGCAACGGCCTCCAAGGACCTTCGCAACAGCACCTTGCTCTGCGCCATAGGCTTTTTCGCCGTATGGTTTGTTGGATGTTGGCTGGCCGATGCCTCCCTGCACCTCCTCATGGCCGCCTATTTCGTACATCTGGCCGTCCGCGCCCTCTATCTCACAGTGCGTTACAAACCCGCCGTGCTCCGACCCCTTATCGGCCCTGGCAACTAACCTATTCAGACAGAGCTACTTGCGCAAAGTAATCGTTCGGTTTTTGAACGATTACTTTCTGTAACTTGCGGATAATCAGGAGATTAGTTGCCAGTGAAAATTAACGGCGGAGGTATTTCCAGCCGATGACGGGGAGGACGAAGGCCAGGAGGCAGGCTATAATCCAGAAAAGGGAAACGGGGCCGAAGTCGAAGACCCCCTCCATGGAGAAATCCTGAATGAGGTAACCGCTGGCGACGGATTGAAGACCGGCCGCAGCATAGCTGGAAACGCCTACGATGCCCAAGGCGGCTCCGGTGGCCTTGCGCGGGACGAAGTCCAGTGCCATAAGGCCGGCCACGATGCAGAACACGACGGAGAACGCGAAACTGAACAGGGCCACAAACGCCATGTTCTGGGCAAAACCGCCACCCAGGAACAGGAAACCGGCCAGTGAAAGCACGGCCAGTACCCCGGAAAGGACTACGGGCCGGGCCCGGTTGCCACGGAATACCACATCCGACAGCCAGCCGGCGGCCAGGTTGCCCGCTACGCCGAACACCTCGGCCAGGCCGATCACCTGCGTGGCCCGCTCCAGCGAGAAATCCTTCTGCTTTTGCAGGAACAGAACGCCCCAGTCGCTCACCGCATGCTGGGTGATGTACAGGAAGGCCGTAGAAATGGCGATGACCCAAATGCCCGGATGCCGGAACACCCACTTCTGCAGCTGCTTGGTGGGCTGCTGGTCCATCTCGCGCACCGGTTCGCCGGAAAGTTCCTGAACGGAAGGAAGTCCCTCGCTTTCAGGCGTATCGGAAATAAAGACCAGGGAAATCAGCAGGCCGATACCCCCCGCCACGGCCGCCGCCAGGAAGCCCCACTGCCAGCCAGCCGCGGCCACGATGACGCCTGTCATGATCATGGAGACAGCTTTGCCCAGCTGCGGCGTGGAACTGAAAATGCTGTACATGGTACCGCGCCGGGAAAGAGGGAACCAGCGCGACAGGCTGATGGTACCGGGCGGCGAGCCCATGCTGGAAGCCCATCCGTTCACTCCCCAGAGGACGGAAAAGAAGAGCAGCATCACCACCGAGCCGAAAGCCAGCGGACCCTGCAACAGGCCCAGTAACCCCAGCAGCAGGTTCACCACCGCGGAGATGGCGATACCGGCCGCCATGAAGCGGCGAATGTTGCAGTAATCGGCGATGAAACCGTTGATGAACTTGCCCACGGCGTACACGAAATAGAAAGCCGATCCGATGATACCCAGCTGCCCGGCCGTGAGCACGCCGCCATCGATGAGCGGCTGCTTCACCACGCCTAAGGTCATCCGGCACACGTAATACAGCGTATAGGCCGCCGTCACGCCCCAGAACGTGCGTGTGCGCAGCCGCTTATAAGTGGCCTCCACCGCCTCCGCCGGCACCTTCTGGGCCCGCGGCTTGCTGATGCGGAAATGGGTGTACAGGGACATTATAAATCGGCCAGTAAAAGCGAAAGGTCCGAACCCGGGGCATAATAGCGCGCCTGCATACCAGCCACGCGCGCGGCCTCCACGTTGGCCATATTGTCATCGATGAAAAGGATTTCCCCGGCAGGGAGGCCGATCCGGCGGATTACCTCCTGATAACACGCCTGCGAGGGCTTCATCAGCTGCATGTCGCAGGAAATGAACTGTGCCTTGAACGTGCGCCGATGGTCTATGCCGGCTTCCCGGAATAGTTCATAGGTGCGCGCCATGGAGATGGGATTGTTGTTGGAAAGCAGATACAGCGGATAACGCTCACCGAGCTCCTTCACCACCCGGGCCGTTACCGGCGGCATGCCCACCAGGAGCGCGCCCATGGCGCGGTCTACATCGGCCTTGGTGCTGCCGGGACGGGATTCGGCCAGGATGAGCTCGCGGAAATGGTCGGCGCTCAGGCGGCCGGCTTCCATTTCTCCGTAGATGCCTTTCTGGTGGCTGGGATCCAGTAGTTCCGTAATGCGCTCGAAGCCTAGATCTTCCCGGAAAGCCCGCAGGCAGGCCTGTACGTCCAGGTCTACCAGCACTCCGCCAATGTCAAAAACTATTGCCTTAACCATCTTGACTGCAAAGGTACAAATCAAAAAGAATCCCCGCAAGCGAATTTCACAATTGGCCGCGGGGTATAGTAAGGTATCAATATTTATGTCTGACACTTCTTATTTCGAATACCGTGCCAAAACAAAGATTCGGAAGAAAAATTTAGATTTTTTTCTTTTTCTTCTGATTCCAGTCTCCGTAGATTTCGCTCACATTGCCGGCCGTGATAAAGCCGTGGATGTCGTTTTCCTTCAAATAATTCATCAGGTTGGCGAACTCGGATTGGGTGAGCAGGGCCTGGATTTCCACCTTCTGTTTTCCGTTATAGCCGCCCGTCACATCGTACAGGGAGCAACCGCGCTGCAAATCCTCGATGATGTATTTGCGGATCCTTTCATGCTCGGAAGAAATGATGCACACGCGTTTGCGCCGATTCAGGCCCGCCGTGAAATAGTCCAGCGCCAGGCCGTTGATCCAGGTGCCGATAATACCGATGATCACCAGGCGGAAAGGATTGATGAAGAAGGCGGTGCAGCAGATGAGGGCGCCCGCCACCGTCACGGAAGTACCTATATCGAAGTGCAGGTACTTGTTGATGATCTTGGCCAGGATGTCCAGGCCGCCGGTGGACGCATTGATCCGGAAGAGGATGGTTTGCGAGGCACTGAGGATGAGCACGAAGCACAGGAGGTCGAACCAGGGATCTCCCATGAGGGAAGTGGAACCGGGCTCCATAATCTTGCTCACAGGCAACACCTTTTCCCAGAATTCGATGAAAGGACCCAGGATCAGGGCCGTGTACACGGTCTTGGCGCCGAATTCGTGGCCGATAAGGAACCACGCCATGATGAGCAGGGCGGCGTTGATGATGGTGACCACCAAAGACACCTTCACCGTCATGCCCGCCAGGCCGAAGAGGCCGGAAATGACCATGGACAGACCTGTGATGGAGCCGATGATCAGGTTACTGGGCATGAGGAAGTAATAAACGGCCGCCGCGGCAATGAGCATGGCCGTGGTCATGATAAAGAGTTCTTTCCAGAACTTCCAGCTGGCCAATGTCTCAAGAAGTTTATTCATGTGGTTAGTTATTAGTTTTTAGTAATACTTATAGAACAAAGCGATGGACTCCAGGCCGGCGAAGAACTGGCGCAGGAGATAACTCTCGTTGGGCGAATGGATAGTATCGCGTTCCAGGCCGAATCCCATCAGGAGCGGGTCGATGCCCAGGATGCGCTGCATGGCCGCCAGGATGGCGATGGAACCGCCGCCGCGGGCCGGAACCGGCTGAATGCCGTAGACCTCGGCCATGGCGCGCGAGGCCGCCTGGTAGGCGTGCGAGCTGATGGGGATGAGGAAGCCGTCGCCGCCTTCGCAAGGAGTCACCTCCACCTTGATGTACGGCGGGGCAATGCGCTGCAGGTGCTCCTGGAAGAGCTTAGTGATTTTGGCCGATGTCTGCCAGGGAACCAGCCGCATGGAAACCTTTGCATGGGCTACGGAAGGGAGCACGGTCTTGGCGCCGGCGCCCGTATAGCCGCCCCAGATGCCGCAGACGTCCAGACACGGGCGGATGCCGGTGCGCTCCA
>CAMYWP010000007.1 GCA_947302825.1 uncultured Bacteroidales bacterium
TCGGATTCATAATCCGGAGGTCGTGGGATCGTGACCCACTCCCGCTACAAAACACAACATACAGACCAGGCCCAGTACGAAGGCCTCCTCTGACCCTCGCTATATACCCGACGCATTTCTGCGGCGGTTTTTTGTTTATACCGATTTCTTCAGTTCGGAGGAAACAATTTGGAGTATCTGTTCCTTAGGAAGGAGGTATTGGTATTCGGCCACGCCTATCGGCTTATTGACATCCTGCAGGGCGACCTGGACGTCCAGATGGTCTTTTTCGGCACAAAGGATAAGGCCGATGGAGGCTTCCTCGTCCGGGGCTTTTTCCGTGCGATCCAGAAGCGTGAGGTAAAAGTTCATCTTGCCTACATATTCCGGCTTGAACTCACCCACCTTCAAATCAATGGCAATCATCCGGTGCAAGCCTCGATGGAAGAAAAGCATGTCCACCTTGTAGTCCTTTCCGTTAAACGGGAGGATATGCTGATTCCCAATAAATGTGAAGCCTTTGCCCAATTCCATAATAAAGCGGGTTATCTTTTTCACCAAGCGATGCTCCAGCTTCAGTTCCTTCATGGGCTCCCGGGCACCAAGGAAGCCAAGATTGTAACGACTACGAAACACTTCATTGGCATAATCAGCCACAGGTGCCGATAGTGTCTTATTGAAGTTATTGGACTGCGGTGTGGACATCAAGTTGCTGTAGTAGTCACCCTTTACGGCATGGAGCAACATGTCACGGGACCAACCTTTAGAGAGAACTTCTATTGCATAGAATAAGGCCTGGTCGTCCGACAAATCCTTATTCAATATCAGCAGGTTATGCCCCCATGGTAAAACTGCGACAGCTTGTCGCAGATTTTCATCGGCATTGACATACCGCAGGTAAAACCGTTTCATATCCCAAAGATTCCTGGGAGAAACACCCATTTCCGGAAACCGCTGCTTCAAATCCGACGAGAGGCGGTTCACAACACCACTACCATGCTTGCTTTCCAGTTTGCGCTCATGCAGAAGCTGCCCCAGATTCCAATGAGCAGCGGATATGGTGCTATTGACGTGGAGCGCAATGGATGCTCTGGCCTGGTCGATTACTGCGACAGCCTGTCGCAGTAATTCATTATAGTCGGATTCCTCGATGGGTGTGACGATCATCTTTGTCATAAGCATTGAACGGCCGTGTCGGACTTTTGTGCCGTTGTACAAAGATAATCCAAAAGAGCGGCGGGTGCAAATTTTTGCAAGGCCGAAGGGCCCTCAGGAGGTCGTGGGATCGTGACCCACTCCCGCCACCCTGAAACAACATACAGACCGGGCCCAAGGCCTCCTCTGGCTCTCGCTATATACCCGACGCAATTCTGCGGCGGTTTTTTGTTTTTTAGAGATGGACTGAACCCTATCTCAAGCTCATTTTAAACCTTCCAGAGATAAAAACGTGCTTTAAAAACTTAAAGTGCATTTAACTACTTACCGCATACAGGCCCTCCGGCTCCTCAGCCTGCCTTCCACAAATAATGACTCACCCGACACCCTCCAATCTTGGGAGATCGTGCTAACCCCTTGATATAAAACCAAAACAGCGGAGAGCTGTATGCTCCCCGCTGTTCATAGTGTTTAATTGATTAGTTCCAATCCTCTATCTCGCCGCCAATTTCGATACGGATAGACTCGGTTGACGTATTCAACGTAACGTCAAAGGTATAATTCATACCCGGCTTGAAGTTAAAGGAGCCTTCAACCAGGTAGGAAACACCGTTCGCCACCATCTCAAATAGTGGTGTGCGGGAAGGCAGGCGTTGAGGGATAATGACTGCCTCATACGTGGCATCATTCACTTTATGACAAGCAATAGTGCGGCCTGTACCGTAAGGGTCCTTGGTCACGGAGCCAGTGGTCAGATCCACCGTTGCATCCGGCACGATACTGTGTACATAGAACACGGCATTGGAAGGAAGGTCTCCCACATAACCAGGACCTTTGACCAGTTGCAGGGTAATCTTGGACAATTTGTGACTGAACTGCAACGGGATGGCCTCGACAGTATAGGCCTGAGAGGCCGTCTTCCCCCACAGGAAGTCGCTGGGACCGGTCCCGGCCGACTGGTCCAGTTTAACGGAAAACGGGGCCGATGTGATGCTGCCCACTTCCATAAAGGGATAGTAGGCATACAAGTCACAAATGCTGGTGGTTGAAGGCCACTTGAGGCTTTCATCTCCGGTCCAGTTAGTCCCGTTAAACGTTGCCTGGAGGTTGTTCACATAGTTGCCGCTTACCTGCAGCGGAGCAGGTGTTTCCACCACATACAGGCCAATCTTGTCTCCATTCTCAAAAGCCGTATTTGTCACCTTGGTGACCGCATCCGGATGGATGAAGCGGATGGACATTGTTCCGATGACGTCCTTGTCCGACACCTGCTTCTGGCATGCGACAGCGACAATAACGCAAGTGGCTATAATAGATATTCTTTTCATGGCATTCATATTAAAGATTCGGATGCTCGCCCATTATCACAGGCTCGTGATGCTTGGCATTGGTAGAATTGGAAGGGGACCAGGAAGGCATGGCACCTATAGAAGACTTTGTGGGAAGTGCTGCCACATCGTTGGCGTAGAAGTCCTCTAGGGTGAACGTGCCTCCGGAATAAGCCATGATCCGCTCTACAATAGCCTGGCGGGATATGGCGCTGTAATACGGGATGTTATTGTTCATACAACTGGTGGATTCACTGCGGAACATACCGCGCGTATGGAAGTAACCACCCTCATAGATGTCAACGGTATTGGCATAGGACGGATGATACATCAAGTGGCTCCAGGGAACCATGTCTCTGTCGGATGTCTCGGAAAGGTTCTTATACCATCCATATGCTTTTCCAGCCAAGAACTCTTTCAAATGAGGATTTAGGCAACCACAGGCCTGAATAAAGGCATTGGTGTAGATGTATTCGTCGGCCAGTTTACCGAAGCCGTGTCCACCGGCCTCGTGCTGTACTAGCCCCCTGAAGTCATACGGATAAGGGTCCGTGCTCTTGGGACAAATGGCAATGGCCGATCCATCCCCCCACATATAGGTTACGCCGCCGTATTCAGTACTATTCAAAATCATAACGACAAGTGACTTCGTCAAATCCATATTGGCATCTGCCTTTTTCGCATACTGGAAAGCAACGGTACCGTTATTTTCCAATGCGCCTCCGGTAAGGGAGTATTGGGTTCCGAACTTGGCCTCACGAATGGTATTCACCGTACCAACGCCACTGTCTTCAGACTTGCCGAAAACGATATAGACATCGAAATAGTTTTTGTATGTCTTGTAAGGCTCTATGTCAAAGAAATGGCCTATGGCAGCCTGTGTGTCGGACAGATACGAGTTATTGGCAATATCGGCAGCATCATAGCAGTCGCCAAGGAATACGATGGGAACCCCTGCACCAACGCTATGTGTTTGATGTGTAACCACATCACCATCGCCATAGGTGTAGTCATACTGTGCGACAGCCATCGTGCTCCGGTAATCCTTCCCGTCCAGCAAGAATACAACCTCTCCCTCTCGATCATCAGCATTTGCCGCCAAATCGCTGAAGGTAACCGTAACATCCGTTTTTCCCGTTCCGGAAGAGGGCGAAACTGTAATCCATTCCGGCTTACTTTCCACGTGCCAATCTGCGCCCGACAGCGCCCTGACAACGAACTCCCTGCTATCTCCCTTATTCAATGATTTGAAGGATCGCCGGCTGACGGTAAACTCACGATGAGCAGCAATTCTTTTGAACTCGTGCCAACCTGTGGCGTATGAATAATCCGAAACACTTGATTCAGGAACCTCAACAGCAAAATTGTCTTTAGCCACACCATCAAAGACCCCCGTTCCCAAAAGTGGAGGTTGTTCTGCGTAACTGACAATGCTACTTATCTGGAAACAACCTTTAAAACAATTGGCGCCTATGGAAGAAAGGTTGCTGTTTAATACAACGCCTTCCAGTTGAGAACACTGCTGAAATACACCGGAAGGAAGTGAAGTTATTTCTTCCGGTAGCACAAGCGTTCCTTGCAGTCTAGAACAACCCAAAAACACGCCATTACTAAGTGATTGTAAATTGTCCGGCAACACTAAAGTACCTGAAAAAAGATTAAACCAGAATGCATCCGATCCTATACTTATTAAACTATTGGGGAGAAGTAACTCTCCTTTAAATTTACATTCATAAAACGCGCTGGAACCAATTCTTATCAAACCATCGGGTAAGACCAGTTTCCCATTTAAGTTTCTACAGTAAAAAAAAGAAAAATCGTTTATCTCCGTTACTTTATTTGGTATAATGAGAGACCCCGTTAGGCTGTTGCAATAATAAAAAGCATAATTTCCAATCGTTTCTAATTCAGAAGGCAAAATAAGTTCTCCGCTTAAACTTCTGCAATCAGTAAACGCATAATCTCCAATTTCTCTTAAATTGTCAGGTAATTGAAGAGGGTTCGTTAATGATTGACAATTACTGAAACAACTATCACCTATTATCCTTAACGATGATGGGAACACAATACTATTGATATTCGTCTCATCAAAACCATACACTTCTTCTACTCCTTCAGGAATTACTAGCGTGCCACTAAGAGAAGTCCCGTGGAAGCCATTTATGATAGTAAGTGAGTTGTTGTGCTTTCCATCCGGGAAGATAAAACTGGTAAGCGTTGTTTTATGATTAAACGCGTTATCTGGAATACGTCCACCCTCAACAACAGTTTCCTGCATATTGATTCCTTGAAGAACAGCCATGTGATGTCGCATAAAGTTAAAGTCACTGTCATTTACTGTTCCCAACACCTTGAGGTATTTGATGGCGTCTGGATTCTTGCCTGCATTTACAAGCGTCTCGCCCAGCGTCCCCGGCGTTTCCACATTCACGACCACATATTCCTTGGCTACGAACTCATGCGAAGAATTATCATTTGTCCAAGCAGAAACGGTCGTATTCACGGTAACGGCATAGCCGCCATCGGCCTTCTTGTCTACAGTCACAGCAAAATTGTGCTGCTTACCGGCCACATAAGTGAACGCGGCCCCCTCACTGTAAGTGTAAGGCACACCTCCCAGCGTGATAGAGAACAAACTGTTGGCCGAGGAAACAGTCTGCGGCACCACGATGGCCCGAAAACCGCCCTCATAAGCGGCAGGAACCGTACTCCTGGACGGAATGGCACCGGTAGCCGTTACCACGCCCGTGGCTAGATTGATGGTTGCATTGCGCTTGACATTGTTGATGAGTACCGACTGGCTCAATCCTTCAAATTCGCCACCGGCAAAGCCCGTTCCTTTCACCAGCGTCACCACCACGCAGCTCATCTTGTGCTGGAATAGCAATTGGACGGCGTTGGGCGTAGGATTGACCGCTTCGCGCTTGGCCCAGAGGAAGTCACTGGCCTCGTAGCCCCCCATGATTCCATGGGCACTGACGGTACTCTGATCCTCCTGCACCTCGAAAAGCATGTCCTCAATGGATGAAATAGCCGATGAATAAGGATAGACGCCATAAAGATCCACCTTGGTGTACTTGTCCTTATAGTAGATGTCGTAGTCCGAGGTCCAGGACGTTCCATTGTAGGTAAAGCGCACATTCGTGGCCTGATTACCCCGCAAGGCCAGTGTACCGGGAGTGTCCCCGTCATAGTTTACCGCCCAGATACCTACCTGGTCACCATTGGCAAAGCCATTATCCGATGCACGGGTAACGGCCTGTTGTTCAATATCTCCCGACAAGAAAAGGGGTATCTTTTCTTCGGTCTGCTCTTGCCATTCTTTTTCTCTCTGGCAGGATGCTATGGCCAGAATACCGGCAATAGCGCAAATAATGTATTTCGGTAATTGTCTCATAAGATACTATTGAGCTTGACCACTATGATTCTCGGTACTCCAGCCGCCTATGCCAATGATAGAGCCCGCCTTACCCTGGCGGACGGTAACTGTATTGGTAAGGCCGCTGGCCGTTTCGGTGAAAACAATGGTGCCGTTCCTTTCCGCACCGGTATTTTCCACAACGTTGAAAGAATAGGTTGTAACAACTCCTTCTGAGTTGTTACCGGTTGCTGTAATCCAATCGTTTCCTGGAGCAACATCCACCTCAAGTCCCGCATCGCTTTTCACAACTTTCACCTGTATGGAACCGCCTTCGCTATTAACACTTGTTAGGACAGGATACACCGAACAGGCAGCATTATAAAAACGCCTTGCATTTGCAGGACTGTCACGCCCAGCAATGGCGGCAACAAATTCACTTCCGTCGGAACATTGTATGGTGACATGAATGACATCTCCTGCCAGATTGGCCGGAGGGACCATGGCCCAGCATTGGAGATCGCCGGTACTTGCAATCGTAGTCTCTGATAATTCAACACTTAGCTGATTGCTTAGCACTGTCGGCGATATGGTCTTTTGCTCATCATCGGTTGCGGCCATCAAGTTGAGCGTTCCCTTTATGATATATTTATCAGAAGGAAGAGACAGTGTCACTTTGGAATAATCCCCAGCTAACACCGGCACATTATAACGGTGAGGAGAACCCACATTCCGATATACGAAATCCAATTGGCCACCGACGGGTGACGTGCCTAGCGCGACCGTATAGGAGTAGGCGCCTAAATGTGAATAGCTATTGTTCCCTGTTTGTACCTGGCCGTCATAATGGATAGGAATGGCGTTAGTGTTCAAATCGTAATCCGGGACAAAAGGATAATAACTGGAATAACTGTTTCCCGCTATAAGAGCGAAACCTCGCCCATCAAAGTCGGCGTGCCGCTGACCAAAGTCCTTCGGTTGGATTGCGAACTTCAGTTGCCCACCTGAGGGCGAAATAATCCCAACCGCATCGCCCTCGGCCCACAGGAAATATTTACTGTCATAGTCATACGAGGTCTTGGTATCCACATCACCTTCATATGGCGTTAACGAGAGAACTATCTCTTGAATAGAACTCTCTTCTTGCACCTCTATTCCTTTTTCTCGGCACGAAAAAAACAGAAACAAAGGCACAAGCAATAGTGCATATGTCTTACTCATTTTTTAATGCTTATAATCCTTGAAACCTATTGGCTATTAATCACCTCCGGGTTCTTCGCCGCCACCGCCGGCACCGCCGGGGCTCTCGCAAATGATTCTCTCGGTCGTTAATTCCACAACTACCACTTCGGGCGTTTGGTAAAACTTCTCTTCCATTGTGTTATCAAATGTGGCGGCCGATGCTCCGTACGGCCGTATACAAAAGAAAGTGTGGAGCAACTCGTTCACCTGTACGGAGGTTCTGGAAGACCTTGAAGCAAGTAAACAACACCCCATACCCGTATAGCAAGGTGCAGAATGCACACAGTACCATACAAGGTGATGAAATTGTCCACCCCTGCTTCATTGAAATTTTCCAGATTTCCGTACAAGGATAAGACGAAAACACTTTCATCTAATATGTAGTTACCAAGGATATACAAAACAGTAAATAGCCTTGGCTTCCGCAAATATAGTAAAAATTATAACATCGTAGTTTCCGCCTCCTCCCAATCATCACACGCAAAAAAAGAAAAGGGCCAACACACGTCCCTTCTCTTCACAATCAATCATCCATAAACAAACCTACCCCGAGGCCACAGCGGGAGCAAAAACGGAGATTAGCGCTCCCGAAAGTGCAAAAAGTAGCATTTCGGGAGCAAAAGAGGCGGATTCTGCGCCCGCATTATTTGGTGCCGAAGATGCGGTCGCCGGCGTCGCCCAGACCGGGGACGATGTAGGCGTTCTCATTCAGGTGGTCGTCCACTGCGGCCACGTAAATATCCACATCGGGGTGTTCGGCCTGCACTTTGGCAACGCCGTCCGGGGCCGCCACCAGGCACATGAGCCGGATGTTGGTGCAGCCGCGCTCCTTGAGCATCGCGATGCCGTCACAGGCGCTGCCGCCGGTGGCCAGCATAGGGTCCGTGAGGATGACCATGCGGTCCTGGATATCTTCCGGAAGCTTGCAGTAATACACCACAGGCTTGTGGGTTTCCTCGTTGCGGTAAAGGCCGATATGACCCACCCTTGCCACCGGAACCAGCGTAAGCAGGCCATCTACCAGGCCGAGACCCGCCCGCAGGATGGGGACGATGGCCAGTTTGCGGCCGCTTACCTTCTTGGCGGTCATCTTGCAGATGGGGGTTTCGATGCAGACATCTTCCAGGGCGATGTCCCGGGTGACTTCGTACCCCATGAGCGTAGCAATCTCCTTAAGCAGTTCGCGGAAATCCTTGGAACCGGTTTCCTTGTCGCGCATGATGGTGAGTTTGTGCTGGACCATGGGGTGGTCGATGACGTGAAGTTGAGCCATAATTATTTTAGATTTGATTGTTCAAAGGTACTAATTTGGGCCGATTTTAGCAAACATATCGGATGGCCAGCATAGTAAGGTCGTCGCTGGGTTCGGCCCCATCTACAAATGTATGGACGGCCGCCTTCATAGAGGACACAAAATCGGCCGGGCTTTGCTTGTTGTCCTTCCGGGCTTCCTCCAGAATCCGGTCCATGCCGAAGAGCTCGTGTACGGGATTCTCCGCCTCCGTGAGGCCGTCGGTATACAGGAACAGCAGGGAACCGGGCTTCAGCGTCACCTCCTGCTCCACAAACTCCCAGCCGGGCATCACACCTACCGCCAGGTTGGATTCCACTTGCAGCATTTCCACCGATCCATCCGGGCCGATGATCAAGGGTGCGTCGTGACCCGCATTGCAATAGCGCAGTTGCCCGGTGGAGAGGTTCAGGATGCCGAAAAACAGCGTAACGAACATAAGGGAGTCGTTGCGGGTGGACAGGTTGGCATTGAGTCCGTTCATCACCTGGGCCGGACTGGATTCGCCGTCCGACAGCGAACGGAACAGGGCGCTGGTCACGGCCATCACCATGGCGGCCGGCACTCCCTTTCCGGACACGTCCCCGATGCAGAAATACAATTGGTTGTCCCGGACAAAATAGTCGTATAAATCGCCGCCCACGGCCTTGGCCGGTGTTAGCGTGCCGGAGAGGTCTATTCCCTTCCCATCTACGGGACCCTGTACGGGCAGCATGGACATCTGGATGTTGCGGGCGATGTCCAGTTCGCGGTCGATGGCCGCCTCCCGGGTGGTCACCTCCGTGAGTTCATCCACATAGCGGGTAAGGGAATGTTGCATGTGCTCGAAGGAATCCCGCAACTGATGGATTTCATCGTAATAACGCAACTGCGGGAGCGGGGTGTCGAAATGTCCCTTGGCCACCTCTTCCGTGGAACGGACCAGAAACTTGAGCGGCCGGGCAGTCCGGCGGATCGATCTCCGGAACAGGATGAACGCAATGAGCAGTCCGAAACCCTGCAGCAGGATAATGAGCATACCCAAAAGCATACCCGGAGCCATAATGCTCTCCACGGGAATCACAATGGCCATGGACCAGCCGGAATGCATAAGCGGCGCATAAAAGACATAGGAACGGACCCCGTCCATTTCCGCTATGCCCCGGCCGCTTTCCCCGGCCAGCATGGCGCGGCCCACCTTCTGGTACTTTTCGTCTTCCGAATGCTTGAAATAATTGTCCGACAGGATGCGGTTGGGATCCGGATGCACCAGATAATCGCCGTTCCGGCTAAGGATAAAAGCATAGATGGGATGTTCCGATTCCGAGACGGCGAAGGACGAGATGCCGCCTTTTTCGGCATTCAAGTCCAGGTTTTTCACCTGCTCGGTGAGCCAGGACAACGAGACATCGGCCCCGAATACACCGACAATCTCCCCTTTTTTATCTTTGACGGGCAATACGTAGGTACACAGCATGGTACGGGCGCCGGCTTCGTCGTAATAGGGCTCCGACCAATAGCCCACTTCCGAAGCAATTCCCTTCAAGTACCATTCCCGCATAAAATAGTCGTGATCGGGCCCGCCGATTTGCAGCATCTCGATGGAGCCGTCTTTGGTCCAGCGGGCGTAAGGCTCGTACCACAGACCCTTTTGACGATAATAATTCTGCACAAAGGCCACGGCGCAACCCACGATATGGGGATTAAGGCACAGTTCGCTTTCCAAAGACTGCTGCACCTGGTCTGGGTTGGCCAGGTGTTTGGAGATTTCACCCACGTTATTGGTAGATGATACCTCCACCAGCCGCAGCATCCCTTCCGTCCGCTCACTGGTAAGACTGAGAATATCCTGATAATGATCGGTCATCATGCTCAGGATGCTTCCTGCAGCAAAGAGGAATATCAGTCCGGAAACAAAGGTCATCACAACCAGCATCACGATGATGATGCGTCTTGTAAGCCGGCCAGCGAAGGAATGGAATTTCTTTTTCATGGTTCGAAGGTACGAAAAAAAACCTTACATTTGTATATGAAACATTTCTTTCCTCTTCTATTGTTTCTGGGACTGGCATCGGCCTGCTCCCCATCGCCGGAAAAGCCGTTGAAACTCCACTACAACCAGCCGGCCGGCTTCTTCGAGGAAGCCCTCCCGCTGGGCAACGGGACGCTGGGTGCCCTGGTGTACGGAGGACCGGAGACAGACCGCATTTCCCTGAACGACATCAGCCTGTGGACCGGGGAACCGGACAGGGGCCCGGAGCACCCGGATTACGGCCTGGTCGCCACCCTCACCCCCTGGGACGAAATCTCCTCCTGGCTGCCCCGGGTGCGGGAAGCCCTGGACCGGGAAGACTATCCCAAGGCCGATGAACTCCAGCGCAAGCTGCAGGGACACAACAGCGAAATGTACCAGCCGCTGGGCCAGTTGGAAATCACCTATCCGGAAGGGGAAATCACCGACTATTACCGGGAGTTGGACCTGGCCACCGCAACAGCCACCATACGCTACAAACGCAACGGGAAGGCCTTCCAGGCGCAGTATTTTGTGAGCGCCCCGGACAGCGTGGTGGTGATTCAACTCAATAGCGAGGCCCCCATCGAGGCTTCCATCCGCCTTTCATCGGCCCTTCCTCATCAGACCAAGGCCGATAAAAACGCCCTGGTAAGCGACGGCTACACCGCCTGGCACGTGCTGCAGGAAGGGAAAACCGTCAAGTTCTACGACCCCGACCGCGGCATCCACTACCGCACGGTGGTCACCTGCCCCCAGGCCGAAGTCAAGGACAGCACGCTGCAGCTCAGCGGCGTGAAGGAAGCGCTCCTGGTAGTGGCCAACCACACCAGTTACAACGGCTTCGACAAAGACCCGGTGAAAGAAGGCCGGGAATACAAGGAGGCCAGTCTTCGGGATGCCCAAGCCGCCGCCCAAAAGGGCTGGTCCCGGCTGCAGAAAGACCACCTGAAAGACTATCAGGCCCTGTTTGGCCGCGTGAGCCTGGACCTGGGCTCCACGGCCCCGGAAATCGCCGCCCTGCCCACCGATGAGCAGCTCATGCGCTACGCCGACGGGGAAACCAACCCGGAACTGGAGGCCCTTTATTTCCAATTCGGCCGATATCTCCTGATTGCCTGCTCCCGCACGGAAGGCATTCCCGCCAACCTGCAGGGTCTATGGAATGAAAGCATGGACCCGCCGTGGCGCTGCAACTATACCACCAACATCAACCTGGAGGAAAACTACTGGGCCGCCGAAGCCGCCGCCCTGCCGGAAATGCACCAGGTGCTGCTGGGCTTCGTACACAACCTGTCCCAGACCGGCGCCCGCACCGCGCAGGCGTTCTACGGCGTGGAAGAAGGCTGGTGCCAGGCCCACAACAGCGACCCCTGGGCCATGACCAATCCGGTGGGCCTGGGTACCGGAGACCCCTGCTGGGCCAACTGGAACACCGGCGGCGCCTGGCTGTCCACCCATATCTGGGAACACTGGCTCTTCACCCGCAACCGCCAGGATCTGGAAAGGGACTACCCCACCCTCAAGGGTGCCGCGCAGTTCTGCCTGAATATCCTGGTGAAGAAGGACGGGGAACTCATCACCTCGCCCTCCACCTCGCCGGAAAACCACTACCACAACCCGGACGGTTACCGGGGCCGCACCGTGTACGGCGCCACCGCCGACCTGGCCATCATCCGGGAATGCCTCACGGACGCCCTGGGCGCCGCTAAGGAACTGGGCGACAAAGACTTCGCCACTCAGTTGGAAGCCGTGCTTCCCCGCCTCCGCGGCTATCATATCGGCCAAAACGGAGCTCTGCAGGAATGGTATTACGACTGGGCCGATTGGGATCCCCAGCACCGGCACCAGTCCCACCTGGTGGGCGTATATCCCGGCCATCAGATTGCGGCGGGAACGCCCCTGGCCGATGCCGCCCACCACACCCTGGAAATCCGCGGCTTCGAGACCACCGGCTGGAGCTGCGGCTGGCGCGTGAACCTGTACGCCCGCCTGGGCGACGGCGAAAACGCCTACAAGATGTACCGCCGCTTGCTCCGTTACGTGAGTCCCGACAAATACCAGGGCACCAACTACCGCAGCGGCGGCGGCACCTATCCCAACCTCTGGGATGCCCACTCCCCCTTCCAGATCGACGGCAATTTCGGCGGCTGCGCCGGAGTCATTGAGATGCTGGTCCAGTCCACGCCGGAAGAGGTAATTCCGCTGCCAGCCCTGCCTCAGGCTTGGCCCAGCGGGCACATCCGCGGCATCCGCACCCGCACCGGTCAGACCGTAGACCTCACCTGGGAAAATGGAAAAGTCAAGAAACTAATAACCCAATAATTATGCAAAGAAGAAACTTCCTCCGCGTGACGGCCCTGGGCGCCGCCGCCAGTATGCTTCCGCTGGATGCTTTTGCATCGGCCGCATCCACCAACAAGAAGGCCGATAAGAACGGCAAAGTACAGATGGGCTTCATCGGCCTGGGCCAGCAGGCCATGTACCTGCTGCAAGGTTTTATGAGCATGGACGATGTGCGCGTAGTGGCCGGCTGCGACGTGTATGATGTCAAGCGCGACCGCTTCGTACGCCGCGTCAAGGACTATTACACCAAGAAGGGCGAAAAGAAGGTGAAGGTAGATGTGTACGAGGACTACCAGGACCTCCTGGCACGCCCGGACATTGATGCCGTGGTCATCGCTACCCCGGACCACCAGCACGCCGTCATTGCCATCGCCGCCTGCAAGGCCGGAAAGGACATCTATCTGGAGAAGCCCGCCACCCTCACTATTTACGAAGGCCAGCAGCTGGTGAAGGCCGTGCGCAAGTATGGCCGCATCCTGCAAATGGGCTCCCAGCAGCGCTCCAGCGAGGAATTCATCCACGCCGCCAACCTGGCCCGCGAAGGCGAACTGGGCCAGATCCACAAGCTCAAGGTGTATGTGGGCCGAAACAACATCAACCCTGTCACGGCCGCTCCCATGCCCTGCAACCTGCCCAAGATGCCCGTCCCGGCCGGCCTGAACTGGGACAAGTGGCTGGGTCCGCTTCCGGAGAGCGTGTACTATCACCCCGACCTGGATCCCATCATCACGCCCGAGCAGAACGAACAGCTCTGGGGTGCCTGGCGCTGGTATAAAGTGTGCGGCGGCGGTCTCATGACCGACTGGGGCGCCCACATGTTCGACGTGGCGCAGTGGGCCCTGGGCAAGGACGGCAGCGGTCCCGTGGAAATCATTCCCCCGGGATACAGCTACTACGACCACCTCACTTTCAAGTACGACAACGGCATCATCGTGTCCGAAGAGCCCTTCGACGGCAGCACGCCCGGCGTGCAGATCTACGGCACGGAGGGCTGGATCAAGGTGAGCCGCGGCAAGTTCGAAGCCTCCGACAAGAAGTTCGACATGCCCGTCCAGGAAGCCAGCGACGTTCCGTACGAGGTGAAAGTGGGTCACCACCGCAAGTTCATCGACGCCGTCCTGAGCCGCCGCGATCCCAACGTTCCCATCGAAGTGGGCCACAGCTCCTGCACCGTGTGTAACCTGGGCAACATTGCCATGGAACTGGGCCGTCCCGTAATCTGGAACCCCATCGTCCAGAAGTGCATGCACGACCCGGAAGCCACGAAACTCCTGCATTACACCTACCGGGCCGGCTACGAACACGCCCTGGATATCTAAAACATGAAACGTTCCCTCCTCCTGCTGGGACTGGCCTTCCTGCTGCCGGTCCTTTCCGCCGCCCAAACCCCGGCGCAGCGATACGTGGATCAGCTGCAGCGTAGCGGCGTCCTGAAAGATGCCGTCTGGGGCGTGCTGGCGGTGGACCGGGACGGCCAGGTCCTGGCCGCCCACAACCGGCAGCAGCGCATGACCCCGGCCTCCAACCTGAAGCTGGTCACAACCGGCACGGCCCTGCATGCCTTCGGACCGGATTTCCGCTTCGTTACGGAAGTGGGCTACACAGGAACCGTCCGGGACGGTGTGCTGGAGGGGGACGTCTATCTCATCGGCCACGGCGATCCCACCCTGGGTGCGAAGGACAGCATTGCAACGGAAAACGGGCGGCTGTTCTGGCAATGGAAGTCCCTCCTCCGGGAGGCCGGCATCCAGCGCATCCAGGGACGCATCGTGGGCGACGGAAGCGTGTACGAAGGCAATCTGGAGCATCCCAGCTGGGAATTCAACGACATCGGCACCTATTACGGCACCGGGACCAACGCACTCTGCTTCTACCAGAACAGCATAGACCTGGAAGTACAGGCCGATGTAGCCGGACAGCCCGTCCGGATGCGGCAAAGCTACCCGGAAACGCCCTGGATGCACCTTTCCAACCACAGCGTCACCGGGCCTGCCGGCACCGGCAACAGTCTGTACCTGTACACTACAGACCTGGCGCCCTATGCCGAACTGCGCGGCTCCTTCGCCACCGACCGCCGGCCTAAGACGGAGCACTTTGCCAACAAGTTCGGCGCCCTTACCTGCGCCTACTATTTCTGGAAAAACCTCTGCGACACCGGCTGGACCGTGGACGACGGTTATGCCGATGTGGACCGGCACGGCTACGTGCGCGGCCCCGATTTTGTCCCGGCCGATAAAGCCGTTACGCCCACTGTGCTTGGGCGAACGCTATCGGCCCCGTTGAAAGAGATTGCCCGCATCACCAATGTCCGCAGCGACAATTTTTACGCCGAGGCCCTGCTGCGCGCCATGGGCGAGCAGGCATCGGAATCGGCCCTGTACGACAGCTGCCTGGTGGCCCGGCGCAAGGTGCTGGAAGAGCTGGTTCCGGATCCCGACGGCCTGCGTCAGGTAGACGGCTGCGGCCTATCCCGCATGAACTACGTCTCGCCGGAATGGATGGTGCGTTTCCTGCAGGGAATGCAGCAGAGCCCCGCTTTTGAGGCTTTCCTGGCTTCCCTGCCCCATCCCGGCGAAGGTACCCTCTCCACCCTGCTGCCCCAGACGGAAGGCCGCGAACGCATCCGCGTCAAAAGCGGCTCCATGGACGGCGTGCTCTGCTATTCCGGCTATATCCTGGACACGGACGGCCAGCCCGCCGTAACCCTTTCCATTCTCACCAACAACACAACAGCCCCCGTATCCGAAGTGCGCGCCGCTCTGGCCCGCTTCTTGAAGTTGCTCCTGGACGGTACAAACTAATTTTTTTTGTACCTTTGCAGGATAATGCGCAAACTGCTGTACATAGGGATCCTGCTTGTAGCCGTGTGTTCGTGCAAGGTGGTAAACACCTTGTCGGACACGGCCAACGAGTTGTTCCGCGGAGAAGTGGTGGCCAGAGCCGGCGACCACAAGCTCCATTTGAGCGAACTGGAAAAGTATATCCCGCAGGGCGTTTCCTCGGAAGACAGCACCAAACTGGCCCGCCAGTACATCGACGCCTGGGCGCAGGAACTCCTGCTGCTGGACATGGCCGATGAACAGCTCTCCCCCGCCGAAAAAGACGTTTCCAAGGAACTGGAGGATTATCGGCGCACCCTGCTGAAATACCGTTACGAACAGCTGTACATCAACCAGCGACTGGACACCCTCATCACCGCCGAGGAAGTGAACAGCTTTTACAAGGAAAACAGCGCGCTGTTCCGCCTGGAACGCCCCATCGTGAAAGCCCGTTACCTCCTGATTCCCGCCGATTCCAAGAGCATCAAGAACCTACGCAAGCTCATGTCGTCGGACGAAGAGGCCGATGTGATGGATGCCGCCAACCTGGCCAGCACCACCGCCATCAAGTACGTGGACCAGGCCGATACCTGGATGGATGCGCTTTCCCTGGCCCGGGAAATGGGCATCGAATACCAGAAACTGCTCTCCGGCATCCGCAACCAGTTCATGGAATACACCGACGAGAACGGCATCCTGCACCTGGCCTACCTGGCCGAGCAAGTGCCGGAAGGGAAAACCGCACCGCTGGAATACTGTGAAGACCGTATCCGGGAACTGATCCTGAGCGCCCGGAAACATACGCTGGAAGAAAGCCTGGAACAAGACGTGCTGGAGGATGCCCGCAAGAACAATAAATACGTAATCTATTGAGTATGAAACATATATTCCTAACGCTCGCCGCTTTATCGGCCTGCTTCACCCTTAGTGCCCAGAAATACAAGGGCGTGGTGGACAAAACCGTTGCCGTGATCGGCGGTGAAACCATCCTCCTGTCCGACGTAGAGGCCGAAGTCCAGCAGATGAACGTGGGCGGCTCCTCCTCCGACAAAGACATGCGCTGCCAGGTGCTGGAAGGCATGCTGGACGCCAAGCTCTTCCTCATGCAGGCCCGCGTGGACTCCCTCACCGTGAACCAGGACATGGTAAGTGCCAGCCTTACCCAGCGTATGGACTATTTCCGTACCCGAATGGGCGGTGACGAGGAAATGGAGAAGTACTTCAACAAACCCCTGTACAAACTGCGTCAGGAATGGATGAAGGCCCTGGAAGACCAGAGTCTCATTGAACAGGAACGAAGCCAGATTGCCAGCGCCATCTCGGAGGTAACTCCTTACGACGTGAAGGAATACATGGACGCCACGGATCCGGAAGACCTGCCCGTGGTGCCCGTCAAATACCAGCTGAGCCAGATTTGCATCTATCCCGACAGGGCCAAGGCCGCCATGGCGGTAAAAGAGAAACTGCTGAGCCTGCGGGAACGCATCATGAACGGGGAGAAGTTCTCCACCCTGGCCCGCATCTATTCGGAAGACCCGGGCAGCGCCCGCCGCGGCGGTGAACTGGGCCTGGCCTCCAAGTCCATCTTCTGGCCCGCCTTCTCCGATGCCGCCATGGCCCTGCGCCCCGGCACCATCTCCCAGATCGTAGAGACCCCCGACGGTTTCCACATCATCGAGGTCATCGAAAAGAAGGGCGACATGTTCAACGCCCGCCACATCCTGCTCAAACCGCAGTACACGGTGGAAGACCGTGAAAAGGCTTTCCACACGCTGGACAGCCTCAAAACCCAGATCGAGGCCGATGAAATCAGCTTCGAAATGGCCGCCCGCTTTTTCTCCGAGGACCCTGCCACCCGCACCAACGGCGGACAGATGGCCGATCCCTCCACCGGTTCTTCCTACTTTGAAATCGACCAGATGAAACCGGCCGATTATGGCGCCGTCAAGGACCTGAAGGTGGGCGAAATCTCCCAGCCGGTGGAATCCCTGGACAATGAAGGTTATCTGCAGGAGCGCTCCGGCAACCTGGTGTACAAGATCCTCCGCGTGGACAAGATCATCCCGGCCCACACCGCCACCTTCGAGAACGACTACACGGAAATCCTGGACAAGGTGCAGATGAACAAGCAGATGGATGCCATCGACGAATTCCTCAACAAGAGGGCCAAGGATACCTATATCGTCATCGACCCGCTTTTCGCCGAATGTGAATTCTCGCGGGAGATGTGGAACCAGCGCAAATAAACAGTGCGTTTCCGGGCCGATCATATCATTTTGGCCGGGCTGGCGTTTTTATCGGCCGCCCTTGTTCCGTTGCATGCCCAGCAACAGAAACAGGACGACGGAAAGGTACGGTTGATCAGTGCCCAGAGCGCCCAGCTCATCGAAGAGAACGGACAGAACTACCGTAAGGTCATCGGCCCGGCGCGCTTCCTTCACAACGACACTTATCTGCTGTGCGACACCGCCCTGTGGAACGTCAATACCAACATCATCGACGCTATCGGCCACGTGCGCATTATCCAGGACCAGACGCAGCTGAGCAGTGAAACCCTGCAGTACGTGGTGGACGACAACATGGCCAAGTTCCGGGGCAGCCTGGTGCAACTGGAAGACAGCGACAAGAACACCCTGCGCACCCGCTACCTGGACTACAACACCAAGGATTCCGTGGCCATTTTCCAGGATGGAGCGGCCATGCGCGATAAAGACGGACAGATTATCGAGAGCCTGTACGGCACCTACGACTCCAAGGCCAAACTCTTCGTTTTCAACGACCAGGTGAACATGTACCTGGACACCACTTTCGTAAAAACCTCCCGCCTGGAGTACCGCAGCGACCTTTCCACCGCCTATTTCGGCTACAACACCGACATGTGGCAGGACGACAAGATGCTCAGCGCCCACGACGGCTGGTACGACCGCAACCAGGAGGTATTCTTCTTCCGCCGCCGGGTGCACGTACTAAGCACCGACCAGGAAACCTGGGCCGATTCCCTCTACTATTTCCGCGACCGCAACGATGCCGAACTCCTGGGCAACGTGGAACTGATGGATACCACCCGCAACGTGTTCGCCCTGGCCGGCCGCTTCCAGTATTAGGATTCCCTCTCCCAGGTACGGATGACCCGGGAGCCGGCCATCATGTCCATCACTGATGAAAACGGCGTGCGGGACACCCTATACCTGGGCAGCGATGTGTTGCTGCTCAGGGGCATACCCCGCTGCGACATTCCGGAAGAATGGCAGAAGGACGCCGAAAAACGCCTCAAGGACCTGAGCGGAGATCCGGTGATGGAGTACCGCAAGAAAGCGGCTGAGGCGGCGGCCAAAGCGGCGGAAGAGGCCGCCGCGAAGAACAACCAGAACCAAAAGCCGCCGCAGGGAGCCAAGCAGCCACAGGGGGCCAAACCACCGCAGAACGCCAAACCGCCCCAGGACGAAACACCCTCGGCACCTCCTCAGGCACCTAAGGACAGTCTGAGGGCCCCATCGGCCCCCACCGATTCCCTGGCCGCTTCACAGGCCGTGAAGGACACCCTGCCGCCGCCCAAGGACACCACCAAGGTCAACTTCCTGTGGGGCTCCAAGCGGGTACGCATGTTCCGCCGTAACATGCAGATGGTGGCCGATTCCCTTACCTACTCCGACATGGATTCCCTGGTGCGCCTGTACAAGAACCCCATCTTCTACAACGAGGGAAACCGGCAATATGTAGGTGACAGCATTTTTGTCGTGGTCAAAAATGAGCAGATGCAGCGTGCTCACCTGCTCTCCAATGCGTTCATCACCATTGAACAGGCACCCAAGTGCTTCGACCAGATCCGGGGAACGGAGATGGTGGCTTACTTCGATTCCACCAACGCCCTCACGCGCTTCGATGCGCTGGGCGGCGCCTCTTCCATCTTCTTCCTGGAGGAGGACGGCGTACTGGCCACCGTGAACAAGGTGGAATCCAAAATGATATACGCCACGTTCAAGGACGGGGACCTGGATCATATCTACTATTACGAGAATCCCAAGAACGACGGTTACCCCTCCGTCCAGCTGCCCGACGACGAACGCACCCTGAAAGGTTTCCGCTGGGAGCCGGACCAAAGGCCGAAATCACCGCGGGATGTGACGCCGCTGGTCCCGCGTAAGAGCGAACGTTTCGCCTACCTGGCGCGTCCGCATACGGAGTTCAAGCAGACGGAAACTTATTTCCCGGGACACGTCAAGAGCATTTACCGCGACATCGCCATCCGGGATTCCCTGCAGGTGGCCCGCGAAAGGGCCCGCAAGCAGGTGGAGGCCGTTCAAGACCTGCCGGATACCAGCGGGCGACAACTCTCGCCCGTAGATACACTCCAGAAGCCGCCTGTGGATTCCTTGAGAGCGCCACTGGATTCGCTCCAGGCACCTGTGGACTCCCTGAAGGCACCGCTGGACTCTTTGCAGGCGCCGGCCGATTCCCTGCAGGCGCCGCATCCGGAGCTCACCGCGAAGGAGCGGAGGGCGCAGGAAAAAGCGGCCAAACAGGCCGAGCGGGAAGCCAAATGGGCTGAAGAAGACCGGATCTACCAAGAGAAGCAAGCCGCTAAGGCCCAGAAAAAACTGGAGAAGGAGCGTGCCCGCAAATTGAAACAACTCAAGAAACTGGAGCGGCGCGCACAGCGGGATCGGCGCCGTCTGGAACGCTACCTGGAAAAGGAGCGAAAAAGAGCACTCAGAAAAAAGGAAAAGAAATGAAAAAGACTGTTCTGGTATCGGGAGGCGCCGGTTTTATCGGCAGCCATGTGACGGTGGAACTGCTGGAAGCCGGCTACGACGTAGTGGTGGCCGATAACTTCTCCAACTGCGACCGCACCTGTTATGAAGGCGTAAAGCAAATCACCGGCCGGGAAGACCTCCCGTTGGAAGTGATGGATTTCTGCGACGCTGTCGCAGTAAAGGCGCTCTTCGCCAAGTATCCCATCGACGCTGTAATCCACTTTGCCGCCTACAAAGCCGTGGGCGAATCCGTGGCCCAGCCGCTCAAGTACTACAAGAACAATCTCACCAGCTTCCTGAACGTGCTGGAGGCTGCCCAGGAGCAGGGCGGCTGCAACGTGCTGTTCTCCTCATCGGCCACTGTCTACGGCGAACCGGACAGTGTCCCCGTGACGGAAACCACACCCCGCAAACCCGCCACCTCGCCGTACGGCAACACCAAAACCATGTGCGAGGACATCCTTCGCGATGCCGTAAAGGCCTCTGAAGGCAAACTGAAAGGCATCCTGCTGCGCTATTTCAACCCCATCGGCGCCCATCCCAGCGCCCTCATCGGCGAACTCCCCCGCGGCGTTCCCAACAACCTGGTGCCTTTTATTACCCAGACGGCCATTGGCAAACGGGAATGCCTGAGCATTTTCGGCAACGATTATCCCACGCCGGACGGCACCTGCCTGCGCGACTATATTGATATCGTGGACTTGGCCAAGGCGCACGTGTTTGCCGTCACACGCATGCTGGAAGGAAAGATGAAACAGGCTTGCGAAGTGTTCAACGTGGGTACCGGCCGGCCGGTGAGCGTGCTGGAACTGGTGAATGCCTTCGAGAAAGTGAACGGCCTCAAACTCAATTACAAGTTTGCCCCGCGCCGCCCCGGAGACGTCACCGCCATCTGGGCCGATCCCACCCTTGCCAATACGGAAATGGGCTGGAAAGCCACTCGCACGGTGGAAGAAACCCTCAAGGCCGCGTGGGCCTGGGAGAAACATCTGGCGGGGAAATAAAGCTTAAGCCAAATCGCCTAAATCTTCCTTGGAAACGGAACCGAACCACTGGCCCAGCTGCTGCTGGGCTTTGTTTTTGATTTCCGGCGTAATGGCTGTGATTACGTACATCACGGCGGCCAGCAGGGCGCCCCAGTCATCGGCCATACCCATGGCGGGAAGGAAGTCCGGGACTATGTCGGCGGGCAGGATCAGATAGCCCAGGGCACCGGCAATCACGGCTTTATACTTATAGGGCGTAGCGGGATCCATGAGCGTATAGTACAGTACCAAGGCATAATAGACAGTCTTGGCGCCGGTCTTTTTTACCAGCCGCCGGATCTTTTTCCAGAAAGAATCGGCCGAATAATACCGCTGGAAACGCGGCAGATTCTCCGATGAAAGCTGCTTGTCCATAGTTTAGTTCACCTTCTGAGGTGTCCTGCCCTGCTTTTGGGGTTTCAGGGCGTTAGCTACTTTGGAAGCCACCACAGTACCAAGTTGGATCTTGCCTTTTTCGTCAATCAGATACAGGGCGGGAATCCACTTTACGTGATACGCATCCCCCACGGCCGATTCCTTTTTGCCGGATGCGTCAAAAAGCTGCACGCCGCCCAGTTCATTCTCCAGCACATATTTTTTCCAAGCTTCTTCCGTGCGGTCGAAGGAAATGGATACGAAGGCTACTTTTTCAGGATCGGCCTTGGCCTGCATGGCCTTGAGCTCCGGGACCTCTGCGCGGCAGTCCGGACACCAGGAGGCCCAGAACACCAGCACCACCTTCTTCCCCAGGAAGTCTTTGATGCTTACGGGTGTGCCCTCAATGTCGTTGAGGGTGAAGTCCGGGGCGGGCGCGCCTTTCTTGAGCATGTCCGTCGCATATTTCAAATCGGGGTCTTCCTCCACGTTCTGGGCAAAAAGACCGGCGCTAAAAAGAAGCGCAAGGGAAAGGAGAATCCATTTTTTCATCATGCACAAATTTACACTTTTTTCCCGTATCTTTGCAAATATTATGCATTTGTCTATGGATATCAGAATTGGTAACGGATACGATGTACACGCCCTGGCCCCTGGACTGCCCATGTGGCTGGGCGGCGTGCGCATCCCTTCGGACACAGGTTTCGTAGCCCACTCGGACGGCGACGTGGCCATTCACGCCCTCTGCGATGCCCTTTTGGGCTGTCTGGCGCTGGGGGATATCGGCCACCTGTTCCCGGACACGTCCGATGAATGGAAAGGCGTGGACTCCAAATTGCTGCTGTCCAAAGTGGTTGCACTGGTAAAAGAGCGCGGCTACACTGTGGGCAACGTAGACATCACCATTGCCCTGCAGCGACCTAAGCTGGCGCCCCATATCGCCGCCATGCGCGCCACGCTGGCACCCATCCTGGGAGTGACCGAAGACTGCGTCTCCGTAAAAGCCACCACCACCGAACGCCTGGGTTTCGTGGGCCGATGTGAAGGCTGCGAAGTCTGGGCCTCCGCCCTGATAAAAAAATAAGCTGCAGTAACCTGCAGCTTATTTTTTTGTATGGGCTGAAATTATGCGGCGAGGCCTTTCTTGACGGCGGCTGCCAGTTCTTCGTACAGACCATCGGTCTTGGTGAGGAGCTCCTGGCTTACACTTTTGTAGTATGCCTTCACATCTTCCTTGGGGGCGGAAACCACCTTGTCGCGAAGATCGTTGTACAGATCTACGGCCTTGTCGATGAGGCCGGTGATT
Organism: uncultured Bacteroidales bacterium; assembly: GCA_947302825.1. Classification (GTDB taxonomy): domain Bacteria; phylum Bacteroidota; class Bacteroidia; order Bacteroidales; family UBA932; genus Cryptobacteroides. The sequence goes on from CAMYWP010000007.1 coordinate 22,969, forward strand.
TCATCGGCGTTCTTGCTGTCGGGGTTCATGTTCAGGAACAGGGTGCAGTCGTCGATGAATGCGCCAATAACATACTGGATGTCTTTCTTGATGTCTCTAAGATTCATGTCGTTCTGAATTATAACAATGCAAAGATAAGTGTTTTCGGGAAACTGAGCAAGCGTTTTATTTGGGAAAAGCGGCTTATAGGCTAAAGGGCAAGGATGCGGCCGGAGCTTGGCAATCGGCCCCGAAATAGACGGTATACTTTCCCTTGGCGGTTTCCCAGCGGGAGCGTGCTGCGTTGAACGAAGCCAAGTCCTGAACCGGGAAGGAGAATTCCAGCACCTGGCTTTCTCCCGGCTGCAGAAGCCTGGTTTTCCCGAAGGCCTTCAACTCCCTTTCCGGTTTGTCGGCAAAATTTCCAAGAGGCGCGTGGACATATAGACCCACCGCCTCTTTTCCTGCTACAGAGCCCGCATTGGTCACTTTTACGGACGCCACAATACGATTACCCTTTCGTTTGACGCTGGGCGTAGCATACTCAAAGGAGGTATAGCTGAGACCATAGCCGAAAGGATAGGCCACCTCCACGCCCCTTGTAAGGAAATGACGGTAACCCACGTAAATTCCTTCGGTGTAATTGGTGTACATGAGGTTCTTGGGGTCCAGCCCGCGCCGCTCCGGATGCACCACGCTCTCGTTGGCCTTGTCGCTGATGAAATTATAGGGGAAATCCTCGGCCCCCGCTATGTCGAAATAATCCACGGGGAAGGTCATGGGCAGGCGGCCGGAAGGGTTCACCTGACCCGTGAGTACATCGACAATGGCATGTCCGCCTTCCTCGCCGGGAAGCCAGGCGCATAGGATAGCGTCCGGCTGCTGCTTCCAGGAAGCGGTTTCCACCACGCCGCAAATGTTCAGGACCACCACCACCTTCTTGCCGGCAGCGTGGAACACCTCACACACGTGCTCTATCAGGCTCTTTTCGTTCTCCTGCAGGAGGAACTCCTTGCTAAGGATCCGGTCCCGGGCCTCGCCGGAAGTGCGGCCGATGGTAATGACGGCTATATCGGCCGATGACTCAGCCTGCCCTATGAGGCGAGGGGTGATGTCCAGCTCCTCTTTCTGCGGCAGGCCCACATGTACATTCACCTTGTGGTTCAGGGTAAGGTCGGCGTCGATGAAAGCGGCATAGCCCTTATACAGGTTTTCGAGCTGGGGCTCCACGGAGAAGCCCGCCTCCCTCAATGCATCATTCACCTGCGATACATAAGGGCAGGAGACAAAGGCTGCGCCGTTGCCGCCGGGAATGAGGTCGTAGGAATGTACGCCGAACAGCGCCACGCGGGAAGGCGCTAACGGAAGCACGCCCTTGTTTTCCAGGAGCACCATGCCTTCGGCCGCCGTTTCGCGGGCCAGCTTAGCATGCCCCTCCAGGTCCGGCTTCAGCGGAGGTACAAAGTCCGGTTTCTGGAAGGAGACCGACTTCACCACCAGCTCCAGAACCTTGGTGACGGCGCGGTCCAGATCGGCCATTTGCAGACTTCCGTTTTCCAAACTGGCCAGGATATGTTCCGTCTGGCTGTACATACCGCCCATAAACAGGTCTGAGCCCGCGTGAAGCTGCAGCGGCGTGTTCCGCATACCGGTCCAGTCCGTGACCACCAGTCCCTTATAGCCGAAATCCTCCCGTAGAATGCCGGTGAGCAAGCTGTAACTTTCCTGGGTATATTCCCCGTTGAGCAGATTATAAGATGCCATAATGGTCCAGGGATCCGACTCCCGCAGGCAAATCTCAAAACCACGGGTGTAGAGTTCCATCAGGGTACGTTCATCCATCCTGGAATCTCCGTCCAAACGGTTGGTCTCCTGGTTATTGGCCGCAAAGTGTTTGGCCGATGTCCCCGCACCCGTTTCCTGCACCCCGTTGATATAGGCGGCCGCGATGGAACCGCTAAGCACGGGATCTTCTGAGAAATACTCGAAATTCCTGCCGTTCAGGGGATTGCGGAGCAGATTCATGCCCGGACCCAGGATTACATCGGCCCCCATGTCCAGGGTTTCCTCCCCTATCCCGTGGCCGATTCGGAAAGCCACTTCCCTGTCCCAGGAAGCCGCCGTGAGCAGGCCGGTGGGAAAGCAGGTGGTAAAATGGGCCTCCCCCAATCCGTCGTGCCAGTCCGGCTCCAGGCGCACACCCACGGGACCGTCCATCATCACCACGGAAGGAATGCCGTATTTTTCGAAGGGATGCGTAAGGCCGCCGGTTCCCGGAAGGGTGGGCGTATAGCCTTCGCAGGCATTGTTGAAGCCTACCACCAGCAGGGCCTTCTCCTGCGGGGTCATCGCTTTGACAATCTCCGGAATGTTGTTCCGGTTCAGTTTCGGTTGCGCAAAAAGGGTGGCTGTCGCAAACAGGCAGCACAGGAATAAGGCTTTGGTTTTCATAGCAGGGTTATTTGAAAAGGGCGCGGACCAGCGCCGGGATATCGGCCACCTTCACCACCTCGATGCCCTGGGGCTTTTGGTCGAAGTGCGTGTAGGAGCTTACGAATATGCGTTTAAAGCCCACGCGGGCGGCTTCCACCGCGCGGCGGGCAGCCTGGGAAACGGGGCGGATTTCACCGCTCAGGCCCACTTCCCCGGCGAAGCAGACATCGGCCGGAATGGGCATGTCGAAGTTGGAGGAAAGCACGGCCACGATCACGGCCAGGTCGCAGGCGGGGTCTGTGATGCGCAGGCCGCCGGCCATGTTCAGGAACACGTCCTTTTGGCCCAATTTGAAGCCCGCACGGCGCTCCAGCACCGCCAGGAGCATATTCAGGCGGCGCACATCGAAGCCCGTGGCGCTGCGCTGCGCGGTGCCATACACGGCCGATGACACCAGGGCCTGCACCTCGAAGAGGAAAGGCCGATTCCCGTCCAGCATGGCGGCGATGGCCGTGCCGCTGAGCCCGGCTTCATGCATGGGGATGAGCATTTCGGAAGGGTTGGCCACCTCCCTCAGGCCCGTACCCGTCATCTCGAAAACGGCCAGTTCGGAGGTGGAACCAAAACGGTTCTTGATGCTGCGAAGCACCCTGTAGGCGCCTCTGTTCTCTCCCTCGAACTGCAACACCACATCCACAATATGTTCCAGGATCTTAGGTCCTGCAATGGTGCCTTCCTTGGTAATGTGGCCGATAAGAATCACGGGTATTCCCGTGCTTTTGGCAAAGCGCAGCAGCTGGGCCGCCACTTCCTTGATCTGACTCACGCTGCCGGCCGTGGATTCCACATGCTGGCAGTACATGGTCTGGACGGAGTCCACAATCATGAGATCCGGGGCCACTTCTTCGGCTTCGGCCAAAATAGCGCTCATATCCGTCTCGCTGAAAATGAGGCAGTTGGAGGAATCTCCTCCCAGTCTGTCGGCCCGCATTTTCACCTGTTTCACGGACTCTTCACCGGTGACATAGAGGGTTTTCAGCTCCGGTCTGTGCAGCGGCAACTGCAGCGAAAGCGTACTTTTGCCGATACCGGGCTCACCGCCCATGAGCACCAGCGAACCCTTCACGATACCGCCGCCCAGCAGGCGGTCAACCTCGGCCGAACCTAAGGAAACTCGGTCTTCCTGGGTGGTGGACACTTCTTTCAGGGGCATGGGTTTGCGGGAACCGCCGGGCACGGTCATGGGACCGGCCGCCTTGCCGGTGACCACTTCCTTTTCCACCAGGGTGTTCCACTCCCCGCAAGCAGGGCAGCGGCCCAGCCATTTGGAATATTCGTTGCCGCAGTGGCTGCAGAACCACACGGACTTGGTTTTCTTTACCGTACTAGCCATAGCCGGACAGCATATATGTGCAAAGTTAATAAAAAAGCGCCTTTTCCGAAAATGTGGATTATTCTAATATTATTTGTATCTTTGAAGATATGAAAGTAATAAAAAGTATCTCCTTTTTTTTGCTCTGCTTATCCTCCGTTGTCCATGCTCAAATAAGTCGGGGCATAGCCACGGAGCCCACATTTAATTTAGAACCGGCAGACGGCGTATATGAAGTACAAAGACATCGTGCAAGTTTGTACTCTTTTTGCGTAGGCCAAACCGACGGATTCACCATTCTATATCTTCCCGACGAAGACTCCAGGCGCTTGGAGGAGCAATTTCGCAATGTTTTTCAATATGCCTATGACATCCGGACTGTCCACCTGCCGGAGGATCCGCTTGACAGAAGCAGGAAAGCCATTTTACAGAACCTGTCCAATGCCGTAGATTCTGCCCGGGAGGGAGATGTTATCCTGTTGTATTTTTCAGGGCACGGTATTCTGGCCGACAATCCATATGTTTCAAAAGAGTATTATTTCCTTCCCTCCGACGCTAAATATAAGGACCCCAGCACGTCGGCTCTCGGCGGACAAGAAATTCGGAAACACATAGACCGGATGGTCTCTAAGGGCGCTCTGGTGCTGGTTTTTGTAGATACCTGCCATGCAGAAGCGCTATTCCCCAACGAAGCGGATGTCAAGGGCAGCGGCGGCGTAGCATACTTTGGTTCCAGCTCAATAAACGCCCAGACCGTAGAGAATGGCTATATACGCTCTACAGATTTTACAGAAACGCTGGTGAGGCTCCTGGAAGGCAATAATGTTGAGGGAGACCTGACAGTACAGTCTTTTGCCGAAGCCCTAAATTCTCCCAAAACCGGCAACGTTAAACCTCGGCTTATCAACGCCAAGGACAGGGTCTTGCTACACTCGCTTAAGAAAAAATACGAGTATCATCTTCGCCGGGACCGGTATCTTGACTTCATTAGCCGTGGCCGGAAAGCGCTCATTCAAAATGACTATCCCAGATCCTATTTTGAATTTTCTGAGGCCCACGATCTGGAACGCGGGTTAGTCGCCCGTGACTGGGAGGATTATTCGGACGACATCAAGGTGCTGAACAATACCGTGGCCGAGGCCGTAAAAAAACACGAAGACGACTTTTCTAATTCCATCTGGAGGACATTATCTCAAATCCGGGAGAACAGGAGCACTTTCCATCTGGATAGAAATATCGTGGATATGAAGACTCTCCTGAGTTGTTCCGGCATGTATTTCATGGAACAGAAAGACTATGAAAGAGCATACGGATATTTCGAAAAAGCCTTTCTTCAGTACGGAGATTTGCAGCGGTCGCCCTATCATATGGCCCAAATTGCAGAAAAGCACCTTCCCGGAAAACTCTCCCGAAAAGAAATCGGCCACTATTATGACATTGCCCAGGAAAACGGATATACTGGAGAAGCGTTTCTGGCAATTAGGCGGCAGTTAATGGAACAAGCTGCCCAGGGAATCTCTCATGCCCAGACCATACTGGGCCGGTGCTATTACAAAGGTGACACGCTTGGGTTTAAAAGAGACTCCGTGCTGGCTGTCAAATGGCTTCGCCTGGCCTGTGAAAAGAATGAAACTGTTGCTTTGCTTAATCTGGGCTTTTGTTACCGGGATGGTTTTGGTGTCGAAGAGGACAAGGATAAAGCGCAGGAATATTTCGAAAAAGCCGCTAGTCAGGGATCACGCCGCGCCGAGTATCAAATAGCACAAGAGCAATATAACTCCGGGGACAAAAAACAGCAGCGGATAGCCTATAAGACGGCTCGGAAGCTGGCCGATGCCAATTATTCGTGGGGACATCTTCTGCTGGGGGACTGTTATTATGAGGGGGGCGTTGTTAAAAAAGACGTGGCCCGGTCCCAGAAACATTACCTGCAGGCGGCCGAATTAGGAAATCCCTTTGCCCAGGCTTTCTTGGGTATCTGTTATGCCTCCGGAAATAGATTCCCGTTCAACCCATCCCTCGCTGTGAAATGGACCCGACGCAGCGTGGAGCAAAATGATCCGACTGGGAAATATCTGATGGGCGGGCTATATGAATTAGGCATCGGTGTACCGCAGAGCGACTCCTTGGCGTTCCACTATTATCAAATGGCGGCAGATAATGATTTTACAGAAGCTTTTCCTAAAGTAAGCCGATACTATATAAGCGGAATAGGCGTTGAGCAAAATGCCGAAAAAGCCGAATACTGGATGAAGAAGGCCATTAAAGCCTATCAGACAAATGCCGAAGATCTTGCGAATCTGTATCTTAAGATATCTGTTCTTTACAATGGAACCGATGAAATCTTTTATAAGACCCATTATCCTGAAAATAATGCGCTCATCATCGACCGGAACCGGGCTTACGGTTATCTTTTGAAAGCACAGGAGTTGGGTGTCAGCGAAAATTTCCGCGGCGAATTGTATTTCCAACTGGCCTTGTGTTATGAATTGGGCTGGGGGACGGAAGAAGATACCCAAAAGGCTTTGGCGTACTATGACCTTTCCTCGCAATACGGATCTGTCGAGGCCATCAACAGAACAGGTTTAATATATTATTATACAGATCCGAATCCGGGCGCTCCGGATGGCAAGAAAAAAGCTTTGTCCTATTTCCGGGAAGCATCCGAAAAGGGGTCTCTGGTCGCCACCCGAAATACCGGTCTCTGTCTTTTGGAACTCTGCGATACACTGGCCGCCAAGCCTTATCTGGCAGAAGCTGCCAACGCCGGTGATTACATAGCGCAGGATATCTTGGGTGACTACTATTATTTTGGACACCTTGGAGAAACCCGCAATTTTGATATTGCACAGGATTACTATGAAAAATCCTTTCAACAAGTGAATCGGAAATCCGTCGCCGACAAACTGGGATGGATTTATTGTGAAAAAGGGAATGAGTGCTATTATGCTCAAGATTACCAAAAGGCTTATCACTGGTTTCAAAAGTCCATAGATGTAGGGTATGCACTGGCCTGGCTGAATGTGGGTGTCATGTACGATACCGGCAAGGGGTTCCCGATAGACAAAGAAATGGCCGCCCAATACTATGTCGAAGCCTATGAACACGGTTGCCAGGATGGGCAGATTATTGAGGATATCTCTTACTATTATTCTGTTCTGTTTGTCAAACAATACAATAAAAAGGCCTATGATAAGGCCTATGTCCTGGCACAAAAGGCCGTGGACACCGGTTCTGCCGAGCATCTTTATTGGCTAGCCTATATGCTCAATAACGGTATTGGCGTCGAAAAGAATCCGGAAAAAGCTCAACAATACTATATTATGGCGTATCCTTTCCGGTCTGAAATGCCCGAATCGATACAAAAACGCATGGCACATGATTATTATAATCTTTTTGCCTATTCCTATAAAGCAAAATATTATAAAAGCGCATTAAGATGGTGTGAATATGCGGCGGAAATGGGGGATAAGGAGGCGAAAAAATGGTTGCCTATCGTAAGGAAAAAATAAAAATGCAGCCTCTCAAGAACAATACGCCCGCAAAATTGATACTGTTTCATCTGGCAGTATCGGCGGGGAGCGTGCTCATCGCGGCGTTCCTGTATTTTGGGCTGGGAGAATGGCTGGCCCGACACCAGGCCGAGGCAGACAAACTGTCCTATATCGGCCGATATTACAATTTACACAACCGGTCCGAAAGCGGTTTCGAAGCAGAAAACATACGCCTGATTAACTTCTATGAAACCAGCCCCGATGATTCCCTGATTCGGTATAACATAGCCGCCGTCATCGAACGCCTGGGAGAACTGAACCCCCTGGTTATAGGTTTGGATATACGTTTCAAAGGACATCAGAATCCCCGCATAGACCAATATCTGGAAGATGTCATTTTAAGGAATCGAAACAAAATCGTCGTTTCCCGTTTTTATACGGAAGAGCAAGTTATGCGTTCCTTTTTTGATACGGACGACGCCCATCTGACATTCGGATATACCAATGTCGGAGATTTCTACTCCCATCCCAGCAGTGTGGACAATGCTTTTTCCGAAAGAATCCTATCGGAGGCAGGACTGTTGAACCAAGAGTTCAAAGCTAAGAAACGGATTCTTGACTTTTCCAATCTGGGCGTGGAATATATAAACTATGATTCTTTTCTGGAAGAATCGGCCCAAGCCGCCGCACGAGATATCGACGGAAAGATAGTAATCCTGGCCGATATTTATGATGAAAAAGATGTCCTGAATATCCCGTTTATGGTGCGCAACCAGAACTGGATGCCGGGAGCGATATACCACATTTATTGCATGAACTCCATGCAGAAAGGGGGACCCTTTTTTAAAGGAAATCTGTGGCTGAGTGTATTGCTATGCCTGCTTTTGTCCTTCCTCTATTCCTTATTTGCTGGTTGGCTTTCTTCCTTGACAAAAAAAATACGCAAGGACCCCACACGGTCTCGGGCGGTGATTGGTATACTCATCGCCAAGCCGGTCATTTTGGCCATCGTTTGGTGGATGATTCCTTATCTGCTGATGTTTGTTGTGACAGATTGGTTCCGAATTGTACCTAATTTGACTGTCGCCATGCTGTCCGTTTCCATGATTCTGCTTTTCTTCGAAAACTTAATAGATGAACTTAAAGAACGAATGATATGAACCTGCTCTATCTTTTCGTAATCGCATCTCTAGCCCTTCCCCAAAGAGGGAACAGGGGCAACCTGCAGCTCGGCTTGGTAGATAAGCAGGCTGCAGTCAAGCCTGCCGGCGAGACCCGATGGAAACCAGTTTCTAATGAAGATGCAGGAATGCCTCTCCACCTGAAAGATTCGGTTAGCGTGATGGGGGAATCTTTGTTCATCCGGGAACTGAAAAATGGGAAAAAGAGGATATACCAGGCCGATTCAGGGAATTGGACTGTTGACGATATCATAAAGGGAAAGGCCTATCACACCCATCGGGAAAAGGAAAAACCCGCCGACTCCGTCAAAGGCGACTTGGACCAATATTTCTTTGACCTTATAGTTAACGGTAAGGCCTGCGAGAATTTTAAGTATGGGGATCATCCTGATATCCGTGTCATCAACAATAGTAACGAACCTATCTACTTCTGCGCCGTCTGGTTGGAGGGAACATCAGGATGGAATATCCTTAGGGACAACAATTCGATCCTTCTTCCTCCTCACACTTCCACCTATGAGGAATCTTTGGAATCTTTCCTTGTTGGCCCCCCGGAAGGAGACGCTGAAGTTTTCCTGTTTGTCTCTGAAAAACCTTTTAGCGTGCAGGAAGCCATCAACTGCCTATCCTTAAACGACAATTCCTTCCATTCTTTGGTTAAACATGTTACCATAACCAAAAAATAAGCTCTAAACGCCTATGGCCAATCTGTTCAATTTTGGTTTCTTCGGCAACCAGCCGCACCGGGTGTTCAATTACAAGCCCCGGTACTACGATCCCGAAGAAGAAAAACGCCGCCAGATGTTCGGCGAAGTGGACGGCAGCAACGACAAAGCCCGCCAAAGCGGCGAATACGTGCCCGGCAGCAGCCTGCGGGGCGCCTTCCGTAATGGCAATTATCAGAAAACCCGCTCCGACATGCGCGCCGCCCACACCATCATAACCATCGTCACTCTGGTCCTGATCGTCCTGGCCCTCATCTACATCTCCAAATTCTTTGAATTGCTGTAAACGTGGAACTGAGAATCCTACCCAAGAATATCGCCGATATGATCGCTGCGGGGGAGGTGGTCCAGAGACCCGCCTCCGTGGTAAAGGAGCTGATGGAGAATGCGGTGGATGCCGGCGCCACGGACGTGAAAGTGGTGGTCACCGATGCCGGCCGCACCCTTATCCAGGTAATTGACAACGGCTGCGGCATGAGCCCCGACGACGCCGTCCTGTGCTTCGAGCGCCACGCCACCAGCAAGCTCACATCGGCCGAAGACCTGCATCATATCCTTACTTTCGGCTTCCGCGGCGAGGCCCTGGCTTCCATTGCCGCCGTGGCCGAAGTCACCCTGCGCACCCGTCTGGCCAGCGAAGAGGCCGGCGTGGAAGTGACCATGGCCGGCTCCGAGAACAAAGGCACGCGGGAGATTTCCTGCCCCGTGGGCACCAATATCGCCGTACGCAACCTGTTCTACAACATCCCCGCCCGCCGGAAGTTCCTCAAAAGCGACAGCGTGGAACTGCGGCACATCGTGGAGGAGTTCCAGCGCGTAGCCCTCACCCGGCCGGATATTGCCTTCTCCCTGAGCCACAACGGCAAGGACATCCACGTGGTGAAGGCCGCCAAAAGCCATAAATTCCGCATCCAGGACCTGCTGGGGGCCGCGCTTATCGGTGGCCTGGTAGATATCGGGGCCGATACCAGCATCGCCGCCCTGCGTGGTTATGTAGGAAAGCCCGAAAGCGCCCGCAAGACCCTGGGCAACCAGTTCTTCTTCG